>CAXQNK010000031.1:0-20814 GCA_964225175.1 Candidatus Nitrosopumilus sp. | reverse complement strand
TCGCGACCTACCCAATGCCGATTTGGGGAGCTGTGCGCGTTCACGCGTTCGAGCACCGAATGATCTGCATGATTGGACAGCGTTCTCGGCAGTCGTCCCGCGGTAACGGTCTCGATGGCTGCGGTCAGCAGTCCTCGCCAGAGCCCTTTTTGAAAACCAGGACGAATATTGCGCACCTTGCGGAGTTCAGCGACCACGGGCGAGGCCCGCAATGCCGCGTCGAAGCCTGCGCTCGACTGCGTTTCCGCCACATGTTTAGCAGCGAGCATGCCGCTGCGCATCGCCTGGTGCGTGCCCTTGATCTTCGGCACGTTGAGCGTGCCAGCAGCATCGCCGATCAACAATGCTCCGGGCATTTCGAGCTTGGGCAGGGATTGGAACCCCCCCTCGACGAGTGCACGCGCCCCGCTGGAAATGATCTCTCCGCCCTCGAGCATTGCTTTGATCATGGGGTGATGTTTGAGTTGCTGAAAGGCCTCGAAGGGCATGAAGTCAGGGTCTGTGTAATCCAGGCCGCAAACGAAACCAATCGCCAGTCGATCATTATCGAGGTGATAAATGAAGCTGCCGCCATAAATGTCCGAGTCCAGCGGCCAGCCCATGGTGTGCTGCACCAATCCGGGGCGGCCGCGGCCTTCAGGCAATTGCCAGAGCTCCTTCATGCCCACACCGTAGGTTTGCGGGTCACTGTGCTGGGACAGCCCATAGTGCGCAATCAGGCGCTTGCTCAGGTGACCCCGGCAGCCTTCTGCAAAAATGGTCACCGGCGCTTGAATGGCGATGCCCTCGATGAAGGCGTCTTTATGGGTCCCGTCCCGAGCAACGCCCATGTCACCGATAATGACACCGCCCACGGATCCATCAGCATTGAAATGAATATCCGCTGCCGCGAATCCCGGAAAAATATCGACGCCGGCGTTTTCCGCATGGTTGGCGAGCCATTGACATGTTGCGCCCAGTGAGACGATGAAATTGCCGTGGTTTCGCTGTTGCGGTGGCGTGGGCAGGCGCGTGCAACCCGAAGGTCGGAGATACCATAATTCATCCCGACTGACCTCCACGCACACTGGCGGAGGCGCCTCTCGCCATCCTGGCAGTAACTCGTCCAGGGGTTCTGGCTCGATCACTGCGCCGGAGAGAATATGGGCGCCGATTTCAGCACCTTTTTCAATGATGGCGACACTCAGGTCCTCGCGAAGTTGGCGCAATTTGAGCCCACAGGCGAGACCTGCCGGACCCGCTCCGACGATGACGACATCGTATTCCATGATTTCACGTTGTGTAGCTGGCTCATTCATACGAGGATCCGCACTTCGGGTAGAACGAGAGATTATAGCTACTCAGCGCTTGGACTGACACGACAAATTGGGCAATTTAACTCTCCGACGGCGCGTGACAATAATGTCGTCTCTTGCTAACATCTCATCCCGCTTGGGGGCTGAGAAGCCATCACAACGGATTGAACACTGACGACAGGGTCAAAGCTTGGCCGCAAGACTTCAATTCATACTGATCATACTGCTGATGACGGGCGACGTCACGGGCGCGGTGCACGATGTGCAACACGTCGGGGGCGATCATGTGTCCCTCACCTGCGATGGCTGTTCACCAGCGGCAGAGTCGCTCATCTCGACCGATGTGCGATCTGGCCTCAACTGGCTCCGCGAGGGGGCGCAGGTCGTTTTCTCCGTGTCGCCCGCAGCATACTCCTCAACCCTGGTTTGGGGGCGATCGCCCCGAGCTCCACCGCTCTCACCCTGAGCCTTTCGCGCCTGCCGGCGCACTTTAATTCGAATGGGTTTGGAGTCTGGAGAGGGCGTCTTTTATGTGTGGTCAATTGATTGGAGTTTTGGTGCGTGCAGTGCTCTGCTGTGCGCTGTGTGCATATTGTGGAAGTGGTTTCGCGCAGGATTCTGCGTCGACGGTCGAGGACACTCAGGAGCGATCGCATGACGATCATCTCCACGACGTGCTGGAAGAAGTGGTAGTGACAGCGACACCGCTGGCGCGCAACGTGGTGGAGATGACGCGGTCAGCCAGCGTGCTCAGGGGCGCCGAACTCAACCGACAATTGTCTAACAACCTCGGCGAAACGTTGTCCGTGATGCCGGGCATGTCCAACGCCAGCTTCGGAGAGAACGTGGGTCGTCCGGTGATTCGTGGCCTCTCAGGCGCGCGCGTTGGCGTGCTGCTCAACAACGTGACGGCCAGTGATGCGTCAGCGGTCAGCCAGGACCATGCCGTAGCCGTGGAGCCCTTCATGGCTGACCAGATCGAAGTGCTCAGAGGGCCAGCGACCCTGCTGTATGGTTCAGGCTCAATTGGTGGCGTTGTCAATATCGTCACCAACACGGTTCCCAAAAGCCTGCCCGAGCAAGGCGTAGAGGGACGTATCATCGCACAGGGCGATTCTGCCGCAGATCAGCGTTTCCTGGCGGCAAGGCTGGATGCTGGCAGTGGTGCATTTGCTTTTCACGCCAGTGCTTTTGACCGAACCACCGATGACTACGAGATCCCTGGTGCCGCCGAGCTCTACCCGGAAGAAGAGCACGAAGACGACCATGACTCGGGTGACGATCATGACGCGTACGGGGAGGAGATCACGGGTATCCTCGAAAACAGCTTTCTGGACAACCATGGCGGCGCGCTGGGCGCTTCCTGGATCGGCAATAAGTGGCGATTTGGCGCATCCTGGACCGGCTATGATTCAGACTATGGCATCCCCGGTGCCCATGGTCATGGGCATGGCGAAGAGCATGAGGAAGAACACGAGGAACACGAAGAAGAGGAGGAAGAAGAGGAAAATGTCACCATCGATCTCGCACAGGACCGATACGATTTTGAACTCCATGGCCAACAACCGATGCGGGGTTTTGATGAACTGAAAGTATTAGTCACTCAAACCAACTATGAACATACCGAGTTTGAGGGAGAAGAGGTCGGTACCTTCTTCGAGGGCGACACCCTGGACAGCCGTGTCGAACTGACCCATGCACCATGGGGCGCATGGCGCGGAGCGCTTGGGTTGCAATGGACCTACCGGGACTTTACCGCGATCGGGGAAGAGGCCTTTGTGCCACCTTCCGAGACTCGCACCCTGGCGGTATTCTGGCTCGAGCAGGCTGAGTTCGGAAATCTGCAACTGGAGTTGGGGATACGCTACGAGGACGTCGAGATCCAGGCTCAAGCCAATGAAGGCCATGATCACCATGATGATGACGAAGAAGAGGCGCACGAGGGAGACGGTGGCATGCAGCGACGCCGTATCAGCCCTTTTAGCGTGTCTGCAGGCGCAATATGGCATCTCAGCAAGCGAAGCCATGTCAGTCTGAGGATGGCCTCTGTTTCGAGGGCCCCCAGTGACCAGGAGCTCTTCTCCAGCGGTCCTCATGCGGCGACGCAGACCTTTGAAATAGGCGATCCGAACCTGGCCAAAGAGCGTAACGAGCATTTTGAAATCGGTTATCGCCTGCACGACGGGCCATTCACCGCCTCGATTTCGATGTTTTACGACGCTTTCAGCAACTACATTTTTGAACAAGATTCCGGTGAAGAAGAAGACGGATTGCCGGTGCGTGAGTGGTCGCAACAGGATGCCGATTTCTGGGGAGGGGAGATCGAAGTCCGATTGGACCTCGGCGAATTTTTACATGGCCATTGGCAGATATTTGGCTTCGGCGACGTCGTAAGAGCGGAGTTCGACGATCACTCGAATGTACCCCGTGTCCCGCCATCCCGGCTGGGTGTAGGTGTCGAATGGCACCTCGACCGCTGGTCGTCCAACCTGAGCTGGGTGCGTGCTTCCCGTCAGGATCGCGTGGCTGAATACGAGACGCCGACTCCTGGCTATGACCTGTTGAACCTGGATCTGAGTTATCGCCTACCCATCGGGGCCCGCTCCACCTGGGACATCTTCGGCAAGGGCAACAATGTGTTGAATGAGGATGTGCGTAACCACAGCTCATTCCTCAAAGACCAGGCGCCGCAGATCGGTCGAAATTTTGTGTTTGGGTTACGGGGACAGTTTTGATCTGCTCGGTTTATGAAAGCTGAAGTTCGCCCGCCATCCTGAACGGAGACACTGCAGACAGGCTGCGATATACTGGCGCAGGCCTTTCGGGCCCAGCGTAACGCGGCCAGCAGGTCATTCAGGGCAATGGATTCCCGGATCGATTCGCCGGCAGTACACTGGCCCAGTGTCAAGCCCACGGCCGCTTCCCCGGGTTTTTGTGGTCCGCCTGGTTTGGAGTAGATGTTTTGGACATTGAAATAATTATTCGCCGATTCTCCGAACGTGAATCCTTCTCGGCGGGTGATGTCATTTTCCAGGAAGGCGAGGCCGCCTCGAAGATGTATCTTATCGCCGAGGGTGAAGTTGGCCTGTCCGTCCAGGGCGAGCCTCTGGGTGTGGAAGTGGTGAATGGGTCAGTGGGCGAAATGGCCATGGTGGATCCTGCAAGCCGAATGACCACGGCGAAAGCGAAGACGGATTGCAAATTGGTTCCCATCGAGCGAAACCGTTTCCTGGACCTGATTCGGGAATATCCTGAATTCAGCCTGCATGTCATGGAGCTTCTTGCCGACCGCCTGCGCCTGGCCAACAACATTCGCACCAAAAGCTAGGTTTTCAATCGAGGCGCTTTCTGAATCTCAAGGTCGCAAAGCTCATGGCGACCACAATGAAAATGCCGAGAACAGCCAGTTCTCCGATCATCTCGCCCACCGTGGCGCCACGCAGCACCACGCCCCTGATCAATCGCATGAAATGCGTCATGGGCAGAAACTCGGCAATCCACTGCGCCAACACCGGCATGCCCGCAAACGGAAACATGAATCCCGAGAGCAGTATCGAGGGAAGCAGGATGAAAAACGTCATTTGCATGGCCTGGAACTGGTTGCTTGCTATGGTGGATATCATCAGTCCCAGGGCCAGATTGGCGACCACGAACGCAAGGCATACCGCGTAAACGTCTGCCAGGCTCCCACGAATCGGCAGTTCGAACAGCCAGCGCCCCAGAAACAACACCAGGCTGACCTGTATCAGTCCTATCAGCACGTAGGGCAGTATCTTGGCCAACATGAGCTCATGTGTCCTGATGGGGGTCGTGATCAGTAATTCCAGGTTGCCTCTCTCCTTTTCTCGGACGATGGCAACGGCTGTAAAAAGGGTCATCGTCAGCGTCAGGATGATGCCGATCAGGCCGGGTACGGTGTTGACAGGTGAACGACGCTCGGGATTGTAATAATTGCGAATTTCGACCAGGGGTGGCCGGTCCTCATAGGGTGATGTCCGCGCGGGCTGTCCGAGCAGGGCAACGGCACTCTGCACGACAGGGTCGGATCCATCAGCGAGGATCTGCACGGCGGCGCGTTGACGTTGGTCCCTGCGCTGTTCGAAATCCGGGGGGATGAAGACGCCTACCGTTATTTCCCCGCGTCGCAACAGGTCTTCCAATTCCGCAGCGGAACCTGCGCTTTGTACAAGGTCGATCACCTGGGACATGCCGAGATCCATGACCATCTGCCGGGAAGCGCTGGTGGAAGAGAGGTCTGCAACGCCGGCAGGCAAATGGCGCACGTCGAAGTTGATGGCGTACCCGAACAGCAGCAATTGGATCACCGGTATGCCCACAATCATGCCGAAGGTGAGGCGGTCACGTCTGAGCTGACGAAATTCCTTTCGAACCACGGCCATGATGCGTTGTAGCGCTCTCACGTGACCACTGCTTCCCGGGTGGCGGCCACAAAAACATCCTCCAGGTTGGGGTGGTCCAGCCCGCAGTCTTCGATATCCAGTCCGGCTTCGCTGACAGTTCGAGTGACCAAGTCCTGTGCCCTTTGTTCGCTGGAGGAAATCAGGATGCGCAGTTGCCGTCCGATTTGTGCGACGCTGTGCACCCGGCTGCAGGTGCGCAACAGGTTGCCCGCGCGACGGGGTTGCGAGGTGTTCAGGAGCACCACCTGCGCGTCAATTTTCTCGGCGAGTTCGGCGGGACTGCCCGAGGCAACCATGGCACCGTGGTCAAGTATCGCGAGCTGATGACAGCGTTCTGCCTCATCCATGTAATGCGTTGACACGAGGATGGTCGTGCCTTCATCAACGAGGTCAAAAAGGCTTTCCCAGAAGGCCCTGCGGTTTTCGGGGTCTACGGCACTGGTGGGCTCATCCAGAAACAGCAGGCTCGGTTCATGCAAGGTGGCGGCCGCCAGCGCAAGCCGCTGCTTTTCACCTCCGCTAAGGCTGCCCGCTCTTTGTGACAAGAGTGAAGAGAGATTGAAACGTTCGGCATTTTCGCTGATGCGCTGCTTCCGAAGCTTTCTCTCCAGGCCATAGATTTCGGCGATGAATCCTAGGTTTTCCTGGCCGCTGAGATCCTCGTACAGTGAAAACTTCTGTGTCATGTAGCCGACCTTGCGTCGCAATGTTTCGGTATCGCGCGGGACTTCATATCCCAAAACGGATATGTCTCCAGCCGTGGGCGTAAGCAGGCCGCAAAGCATGCGGATGGTGGTTGATTTTCCAGACCCGTTGGGTCCCAGGAACCCGAAGATTCCTGCTCGCGGAACTGCCAAGTTGAGCTTGTGAACCGCACGCTTTGACCCGAAGGTTTTGCTTAGCCCTGTGGCCTTGATGGCATAATCGGTCGCCACCCTCAGGGGACCATAATCGCTTGCAGGGGCAGGCCCGTCGGTAAATGGCCAGCATCGGACAGGTCGATTTCCGCAAGATAACTCAATCGAGAACGATCGTGCTCAGTGAGCGCGAAATAGGGCGTGAAGCTGGCATCTGCAGAGACCCAGCGAACTCGGCCTTCAAGGGGATGGTTGACGCCATCGACTCGAATTTCGAGGCGATCTCCGGCGCTGATCCGTGAACGCAGATGCTGTGGAACATAGACACGTGCATAGCTGCGCGCACTGGCCAGCAATATGGCCAGGGTCGACCCGGCGGGTGGGCGTTCTCCCAACTCCACGAGAATTTTGTCGATGACACCGGCCACGGGAGCGCGCAGGTCCTGTCTTTCAACGCTGATCTGAATAAAGGCCGCCTGGGCCTCTGCGGCTGCAAGTGCAGCCTCCACCTGTCGGAGTTCCTCCGGCGTCGTGCCATTAAGCAGGGTCGAGAGCGCCTCGAAGTCAGCCTTGGACCGGGCCTGGCTACTCTCCCACCTTGCTCTTGCGTGATCAAGTTCGGCCTGGTTGGATAGACCCCGGTCGAATATCGATTGCGCCCGCTCGAAATCAGCCAAGGCATTGCTCTCTGCCACCTTGCTGGCCTCCAGTTGCGCCCGCGACTTGCGAATGGTTTCGCCTCTCGGTCCCCTGAGCAACTCATCCAGCCTTGCCTTGATCTGGTCCCGTTCCGATTGAGTCTTCAACAACAACGCGTTCTGTCGACGGGAGTCCTGGGTGAGGATTAGTTCGCCGGGCTTGACAGACGTACCGTCCGCCACTTCGATGGCGGTGATAGGTTCATTGGTCTCCGCCCTGAGTTCGATACGATCCCGCTCGAGCGTACCCACCATGAAGTCGTTTTTTTCTTTCTCACAGGCGCTTACGAGTAGCGCCAGGTATATCAGCGTCGCGCATCGTATGGAACTCATGGTGCGATACCCTTGCGGATGAATAGCGCTAACTGCTCCCGGTAGCGATCCTGGTCCTCGCCACTGACATCGAGTGTCAGCACTCGCTCGGAAAGTGGCTTGGCGACGTGCGGAAAAATGGCCAGGCTCAGCAGCATAATTGCCAGTGGACCGGGTTCAAGCGCCTTGTCAAGCGCCGCAGAATCGCGCTGCTTTGCAATCAGAGCCGGCAGTGCGCCGCCCAGTCTCGGTGCGTAGTGTTTGACAAATCGTTCCCTCAGAGGCCCGCCAGACAGCATGACTTCGCGAACCAGAAGCCGGGGAATCGCGGGGTGGCTGTTGGCCATGTCGAACATGCGTCCGACCACCTGGACGAGGTCTGTCGAACCTTCCGAATTGTGCTGCGCGATGATTCGCATCAGGGGTTTCAAAGCCCGATCGAGTACTGCCCCCATGAGTTCATGCTTGGATCCGAAGTGGTAGTGAATCATGGCGGGATTAACATTCGCGCGCTCAGCCACCTCGCGGATCGAGGTCGCGGCGTATCCCTGGTCGGCAAAAAGTTCCTCTGCCACATCGAGTAGCCGAATTCGGCTTGGCAGAGCATCCCGGTCACACGGTCTGCGCCCGGCGGTTTTCCTGATTTTGTTGATTGTTGTGTCCATGCCCGGCTTATATTAATTAATTGATTAATTAAAAAGCAACCGCACAGGGATGAAGAGCGTCAATATGTTTAGAAAACAGGGAATTTTCACGCGGCCTTCACATCAAATTCACGGGTTCAGGCACGCACATGCCATAAACTAGTTGTAAAACAGGCCACAAGGATTCAACAGTGTCAAAAATTGCTCGCGTTTCTGCCCTGATGGCAATTTTTATCGGTTTCAACAGCTTGCCCCGGGTGTCCGTGGCGCAAGACTCCAGCGGTTCCGGTTTTGCCGTCGCCGAGGCCACCATTTACGGAGACAATGCCTCGGCAAATGGTGGCAACTGGAGCGATATCTGTATCGGGAATCAGGGAGGGACCTCCACGACGCGTCGAGGCTTGATCGAATATTCACTACCAGAGATTCCGCAGGGTGCTACGGTAACGCGCGTGAGCTTGGACATCCGGCAGTCGCGTGTTCGCAAGGAAGGTCGGAAGGAGGCGACCCTCGAAGTATTCCGCGTTAACTCAAGCTGGTCGGAAGGCTCTGGCGCCGACCCGGAGAAGAATGCCGCCTGCGGTGGTGGCTCAACAACCTCGGGCGTCAACTGGAACAATCAGCCTGACGCGCAGGCCTCACCCAGCGCGACCGCGTCATTACCCAGTACCGATAATTTTAATGTACAAATGGACACGGCCGACGGCTCTCTTAACTCAGGCTTGCTGGCAGACGTGCAGGCCTGGGTGGACGGTGAAGCCAACAACGGCTGGCTATTTGCCGTGCGGGAGGAAACCGTTGCCGACAATGCTCGCCTGATGAGGCCAGGTGGCCTGACCGTGGAGTGGACACTGGACGAAGAGCCCACTTTCCAAATCAACGCGGGCCTAAACGACGTTTGGTTCGATCCCGCCACTGCCGGGCAGGGGTTCTCGTTCGTGGTGTTTCCGGAGGTAGAACTCTTCTTCCTTACGTACTTCACATTTGACACCGAGCGACCGGCAGCTGAGGTGGAGGCTGACCTTGGCGAGCCCGGCCACCGATGGTTGACCGCGCTGGGAGAGTGGGACGGCAACATTGTCACCCTCAATGTCGAGCTGACCTCCGGTGGGATTTTCAACGATCCGGAGGCGGAGATTGTTCAGGAAGCAGATTACGGCTCGATGGTGATCGAATTCACCGACTGCGAGAACGCAACCCTGGACTATGATCTGCCGAGCATCGGTGAGAGTGGCACAATTGAACTGGTTCGGATTGTCAATGACAACGTGCCGCTGTGCGAGGCGCTGGCGGAACCGACTGAATAGATAGACCGGAGGATGAGCCGCCGATCGTCGCGGCACAGCACGAACGGCGGCCCTCATGAGGTCAGCTGACATTCTCTCGTTCCAAGCGGAAACTGATATCCGTGGTTCCAGGCGAGAAACTCGTATCGCGCGGGTGCACCCATCCTTTGCCCGCATTCACATTGCAACCGCCCGGGCGATCGCTTACTGTCCCCAATCATCCCGTGTCGAGTGTTCCCTCGGCCGGGAGAAATTGCTCTCAGCGTCCGTCAGGAGGGGCCAAGCCAGCCGTGACTGAATTCTTACAACTCTTGGTCAGCGGGCTCTCGCAGGGGTGCGTGTACGGTCTCATCGCCCTGGGGTTCGTGTTGATTTACAAAGCGACCGAGCTCGTGAATTTCGCCCAGGGCGACATCATGATGTTCGGCGCGTTTTTCGCCTACACCTTTCTCGACGTGCTCGCATGGCCCTTCGTGCCAGGGCTGTTGGCCACCTTGGTTGTCATGGCGATTTTCGGCGTCATTCTGGAACGCATTTTCATGCGACGCATGATCGGCGAACCACCCTTTGCCACCCTGATGCTGACTATTGGGCTGGGCTTCTTGTTGCGCGCAGTCGCCGGGGCGATCTGGGGCAGTGACCCACGCAGCGTGACAACACCGTATGCGGGGGAGGTGGTGCAGATTGGGGGCGTGGTGATGGGTTACGAGAATATCGCCATCATGGTGGGCACCGTGACCCTGTGTGTCGTCCTGTATCTCTTTTTCCGCTTTTCCCGGGTCGGCATCGCCATGCAGGCCACATCGGAGAATCAGCTGGCGGCCTATTTTGTGGGGATTCCCGTCAAGCGCATCTTTTCCCTCGTCTGGGCGATTTCAGCAATGATCGCGGCGCTCGCCGGCGCGTTGATTGCACCGATTTCGCTGGTTGAACCACAATTGGGCTTTTTGGGCGTCAAGGCCTTTGCGGCTGCTATTGTGGGCGGGTTTGGCAGTCTTCCCGGCGCGATCATCGGCGGTCTCGTGGTCGGCGTCGCAGAGCAATTCGCAGGCTTGTACCTGCCCCCTGGTTTCTCGGACACAGTGGCCTACCTGATTCTGCTCCTGGTTCTGGTTGTCCGTCCCGAGGGGCTGTTCTCAACGATGCAGCGCAAAAAGGTCTGAATCATGCGCTTCCTGCTCAAGACCCGATACGAATACGACATCCGGCTGTTCAGAGATCGCATCGACGTGATCTGGTATGCGCTGCTGTTGGCGCTCCTGCTCGCTGCTCCCTTTTTCCTGGGCCGGTTTTACATTGGTGAAATGACCTTCGTTTTCATTTATGCCATCGCGGGGCTTGGACTGATGCTACTGACTGGATTTACCGGCCAGGTCAGCCTTGGGCACGCTGCGTTTCTTGCCATCGGCGCCTACGCACACGGATTCCTGCTGAGTCAGGGCTGGCCGTTACTGCTCGCCATGCCCACGGCCATGCTGGTCACCGGGGTCATTGGTTCAATTCTGGTGCTGCCGGTATTGCGTCTCGTCGGTATCTACATGGCGATTGCAACCCTGGCATTCTCGATCATTATCGAACAGGTGATCATGCGATGGTCGTCGGTGACCGGCGGGAATCGGGGAATGCTCATTCCCTCACCCGAGATCATGGGCATTTCGCTGGGTTCGCCCCGAGCTTTCTATTTCAGCTGCCTGCTGATTCTTCTGGTGTCGATGCTCGCAGCGCGCAATCTCCTGCGCGGTCCGGCGGGCCGTGCCATGCTGGCGGTTCGGGATTCTGAGATCGCCGCGCGGAGCATGGGCGTACACCTCGCGCGGACCAAGGCCATGGCCTTCGGATTGTCGGCCGCGTTGACCGGCCTGGCCGGCAGCCTGCTGGCCCATCACACGGCCTACATATCCCCCGAGGCGTTTACCCTGAACATTTCGATTCAACTGCTGCTGCTGATCGTCGTCGGTGGGTTGGGCTCACTCCACGGTGTGATTTTTGGCGCCATTTTTGTGGGTTTTCTTCCACAGGGCATTGCCTTGCTGCGAGACTTCCTGCCCACGGGCGTTGCCCAACTACCCGGCCTGGAACCAGGGGTTTTCGGATTGATCCTGATCTTTTTCCTGATGTTTGAACCCGAGGGTATTCATGGGCAATGGCGAAAGATTCGGCAGTTTTTCGCCGAGTTTCCCCTGTATCGAAAATCCACGCACAAGCGCCAGAAGCGTTATCTGAGATCCGAGCGCGTGCGATGACCATTCTCGCGGCACGAGCGCTCGAACTGAGTTTTGGTGGCATCAGGGCCGTCCAGGATGTCTCCTTCGAGGTCAAGTCCGGTGAAGTATTCAGCATCATCGGGCCTAACGGGGCAGGCAAAACGACGATATTTAACCTGATCAGTCGATTCTATGATCTCGACAAGGGTCAGTTGCTGTTGGAGGGCCAGGACCTGTCAGCGCTCTCCGCGCACGATGTCGCGGCGGCGGGGGTCGCACGCACCTTCCAGAACACAGAACTTTTTGAGCATGAGACCGTCTTGCAGAACCTCCTGATCGGTTGCCATGTGAATCGTGAGACCGGCTTGCTGGCTGAGCTGTTGCATCTCCCGGCAGTGCGTCGGCAGGAACTGGCCTTCCGGGAATGGGTTGAGGAGATTATTGATCTCGTGAACTTGCAGTCCTATCGCCATCAGACCATTGGCGCCCTGCCTTTCGGTGTTCGAAAGATGGTCGAAATTGCTCGTGCCCTGTGTATGCGTCCGAAGCTGCTGTTGCTCGATGAACCCGCCTCTGGCCTGAATCCCGAGGAAACTGAAGACCTTGCGTTCTGGATCGAGGACATCAACCAGGACCTCGGCATCACGGTGCTGATGGTCGAGCATGACCTTGCCCTGGTCAGTCGCAGTTCTCATCGTGTCCTGGCGATGTCAGATGGACAAGTGATCGCCATGGGCGCTCCGGCGGAAGTCCAGTCGGATCCCCGGGTGCTTGAAGCCTACCTGGGGCATGTGGGTGAAGACGCATGAGCCCGTCCACGCCATTGCTCAGGCTGGCCAACATCGAAACCTTTTACGGGCCGATCATGGCTATTCGGGGTGTCAGTCTCGAAGTGCGCTCAGGCCAGATCGTCACCCTGCTTGGCGCCAACGGAGCCGGCAAGACGACCGTGCTCAGAACCATCAGCGGCGCGATCGACCCGCAAAAAGGAGAGATCGAGTTCGAAGGCCAATCGATACAGCGCTGGGACCCTGATCGGGTGGCGCGTCTGGGTATTGCGCACGTACCCGAGGGGCGGGAAGTCTTCCCCTTCCTGAGCGTTGAGAACAATCTTTTGATGGGAGCGTTCACGCGAAAAGATGACGGTATCTCTGCGGACCTCGACATTGTGTACGAGTATTTTCCGGCACTGCGTTCCAAGCGCAGTCAGCAGGCGGGATTGTTGTCCGGTGGTCAGCAACAGATGCTGGCCATGGGGCGAGCGTTGATGTTGAGGCCAAAATTGATGTTGCTCGATGAGCCTTCGCTCGGGCTGTCTCCGGCCCTGGTCGAAGAAATTGCCCGCATCGTTCAGCGGCTGCGTGACGAGCGTGAGGTCACGGTGGTGCTCGTGGAACAAAACGCCAGCATGGCGCTGGAGCTGGGTGACTACGGATACGTCATGGAGCTGGGGCGGGTGGTCATGGAGGACAGCTGTGAACGTCTGCAGCGCTCCGCCGACATCCAGGAATTTTACCTGGGCCTCAAAGACCAGGGCGTGCGCAATGTTCGGCGCTGGAAACAGAGGAAAACCTGGCGATGACGCGCGATACGCCGAACGGACAGCTCATCGCGGGATGTGATACGAGTGCGCGCCTGTTTCGCAAGCGGGTCCAGGAGCTCGGCGAACGCGTTGCGATTCGTGAAAAGGATTTTGGGATCTGGAACGAATACAGCTGGGCGGAATATGGCGAACAGGCTGAATGGTGCGGGCTGGGTCTTGCGGCACTGGGGCTGGTCCGCGGTGACGTCTGCTCAATCGCTTCGGAGGTCTGCCGGGAATGGCTATTCGCTGACATGGGGATCGTCTGCATGGGCGGCATCACCAATGGTGTCTACCCGACAGATGCGCCAAACCAGGTCGAATACCTGATTAATGACAGCGGCACTAAATTCTACTTTGCTGAGGACGAAGAACAGCTGGATAAAGTGCTGGAGGTGCGAGAGCGCACCCCCACTCTCGAGAAGATCATTATTTTTGACATGGAGGGGCTGCGCACTCTGGATGACCCGCAGTGCATGAGTTTTGAGGAACTCCTCGCGCTGGGGCAAACCTTCAAGTCCCGGAATCCTGGCGGCTGGGATGCAGCCATAGATCGATCCAGCCCCGAAGACCTCATCACTCTGACCTACACATCGGGCACCACGGGAAAACCCAAGGGTGCGATGATCGACCACGCCAACATGCTTTTCATGATGCGCTCTATCCAGTCCATTTACGGAATTCACTCTGGCGATGAGCAGCTGGGATTTCTCCCCCTCGCGCATATTGCCGGGAAGATGTTTTATACCTATCTGCCGCTGGGCAGCTGTTCGGTGATCAACCTGGTGGAAAGCCTTGAAACCGTCAACCAGGACATTCAGGAGGTGGCACCTACGTTTCATTTTGCCGTACCACGCGTCTGGGAAAAAATGTACTCGACGGTCGTGATTAAAATGAAGGATGCGACCCGTCTGGGGCAATGGGCCTTTGATATCGCGATGCGCAGCGGTAGAAGGATCGCGGATTGCAGGCTGGAAAACCGGGATCCGCCGTGGGGGCTTCGACTGGCGCACAGCGTGCTCGATTTTCTTATTCTCAAAAATGTCAGGAGACAGCTGGGAATCGATGGTGCCCGATTATTGTCCACTGCGGCCGCGCCGATCTCTCCGGATCTCATCCGCTGGTTCTGGGACCTCGGCCGACCGATGTACGAAGTCTATGGGCAGACCGAGTGCACCGGGCTGGCAACGGCCAACGTGGAGAGTCGTCACCGTATCGGCAGCGTCGGGCAGGCCATGGAGAATATTGAGGTTGTCCTGGCCGATGATGGAGAAATCCTGATCAGCAGTCCGGGCAACATCCGTGGCTATTGGCGCCAGCCGGAGAAGACCGCGGAGACGCTGCGGGGGGGCTGGTTGTATACCGGTGACATTGGCACGGTAGATCCTGATGGGTATATCCGCATCAAAGACCGCAAAAAAGATGTGATCATCACCGCCGGTGGCAAAAACATCACACCCAGTGAAATCGAGAACGAATTGAAGTTTTCACCGTTTATTTCTGACGCCGTGGTGGTGGGTGACGCCAGGCCATACCTGACCTGCCTGGTGATGATCGATCATGAAAACGTGACTAAATTTGCCCAGGATCGGCAGGTGCCGTTCACAAATTATGCTAGCCTGTGCCACGCGCAGGAGGTTGTCGACCTGATCGGGGAGATTGTCGAATCAGTGAACGCCAGGTTTGCGCGGGTTGAGACCGTCAAGAAATTTCGGCTGATTGACCAGTTGCTGGATCCGGAAGACGATGAGTTGACGCCTACCATGAAGCTCAAGCGCAAAGTCGTCAATGAAAAATACAAAGACTTGATCGAGGAGATGTATTGATGTCCAGGCTCACGAACTCAATCGGAACTGTGCTAATGACAACTGCCCTGGTGGGGTGTGGCACCGAGACGCCCTCTGGCACAGAAGCTGATGCCGAGGCCGTGCGGGGGGTGACGCAGACCGAGATTCTTCTGGGTTCGCACACAGATCTTTCAGGGCCCACAGCGATCTGGGGCGTGGGTTCGATCAATGGCGCACGCATGCGCTTCGATGAAGAGAATGACAAGGGTGGCGTCCATGGGCGACTGATTCGCTTTATCGTGGAAGACCACAATTACCAGGTGCCCAGGGCCATCCAGGCAGCCAACAAGCTGATCCACCGGGATCAAGTGTTCGCCATGGTCTTCTCCCTCGGCACACAGACCAACAACACGGTGCTGCCCGGGCAGCTCGATGCCGGTGTGCCCAACTTGTTTCCCTACACCGGCGCGCGCTCAATGGGCGAGCCGTTCCATCGTTTGAAATTTACCCAGCGTGGTGTGTACTACGACGAGATTCGCGCCGGTATGCGATATGCCGTGGAGGAGTTGGGGCGCTCGCGCCCCTGCGTCATTTATCAGGATACGGACTACGGTCATGAAAATCTGGACGCCGTCAATGACCAGGCTGCAGAGATGGGCTTCGAAGTGGTCGCGTCGTCAGCACACAAGCCCACGGAGACTGAATTCACCGCTGCGGTCATCCGACTGCGGGACGCCGGATGTGACGTGGTGTTCATGGGTACGGTGCATCGAGATACCGCATTGATCCTCGAAACGGCACGCAAGATGGCCTGGGAGGGCGTCATCTTTATCGGTAATGATGTGAACTACGGGGATGTCATCGCCGGACTGCCCAGTGGTGCCGCTGAGGGATTCATGGCGTTCGGGCATATTGCCGAGATTTACCCGGATGAGGAGCACAGTGAAGAGGTGGCCAAGTGGATCGACCGCTACCAGGGACGTTTCGGCGTCAAGCCGGTGGTCGCCGCCATCGAAGGTTATCGGGGCGCGGACCTGTTGGTGCAAGCGCTGCACGCGGCCGGGCCTGAGTTGACCGTTAATGGGCTGATAACAGCTCTGGAGGGTTTCACGGATCACACGGACATGTTCGGATACAGTCTGTCTTTCGGCCCCGACGATCACAATGGGGTGAACGAATCGGTGTTATCGGTCGTGGAAAACGGTCGTTGGGTCACCCGCGCGGAATCAGTCCGGTACTGACTGGGTCAGTTGACCCTGCCGCTGGCCTGGAAAACGCTGACAGTTGCGGCCCGCGCAAGCTGCTCTAGGAGCGTTCGGCGTCTTCGAACTCCGCCTGGGTCATGCTCAGGGGTTGAGAGAACACGGTAATCGGCGGCAGTTCGCCCTCGAATTTTTCGATTTCGACCAGGCAACTGTGGGCGCTGGGTCCCTGGGCCAACTTCGAGGTGCCCTTGTCCCGCGTCAGGACATTGGGGTTGCCGTGCACCTCCAGTCCGTTCACCTCGCATTTTGAATCCGGATCAAACCATGCGCCCGTGGGCAGTTCGATGACGCCAGCGAGAATGTCCGGGGTGCTCGAGGCAGCAGCCAGGCAGGCGCCGCGGTCATTGAAGATGCGCACGATATCCCCGTCCTCGATTCCTCGCCGAGCGGCATCCGCGGGGTTCAGTCGAACCACCTCACGGCCGGAAACTTTTTCCCTGGTGCTGGTCACGCCGTGGTCCAGTTGGCTGTGCAGTCGGGTCCTGGGTTGATTGGAAATCAGATGCAGCGGAAATTGCCTCGCGCGATCTGAGCCGAGCCACTCGCGCTTCGAATACCATGCGGGATGTCCCAGGCAATCGTCATATCGGAAGCCGGCGATGGTCTCTGAGAAGAGCTCGATCCTGCCGCTGGGTGTCTTGAGCGGGTGTGCTTCCGGGTTGGCGCGGAATTGTTCCAGCGTGAACTCTCGGGGGCTGAATTGCTCGGCCAGGTCGATGTGCTCGCCCGTCCAGAAATCCGAAAAAACCGGCAAATCGATTCCGGCGAGGGCGGCCGAGTTTCTCGTGCGATTGTAGAGTTCCTCGATCCATTCCATCTCGTTGCGTGACTCTGTAAAGGCCTCGAGCTTGCCAAATCGCTCGGCCAGTCCCGCGAACAGGTCGAAGTCATTTCGCGAGGATTCAAACGGCGCAACGGCCTGGTGCATGGGTGAAATATAACTGTCCTGCTTGCTGGCCGAGAAATCATTACGCTCCAGCGCTGTTGTGCACGGAAAAACGATGTCCGCATGCCGCGCCGTGGCGGTCCAGAACGGGTCGCTGACAATGATGGTGCCCGGCCTGGACCAGGATCGGCGCAGCCGGTTCAGATCCTGATGATGGTGGTAGGGGTTCCCACCTGCCCAGAATATCAGGTCAATATCAGGATAGGTCAGCGTCTGCCCGTTGTAGTCGAAAGGCGCGCCCGGGTTTTCCAGCATCTCGGTGATTCTGGACACTGGAATGTAGCGGTTGATGGGTGGTTTTCCCTGGTCCATCGAAGCCACCGGGTAGGGCGTCTGGCGGCGGCCGGAAAAACCGATATTGTGGAGTGAGCCATACCCGTAGGCCACGCCGCCGCCCGGCAAGCCCATCTGTCCCAGCATGGCGCCCAGCAGCGTGATCATCCAGTAGGGTTGTTCACCGTGCTCGGCACGTTGCAAAGACCAGCTGATGCCGAGCAGCGTTCGACCTTGTGCCATGTCGCGCGCAAGCTTACGGATGTCCCTTGGATCAAGCCCGGACAGGGCGCCCGCCCACTCGGCATCTTTGGGTTGCCCGTCTTTTTGCCCCAGCAGGTAAGGGACGAACGCCTCGAATCCCACGCAATACTGGTTCAGGAAGGCAGAATCATGTCGGTCCTCGCTGTACAGGGTATGCGCCAGGCCCAGCATGACGGCCGTGTCGGCATTGGGGCGGCAGGGCCACCATTGCGCGTCGAGAAAATCAGCCATGTCATCGCGCAGTGGGGATATATTCACGAAGCGTGTTTGGGTTTTCGCTAGGGATCGCAGCTGATCCGCAGCGGTGTGCGCGCCCAGGCCGCCGTCCATAACTTGCGTGTTTTTGAGCGCGATGCCGCCGAAACACACGACGAGGTCTGTTTCCCGGGCGATATCCTCTACCGTTGGTGCTTCGCGCATCAAGTTGAAAAAAGGCGTGCCCAGAACATGGGGCATGATGATCTCCGCCGCCCCGGCAGAATAAGAAGTCTTGGAGTGAACAAAGCCACCGACGAGGTTCAGAAATCGTTTCAGGTGACCCTGTGCGTGGTGGAAGCGCCCTGCGCTTGCCCAGCCGTAGGAGCCGGCATAGATGCGCTCGTTTCCACCATGCTCCATGGTGTGCCGCAAGGCTTCGGCGGCCAGGTCAAGCGCGGTGTCCCAATCGACCGTTACGAAGGTTTCGCAACCGCGCAGGTTGCCGTCTGAACGCCACCGCTTTTGCAGGTAGCTGCGCCGGACACGGGGCGTTCCCACTCGCGTGTCGGGATCCAGCGCATTCAACAGTGACTGGCCGATCGCCGTGGGATTTTTGTCTTCAGGGTAGTGGTGCACCGCGACCAGCCGCCCCGCCTGGGTCTCGATCCTGTAATTGCCCCAGTGTGTCGAGGTGGGCGAGATTCGCCGAGGTGTCGTTGCCATGAGCGTCCTTGAGTGTCAGCGATTCACCGGCTTGCCCGCAGCGAGCTTTTAAACCGTGTCCGCGGGACCAATTCTATTAGATTCTGAACATGCCTGTCTGCCCGCGAAGTCCATGAGGTATCCGCGGGCCTGTCGTTTCGGGTGTGTTACATGCCGCCGGGCAAAACGCCGTGGCGGGTGGGAACTGCTCGCCGCTGCAGTGAAGATTTTAGATGGCCATCACGCCGGAACAGAACTGCTCTCGCTTCAGTGATGCTAACATTGAAATTCTCAAGGACAGTTAAAAATTCAGAACGCAATGAAACCGAACGTGAATTCCCTGACGGGTGTCTCCTGGGGGCTGCTCCTGCTTTGGCTGTATGTGCTCCTGCCTCCGCCATCGGATTTCCCGGGCCTGAATTCTGATTCTTCGGTCTATCTGATGATGGCCGAATTTTTCAGTGGCTCAGATTCAGAAATTGCCAATGGGGTATTCAGGGGTGGATTGTTTCCTCCCGTAATGCCTTTGTTGATTTCACTCTTAGAAAACAACATTGTTTGGGTCCATCATTTGGTCTCCATGTTCTTTGTGCTCGCTGCTGTACTATGTTTCATGTGGTTCTCCCGGATTGTCGCTGGTCAAACCGCCTGTTGGATTGTTGGCGCCGCATGGTTGTCGCCCCTCCTACTGGTGTTCTCGACTGAAATTCTGAGCGAAGGTCTATTCCTGGTCTGGTTATTTCTGGCGTTTCGTATCAGCCAGTTGGAGTTAAACCGGCAGAATGCTCTGGCCATGGGCTCGGTTCTTGCTCTAGCCATTTTGACAAGGACCGTGGGAATTGCTGCTTTGCCGGGATATGCCATTTGGTTGTGGCGGGGTCGTTATTCCATGACTCGGCTGAGTCAACTCCTTTCCCTGCTATTCCTGGCTCTTCCGGTACTGTTCTGGCAGGGCTACAAGTATTGGACGCAGGTGGGCGGACCTACCCAATACATCAATGCTTTTTTCGATAAATCCATCAGTGGCGCCGGGATGTTCATCGTGATTTCCAAGAATGTCCTCGCGCTTGCAAATGTGGCCTCGGCCAATGGCGGGTGGGTGATATTCACGGCCCTGTTCATTCTTGCGTTGCCTACATTCATCGAACGTCTCCGGCGGCTGGAATTCGACGCAAGTTTTGTCGCCTGCTACTCGGCCATCATCTTGCTGTGGCCTTATCCTGATCACATGGGTCGATTTTTTCTGATCATTGCACCCGTAATCGTGATGTACAGCGCCATAAGCATTGATGCGGTATCCAGGTCTCGAGGCTGGCGATCGTCCCGAGCCCAAATCTTTACGGGCATAGCAATTTCGCTGTTTTATATCCCCTACACCGCCCGTTACGTCAGGCTCATGCAGATGGATGTGCCACCCGAGCTTTCTGGATATAAAAGAAACGGGTCTGCGCTCAGGGTTGAAAATGCCGAATCTCAAATTTCGCTGTTGGAAAAAATGCACTACAAGGTTAGTGCAATGCGCCAAGTGAACTTGACCGTGCCTGAGGGGGATTGTATCTATTCGGTCTTGCCGGATTTTCTGATGTATAGCAGCCAGCGCAGATCGCTTCGGACTCCAGAACGGGTTGTTGACCTGACGGATTGCAGGTTCGTATTTGTCTGCAACTTCGGACTGGAGGAGTTTGATGTAAAGCCACTGTTTCCATTGAACGAGCCCGAATTCGATGGTCGGGTTCCACTCTGGTATTTCGCTAACGAGAAGGAAGAGTTGCAGTCAGCGTTGTTTGAGATTTCCGACTTGCGCGAGGCGGCCGGGTCTTGAAAGAACTAAGTTTCCCGGGTATCCCAGTGTGCAATTGGTAGTCAGTGGACCATCGCTGTTTTTCAGACTCCCGCGCATGCTCGTTCACTTTGAATCTGCGCTCACAGAAACTGGACTGATCAGGTTTTTTGTTACGCGGGGACTGGAGTCGCTATGGGTTTTCAGCCTTTCGGCGATTTGCTTCAATCGCGCCGAACATGAGCGCAGTCAAAGCAGCCAGGACCAGCTGAGACGCGACCGGGGTCGAAACCAGCGTGC
>CAXQNK010000030.1:0-50231 GCA_964225175.1 Candidatus Nitrosopumilus sp. | reverse complement strand
CACCGAGCTCGAGCTGGGGCGCTCCCTGCTCCGGGCCGCACTGTGGTCACTCGATCAGCCCGAGGGGCTGTCACCATCCATGGCATCCATGACGAAAGCGAAGCTTGGCGTGATCAGCCACACCGCGGCCGCCGAGGGCATCCAGATGCATGGCGGTATCGGCATGACTGACGATTATGAGATCGGATTCTATCTCAAACGCTGGAAGATTCTTGATGCCATGTACGGCGACAGCTACTTCCATTTCGACCGTTACTCTGCAGGGCAAGGTTACTGAACCGGACAGGAGTTAATGCTTTGAATCTAGGCATCAGCGAACGATTGGCAGAACTGCTCCCACGCGTGCGGACATTCATCGAGGAAAAAATCGAGCCTCTGGAGGAAGAGTATCTCGCCCTGGTGGACGAGGGCGACCGCTGGACCCTGACTCGGCGGCAATCAGAGATCATCGAAGGGCTTAAAAATTCGGCCAAGGCGGAAGGACTCTGGAATTTCTGGCTCACCGATCCGAAGTTGGGCTATGGCCTGACAACAGTAGAGTATGCATATATTGCGGAATTGACAGGGCGCTCGGTCATTGCGGCGGAATGTTTCAATTGCAGCGCCCCGGATACCGGCAATATGGAGGTCCTGTGGCGTTACGGCAGCGATGCCCAGAAAACCAGATGGCTGGAGCCCTTGCTCGCCGGCGAAATTCGATCGGCTTATGCCATGACGGAACAAGGCATTGCCAGTTCCGACGCTACCAACATCCGCACGCGCGCAGTCCTGGATGGTGACGAATGGCTGATAGAAGGTGAAAAGTTTTACATCTCCGGCGCGGGCGATGCACGCTGCAAGCTTCTGATCGTGATGGTGCTGACCGACCCGGACAAGCCGAGGCACCAGCAGCATTCGCAAATCCTTGTCCCCATGGACACACCAGGGGTCAATGTGCTCCGAGGCATGGAGGTTTTTACCGAGGACGACGCCCCCCACGGACACATGCACCTGGAATTGCGCGGAGTGCGCGTGCCCGCTGATCACATAATCCTCGGTGAAGGCCGTGGTTTCGAAATTTCCCAGGGGCGCCTGGGCCCTGGCCGGGTCCATCATTGTATGCGGGCAATTGGCATGGCCGAAAAAGCTCTGGAGATGATGTGCCAACGCAGTCTTTCCAGGACCGCCTTCGGGCGACCCCTTGCCAAGCTAGGGGGCAATTATGACCGTATTGCCGATGCTCGCATCAATATCGACATGATGAGCCTGTTGACGTTGCAAACGGCCTGGCTCATCGACCATGCCGATCCTCAGGAGGCGCGTGGCTGGATCTCGAAGATCAAGGCGACGATTCCCAAGTTGACCCTTAAAATTATTGATGACGCGATCCAGATGCATGGCGCTGCGGGATTATCGGATGATTTTCCATTGGCTCGAATGTACATGCAGGCCAGAACGCTGAGGCTCGCCGATGGGCCGGATGAAGTCCATCACATGGTGGTGGGTCGTGATGAACTTAAAAAACACCATCCCGTCAAACGGGCCTGACGAGCCAATGCACGCGCACGAAACGAGCTCACCAAACGCCAAGAAGCTCGCAGCTCTGGTCGGTCAGGAAACGAAACCCTCAGACTGGTTTGAGGTCACCCAGGAGAGAATAAATGCCTTTGCTGACATCACTGAAGACCGGCAGTTTATTCATGTCAGTCCGGAAAAAGCCCAGGCAGCGGGGCTTCCAGGCACGATAGCGCACGGCTACCTGACACTATCCTTGCTCACTCACCTGATGGCTCAGAGCGAGATTTTTGATGATTCGTCCGGTATGTGGATCAACTATGGCTCCGACACGGTACGGTACTTGCGCCCGGTCAGACCCGGTGATCGAATCAGGTCACACCAGATGATCAAGGCCATGGAACCTCGTAAGAAAAACCAATGGCTGGTTCGGATAGCGGTAAAAATAGAAATTGCGAGTGCCAGGCGGCCCGCGCTGGTGGCGGAAGTTCTGGCATTGTGGGTGGAACCAGAATCCTAGGAGATTTTTATGCGAGAAGCGGTAATCGTATCTACAGCACGTACCCCGATAGGCAAAGCATACAGGGGCGCATTCAATAATACCGAAGCGCCCACCTTGGGCGGTCACGCTATCCGGCACGCAGTGCTGCGCTCAGGGCTCGACCCCGCGGAAATTGAGGATGTCGTGATGGGCTGTGCCATGCCGCAGGGCACACAGGGTCACAATGTCGCCCGCCAGATCGCGCTGGCAGGAGGTTTGCCGATCACAACCGCAGGCATGACGACCGACCGACAGTGTTCATCCGGAATGATGGCAATTGCGAGCGCTGCGAAATCAATCATCGCCGATGGCGTGGACGTTGCCGTGGGCGGCGGTCTCGAGTCCATATCATTGGTTCAAAATGAGCACAACAATCGTTTTCGTGCCGCCGATCCCCGTTTGCTCGAAACCCATCCCCACATCTACATGCCCATGATCGATACAGCAGAAGTGGTCTCCAGCCGCTATGAGATTTCCCGAGAGACTCAGGATCAATACGCTTTGCAGAGTCAGCAACGAACCGCCGCGGCACAGGAGGCGGGTCGCCTCGATGATGAAATCGTGCCGATGCCCAGCGTCAAAGGCATCATGGACCGGGACTCCGGAGAAATCAGTTTTGTCGATACCCTGCTGGAAAAAGACGAGGGCAATCGACCTGAGACCAATCTTGAAGGTCTTGCGGGCCTGAAGGCCGTGCGCGAGAACGGATTTATCACGGCAGGCAACGCCAGCCAGCTGTCTGATGGCGCCTCGGCCTGCGTACTCATGGAGTCAACGTTGGCACAGCGCCGTGGTGTCGAACCCCTTGGAATTTACCGGGGTACCGCAGTCGCGGGATGCGCGCCCGATGAAATGGGCATTGGCCCGGTATTTGCGGTTCCGCGCCTTCTGGAGCGCTGCGGATTGAGCATGGATGACATCGATTTGTGGGAACTAAACGAAGCATTCGCCGTTCAGGTGATCTATTGTCGCGACCAACTCGGTATCCCGAATGATAAGCTGAATGTGAATGGCGGCTCCATCTCAATCGGCCATCCTTACGGAATGTCAGGCGCCCGGATGGTCGGCCATGCACTCATTGAGGGTAAGAAGCGCGGTGCCCGATATGTCGTGTGCACGATGTGCGTTGGCGGCGGACAGGGCGCGGCCAGCCTCTTCGAGGTGGCGTAAGCCATGCGCGCCCTGGTATGTCATGAATACGGGCCACCCTCGGGGCTGAAACTGGAAACTCGCCAGGATCCTGCTCCCGGGGTCGGCGAGGTGCTCATCGATATGCGCGCCGCGGCCATTAATTTCCCCGACATGCTGAGCATAGCCGGACAATATCAGACCCGGAGCGATCCTCCATTCGTACCTGGATTTGAGCTGGCCGGAGTGATTTCCGCCATCGGCTCGGATGTCGAGGGATACAGCGTCGGAGACCCGGTGATTGCCAATTCCCATCAGGGTGCGTTTGCCGAGCGCTGTATCGCCGAGGCCAACGCCTGCTACCCACTGCCGCCGAGGATGAGCTTCGCACAAGGTGCGGCTTTCACGGTGACTTACGCCACGACCTATCACGCCCTGGTACAAAGCGCCAGAATCAAGCCGGGGGAGACCCTGCTCGTACTCGGGGCAGCGGGCGGTGTCGGTACCGCGGCCATTGAAATCGGAACAGCGTTGGGCGCACGTGTAATTGCCGCTGCGAGCACCGACGAAAAGCTGTCCCTGGCGAGACAACTTGGGGCGGACGAAGCCATAAACTACAGCAGTGAAAACCTGCGGGAAGCGCTCAAAGCGAGGCTGGATGGCCAGGGCGTGGACGTCGTATATGACCCCGTCGGCGGTGAGCTCGCGCAGATGGCCCTCAGGTCACTCAACTGGCACGGGCGGTACCTCGTCATTGGGTTCGCCTCCGGCAAAATACCGGATTTCCCGGCCAATATCGCACTCCTGAAAGAGGCCAGCATCACCGGCGTGTGGTGGGGCACATGGGCGGCACGTAACCCTCGAGAGCACATGGCCAACATGCAGGCCCTGTGTGATTTATTCGAGGCGGGGAAACTGGCCCCGCGAATCAGCGGCGCCTATAAACTCGAGGATTACGTCGAGGCCTTTGATGATCTTATCCACAGGCGCGCACTGGGCAAGGTGGTATTTCAAGTCGGCGAGAGTTAGCCCAGCGCTTTGATCACAATGGACCCAAACTCGCGCCACCGTCCATGAGCAACGTGGTACCCGTCGTATAGCTGGCCGCATCTGACAAGAGATACAGCACACCACCCACCATTTCATCCGGCTCTGCGGCCCTGGGTACAGGAAGTGTCTTTAACCAGGCGGCCACCCGAGGGTCTGAGATCAATGCGGAGGCAAAGTGTGTCTCAACGAGCCCCGGAAGAATCGCGTTGACCCGAATGCCAGCGCGCCCGTATTCCTTGGCAAATGATTTCGTGAGGCTGGTCAGGCCCACCTTAGTCATCGCATAGACGGCCTGCCCGGTCATTGGATTGTTAGCGACTATTGAAGCGACATTAACGATGCTACCGCCTCCGCCACGGGCCATCAGCTCGACCGCCCGGCTCATCAGGAAATAAGGCCCCTTGAGGTTTACCTCAACAGTCTTGTCGAAAGCCTCCGGGCTCAGCTCCGCGGCCGGCCCATAATGAGGATTGGTAGCGGCACAGTTGACCAGCATTTCGAGGCGTCCGAACTTTTTGTCCACCGCATCAATCATGTCCGTCACCTCGTTTAATTCACCGGCATGACAGCGCATGGCCTCGGCCGTTCCGCCCTCTGCCCGGATTTCTTCGGCGACGGCAGTCACGCCTGGCAGCTTACGACTGCTGACAATCACATGGGCACCAGCACGCGCCAGCCCCATCGCAATGGCCTTGCCTATGCCTCGTGAGGCCCCGCTAACAACAGCTACTTTATTATTGAAATCATACATTTATAATATTTTTCTCACTATTTTATAACTTGGTTTCGGCCATTATTGTCACTCGTCCTCGTTAGAGTCCTCTGCCAGCGATTCCGGACTGAAAACCCGGGCCATGTATCCGCCTTCAGTTTTGGGATCTGCTGGACTGGCTGCATCTGTAATACCCGCCAACCGGGTGGCCAACCGCTTCTTATAGCCCAGTTGCGATTGACGCGCGATCTGAATGCGTTGCGCTTGCGGAGAGCCTGCGCCGTGCAGTGATTCGGTCAGGTAACCGACCGCGTTGCGGCCCATGGTGAGGTTTTCAATGTAACGAAGAATCCTGATGCGTTCCTCGCTGTCGATATCCGCCCTGCCCTTGAGATATTTTCTCAGGAGCGGTCCGAGTTCCTCATGATCAAGGTCCATCGCAGACGGCAAAGTGGTGACAAAGCCGCCAGCAAGATCCTGGGCGAGACGCGCAATCTGGTAAGGCATTTGAGTGACATGGTGCTTACAGACGTTCGCAATCATATCGTCACATTGGTAAACGCCGGAATCCATCTTCTCGGCCTGGTAGCTGGCAGCTATCCCCGTACTGTAGATCGTCTCATTCAGATGGGTCATTTCCACGATCTTATCTCGTATATGGGAGGAATTTTCTACCCCGTTGCACTCAGCGATACGCGCTGCGGCACCAATAAGGGTGTCGCCAACCCCCGATTTACAGACATAACTGCGGCGATGGTAACAACTGAACCTTTCAACCAGTACGGCCGCGTGAGCGTACTCTCCGTCCATGAAGATGCGCTCATTGGGTATAAATACCTCTTCAAATATCACCAGGGCCTCCTGGCCACCGAACAGGGCGTTACCCTGGTCGATGTCACTTGCCTCCAGGCTCCTCGTGTCACAGGACTGGCGACCGTAGACGTAGGTTATGCCATCCGCGTCGATTGGAATCGCACCCGAAATGGCGTAGGCCCTGTCCTTGGGACCCAAACGGGCGGTAGGCATCACGATCATCCAGTGAGAATTAATACAGCCGGTTTGATGCGCCTTAGCGCCACTGATGTAAACACCCTCTTCGTCACGCCGAACCACACGAACGTAAAGATCCGGGTCTGCCTGTTGGTGAGGCGGCTTGCTCCGGTCGCCCTTAACGTCCGTCATGGCACCACTCACAACCCAGCCAT
Organism: Candidatus Nitrosopumilus sp.; assembly: GCA_964225175.1. Classification (GTDB taxonomy): domain Bacteria; phylum Pseudomonadota; class Gammaproteobacteria; order Xanthomonadales; family SZUA-36; genus WTJD01. The sequence continues at coordinate 44,101 of CAXQNK010000030.1, read as the reverse complement.
GCCGCTGTGCCCGGGTAATGAAGGCGCACAAATTTTCGTGGTAGACCGTGTCATGTTCCCCATCGATATCATATGTGACCGAATGCAGCGCGTTGAATGCATCCATCCCGACACATCGCTGAAAACAAGTGCCAGTCATCTGCCCAAGTCGTCTTTGCATCTTGTTCTGCATCACCAGGTCGTCACGGCTTTGCGCGACATGGAGAAATCGATTGACTCTCTCTCCGGTGAAAGGCGAATAAGCACTGGCGAGTTCCGGTTCTTGCTCGGCCAGGTCATAAGTTGCGGCTACGGCATTAACAGATGGAAGGATGATGGGATGGTCCTGGGGCTCCGAGACCTTTTCTCCCATCAGGTAGACGTTCAGATTCCGGTTCCTAAGACTTTCCCGATACTGCTCACTGGTACAAATTTTCATATAGACCTCGTCTGCCTCTCCGCCGGATACACCTCACCAAACACCCCGTGAAGCAAAATTGGACGGATTCCCGTCAATAACAGAAGCACACTGTAGATTGTGCCGTGCCATGCGCACTATATGGAAACGAGGTGTTCGATGCGCAACTGGCATGAACGATCGCCGCGAAAGTGATTGACATCCAGGTGAAACAGCGCACGCAGGGCATTTTTCGATGGCAGTTCCTCAGGTAAGGTTCCGAACGCGATGGCATCGACAGGCTCATGACCGTCCGCGGGCCTCAGAACCATCTTCAAATGCGCACCGCCGACTATTTTTTGATCAAGCACCTCGAACGCACCTTCGAACAACGGCTCGGGAAACTGTTGCCCCCAAGGGCCTAGATCGCGAATTTGTTGAGCGAAATCCAGGTTCAAGTCGGCGGCAGCCAATTCACCATCGGTCACAATCTCGCGGCTTAACTGGCGGCCATCGAGTACCACCTTGGCGCTCTCATCAAGCGCCGCCTTGAACCGCTCTAGATCTTCTGCTTTGAGCGTCAATCCTGCCGCCATTGCGTGCCCGCCAAAGTGTAGAATCAAACCAGGATGATGACTGTCCACGTGCGCAAGTAGATCGCGCATGTGCATCCCGCGCACAGAGCGCCCCGAGCCCTTGAGGAGGTCGCTGTCTTCGGACTCTGGCGCGAATACGATCGCTGGACGGTGCAGGGCATCCTTCACTCTGGACGCCACCAAACCTACGATGCCCTGGTGCCAATGAGTGTCATGAAGACAAACGCAGGGCGGCAATCGCGTTTTCTCCTTGATGTTTCGCAGAAGTTCCTGCAGTTGCCGCATTGCTTCATCTTGCATCTGAGCCTGCATTTGCCGCCTGCTGATGTTGTATTCTTCAAGCTGCTGAACCCAGGCCCCCGCCTCCTCGTGGTCTTCGCTGAGCAGGCAACGAATGCCGATACTCATGTCTTCCAGGCGTCCCGCCGCATTCAGTCGAGGTGCCACGGTAAAGCCAAGGTCACTCGCCACCACGTGACGGTAATCTCTCTTTCCGGCCCGCAAAAGCGAGAGGATCCCCGCCCTGGCATGGCCCGCACGGATGCGCTGCATGCCCCCATTCACGAGGATGCGATTGTTAAAGTCCAACGGCACCATGTCTGCTACCGTGCCCAGAGCCACGAGATCCAGGTATCGGGCCAGGTTTGGCTCATTCCGCTTGGCGCTGAACCAGCCACGCTGCCTCAATTGAGCTCGAACTGCGCCGAGGACGTAGAACATTACGCCGACACCCGCCAGGGCCTTGCTCGGAAAGCCGTCCTCTGAGCAATTGGGATTGACGATTGCGTTCGCACCAGGGAGTGAGTCGCCGGGCAGATGGTGGTCTGTAATGATGACCTTTGAGCCCAGATCGCGTGCCATTTTTACGCCGTCATGACACGCGATTCCCGAGTCCACTGTCACCAACAAGTCCGGAATTTCCGGCTTTAGAGAGTCCACCAGACCCGGGCTCAATCCATATCCGAATTCAAATCGATTGGGCACCCGAAAACGGACCTGCGAAGCGCCCAGGTCCCGCAAGGCCAACACGGCCAATGCAGTTCCAGTGGCACCGTCGGCGTCAAAATCACCTGCTATGAGAATATCCTGTGACTCACACACTGCATCCGCCAGCAATCCAGCAGCCTCGGCGATGCCACCCAATAGACCAGGCCCATGTAGATTGCCCAGCGTCAATGGCTTGAGCTCGGTGACACCCCGACCAAGGAGGATTCGCTGCAAGGTGGGGTGAAAACCGTCTGGAAAACGTGAATCATCCAGAGAGACAGAACGACAGCGAATTCTGGGCGGATCAATCATTACGATGTATTAACAAGAATGACTCAAAGATATTCGACCGCGACGATTTCCAGTTCCCGATCTCCAGCCGGAGCTTTGACCAACACCACGTCTCCCTCTTCCCGACCGATGAGCGCACGGGCAATGGGCGAGGAAATCGCTATTTTCCGGTGCTTGATATCGGCCTCCAGATCACCAACGATCTGGTACTGCGTTTCTTCTCCGGTCTCCTCATCCGCGACAGTCACGGTGGTCCCGAACACCACTTTCCCGCCCGGATTCAGCTTGGTCACATCAATCACTTGGGCATTTGAAAGGGCGGACTCCAATTGCTGGATGCGGCCCTCAATGAAACCCTGCTGCTCTCTTGCCGCATGGTATTCGGCGTTCTCCTTGAGATCGCCATGCGCACGCGCCTCTGCGATCGCGGCAATGACCTCCGGTCGTGCGTTCTTTTTCAGGTGATCCAGTTCCGCTCTGAGTTGTTCCGAACCTGCCTGGGTGATGGGTTGACGCGTCATGATGAAAGGCCCCTGTGCAATTCCTGTAAGCTGTGTACCTCCAGTTCCCGTTCATGGTCGATAGCCTGCAGCGTGGCCCAGCCTCTCGCGATCGTCGTGGTGTAGGGTATTTGCCTTTGCAATGCCTCACGTCGAATGGAGAAGGAATCACGAATGGTCTGGCGCCCCTCGGTGGTATTGATAATAAACCTGATCTCGTCGTTTTTTATCGCATCGACGATGTGTGGACGACCTTCAATCACTTTGTTGATCTGCTCGCAATAAAATCCCTTCGCGCGCAGAAATGCGCAGGTACCGCCTGTCGCAATCAGGGTATAACCGCGGTCGATCAAGTCTTCAGCCAGGACGGCAACGGCCTCCTTGTCCGCATCGCGCACACTCAAAAAAGCATTACCGGGCACAGGAATACCCTGCCCTGCTCCTTTCATGGCCCGCGCACAGGCCGCTCCGAAGCTGCTGCCCACGCCCATCACCTCCCCGGTAGAGCGCATCTCAGGCCCCAGTATCGGGTCAACCCCGTGAAACTTCATGAAGGGAAAAACAACTTCCTTAACCGAATAGAATTCAGGAACTCTCTCCTCTGTGAGGCCCTGTTCCGCCAGTGAAATACCCGCCATGGCGCGAGCGGCCACGGCCGCCAGAGGAACTCCTGTGGCCTTTGAGACAAAGGGCACCGTACGCGAGGCGCGTGGATTGACCTCCAAGACGAAAATTTCCTCACCCCGCAGGGCGAATTGGGCATTCATGAGTCCCACCACGCCGAGCTCGAGAGCCATTTGGCGCATCTGCCTGCGCAATTCATCCTGAACCGCGACGGTAAGAGAGTAAGGCGGGATTGAACAGGCGGAATCCCCTGAATGCACTCCGGCCTGTTCGATGTGTTCCATGATGCCTCCGATCAATACATCCGAACCATCGCAGATTGCGTCCACATCCACTTCGGTGGCGTGGTCCAGGAATCGGTCGAGAAGCACTGGCGAATCGTTTGAGACCTGAACTGCGTCTTTCATGTAGCGTCGCAATTCGTCTTCACTATGAACCACATCCATAGCCCTGCCGCCGAGAACATAAGAGGGGCGCACCACCAGCGGGTAACCGACTTCCCCCGCCAAATTCAAGGCCTGTTCCACGCTGCTTGCGGTTCGATTAGGGGGTTGCAAAAGATCGAGCCGGTTCAGCAGTTGCTGGAAGCGCTCCCGATCTTCAGCCGCATCGATAGAATCCGGTGAGGTTCCAATGATCGGAACGCCCTCGGACTCCAGGGCACGGGCCAGCTTGAGTGGCGTTTGTCCACCATAGTGAACGATGACACCTTCAGGCTTCTCGACGTGGCCGATTTCCAGAACATCTTCCAACGTCAACGGTTCAAAATAAAGCCGATCACTGGTGTCAAAGTCTGTTGAAACGGTCTCGGGGTTGCAATTCACCATGATCGTCTCAAAACCGGCATCCCGGAGCGCAAGCGCCGCGTGGACACAGCAGTAGTCGAACTCGATACCCTGGCCGATCCGGTTAGGCCCGCCGCCGAGCACCATGATCTTACGCCGCTCACTGGCCTCGGCCTCACAGCTGTCCTCATAGCTGGAATACATATAGGCCGTCTGAGTGGCGAATTCTGCAGCACAGGTATCAACCCGCTTGTAAACGGGCCGCAGATTCATGGAGTGCCGAATTCGACGCACGGCTTTTTCGTCGGTATCTAACAACTGGGCCAGCCTGCGATCAGAGAACCCCTTGCGCTTCAAGACCCGAAGCTCCACCTCGGTCAAGGCGTCAAGCGACGTGCCTCTGAGCCTTTCCTCACAATGAACCAGGTCTTCGACCTGGGCAAGAAACCAGGGATCTATGCCTGTTAAATTTTGAACTTGCTCAAGGTCTAGACCCTCTCGAAATGCATCAGCCACGTAGAGCAGGCGCTCGGAGCGCGGCTCGCGCAGTTCAGAGGTTAAACGGGCCCGGCGCTGCTCCTCATCACTCTCCTCAAGGACGGGGTTCAGACCATCACAACCTGTCTCGAGACTTCGAAGCGCTTTTTGCAATGATTCCTGGAAGGTGCGCCCGATGGCCATGGCCTCACCGACGGACTTCATCTGCGTGGTCAGACGTGCATCAGCAGCGGGAAATTTCTCGAACGCAAATCGAGGGATCTTGGTTACCACGTAATCAATCGCGGGTTCGAAGGATGCAGGTGTTGCGCCACCCGTGATTTCATTCTTCAATTCATCCAGGGTGTAGCCCACTGCCAGCTTGGCTGCAACCTTGGCGATGGGGAAACCGGTCGCTTTCGACGCCAGTGCCGATGATCGCGACACGCGGGGATTCATTTCAATCACGACAACACGGCCATCAGCCGGGTTCACAGCAAACTGAACGTTGGAGCCCCCGGTATCTACGCCGATCTTACGGAGCACTGCGATAGAGTAGTCTCTGAGCCGCTTGTATTCCTTGTCGGTCAGAGTCAGCGCTGGGGCCACGGTAATCGAATCACCCGTGTGCACCCCCATGGGGTCGAGGTTTTCGATTGAGCACACGATGATGCAGTTGTCTGCATGATCGCGAACCACCTCCATCTCGAACTCCTTCCATCCGAGCACGGATTCTTCGAGCAGAATTTCGGTTGTGGGGGACAGTTCCAGCCCACGCTGGACAATATCGAGGAATTCTTCCCGGTTGTAAGCGATCCCGCCGCCGGAGCCGCCCATGGTAAACGACGGACGGATAATGATCGGAAAACCAATGCGTTCCTGTACGCAAAGTGCATCCTCCAGGGTATGTGCAATCTCGGCGTTAGGTACCGCCAGCCCGATTTCCAGCATGGCTTCGCGAAATTGTTCCCGGTCTTCTGCCATGTCGATGGCCGTTCGGGTCGCGCCGATCATCTCCACGTTGAATTTTTCCAGAACGCCCTGCGTCGCAAGGGTCAGCGCACAATTCAACCCGGTTTGCCCACCCATCGTGGGCAACAGGGCATCAGGACGCTCTTTTTCGATAATTCGTGCAACCGTTTGCCACTCGATCGGCTCGATGTAGACCGCATCAGCGGTCTCAGGGTCGGTCATGATCGTTGCCGGGTTGGAGTTCACCAGAATCACGCGGTAGCCCTCTTCCCGCAAGGCCTTGCAGGCCTGGGCGCCCGAATAGTCGAATTCACAGGCCTGTCCAATCACGATGGGGCCAGCACCAATGATCAGTATCGACTCTATATCACTACGTTGAGGCATATGAACTCATTGTATTGCTGTTTATCAATATTTTATAAGACATTAATAACAATTCTACTTAGGACTTTTCAGCGGTATTAATGGCGCTTTCTGACTCACGATTTGGCCATTAAATCAATAAAACGATCAAACAGAACCGAAATATCATGGGGCCCCGGACTGGCCTCCGGATGGCCCTGAAACCCGAAAGCAGGCGCGTCATCGAATGCGATCCCCTGCAACGTTCCATCGAACAGGGAACGGTGAGTAGCTTTCACCCTGGCGGGGAGACTGGTTTCATCCACCGCAAAACCATGATTCTGGCTGGTAATAAATACCTGTCGAGTTTCGAGGTCCTGGACCGGGTGGTTAGCACCGTGATGGCCGAACTTCATTTTCACCGTGCGGGCTCCTGCCGCCAGGGCGAGTAATTGATGTCCCAGGCAGATTCCAAAAGTCGGCAGTCCCGATGAAAGAAGCTCTGAAATCGCATTGATCGCATAGGTGCACGGCTCAGGATCGCCCGGCCCGTTAGAGAGAAATATACCATCAGGATCGAGCGCCAAAACTTCTGCAGCGGGCGTAGTCGCCGGTACCACAGTCAACCGGCAGCCCCGATCAGCCAGCATACGGAGAATATTTCTCTTGACGCCAAAATCGTAGGCCACGACGTGCCAGTCACTGCCGCCCGGGGCACTGGCTTGCTCGTCCAGCTGGTAAGTTCCCTCATCCCAATCGTACGCCTCGCTTGCGGTAACCTCACGGGCAAGGTCCAGACCCTGCATCCCGGGGAATGCTCTCGCTGCAGAGAGCGCTTCCTCTGCCGAGGGCTCTTCAGCGGTGATGATGCAACCGCCCTGCGCACCACCGTCACGCAAAATTCGCGTCAGTTGCCGGGTATCGATGTCTGATATCGCCACAATCCCGTGTCGCTGGAGGTAGGCGGCGAGGCGCTCTTCGGACCGCCAATTGCTTAATGTCACCGGCAGATCACGAATGATCAGGCCCGCCGCCATGGGGCGCGTGCTTTCTTCGTCCACGGCATTACAGCCCGTGTTACCGATATGAGGGAATGTGAGTGTGACCAGCTGCCTGGCATAGGAAGGGTCGGTGAGAATTTCCTGGTAGCCGGTCATGGCAGTGTTGAACACTACTTCCCCCACCGACTGACCACATGCCCCGACACCGATGCCGTGAAAAATACTGCCATCTTCCAGTGCCAGTACCGCCTTGTGCGTCAATGTCTCGTCTCCGCATACGCAAAGCGGGAACACCGCCGACGGTATTTCCCGCTTAGAATTTGGGTTTTTCCCGTCGCCGACATATCTTCGTGCGCCGGTTCAGAATCTTATGCTCTAAGCGTCGGGATTGTAATTGATGCCTCCCGAACAAGTCTAACGTTTTATCGAAACTAGGGCGTTATTGCTTGGTGCGCAGAGCTTTTTTGCGGAAACATAGCCAGCGCTTCGTCTCTGATATCGCTGAGATTACCCATATCAACAATAGCATCATCGAAAACCGGATCAGCAAGAATCTCGAAAAATGCCTCGCGCGACGGATGTCCGGGTTTCCAGGGACACTTGCTCAGAAATTCAGGTTGCGACCAGGTGCCCCAATCCAGCAATCTTGAAAAATAAGCCCGATCCGCTCCGAGTTCATGCGCCAGGGCGACAAATGCTTTCATTTCCTGGTAATTGTCTTCCTGTACGACAAAATCAAATCGCAGGAACTTGATTTTTTTCTTGGCGCGCAAATGCCCTAATCGCTTGCAGTTCTCCAACAGGGTTTTCCAGTGACCACCCCGGCGCGTGATGTTGTAGGTCGGCTCGGTGGCTGCATCGAAAGAAATCAATATGGTCGATACGTTGTCATGAATCTTCTTCAATCGCTCCCAGTTCCGGGGCGTAAGAAGTACGCCGTTGGTTTGCAATGCGACCCTCAGATTTGGGAATTCTGAGCCGTCGAGTGAATAAAGCAACTCCCGATAAGCGCGACTCGCGAAAGGGTCGCCTGAGCCGGTGACGTTGATTTCAAACACTTCTTCGTGATCACCGTTGAGGTAAGGCTCAAGGAGACGGTCATGCAACATCACGGCTTTGTCGTAGTCCGGACCCTCGTTGTTAAGTATTTGGTCGGTTCTGCAACTTGGGCAAATCAGGTTGCAGGAGCGATCGCTCACCAGGTTTACAAAACCCGGCAAGGTGTCCAGAACGGTTCGCCTCTCTTTGACCGCCTGGCCGAAAACTGGGTCCTCGGAGGCCTCTTCCAGCGTGGGAAGTGAATCATTCTGGATCACAGGACAGCGGTCATGCCGGCAATAGCGGAAGCTCCCGTCATAGATGCTTTCCCGAATCTTCTGCATCGCGTTTCCATTCCACATTTCCTGCAGGGATTGGTGCCTGAGATTACCCATAGGGGTCTGGAGCCAGGCGGAACAACAGGCAAAAGCCGCCCCATTAGGTTCCAAGTCGATCTGTCGAAATGGGTTACGGCAAAATCGCCCCGACAGAGATTTCTGCGAGACATTCAATCCCCCGTGATGGCTTGTGCCCGTAGCTCGTCGAAACCGCGCGGAAAGGCCGTTCCTCAATCGCTCAGTCAATGCTCTTGAACGCCATGCCAGGCGCTTGCGAAGGTTCGAGAGTGTATTTATGAATGGAGACATATTCACCCGGCTATTGTACCTCGCAGGCGGTTCCGGGGCATGGCGGTCGTATTCCAGGTAGCCGGACAACTCAAGCGCATTCAAACTGCCGAATTTGGCGGCGCAAGCCACTCGGCTGCCGAATACAATCCAGCAGGCTGTTTTAACAGCCAAAACCCGGCCTCGATGGCGCCTGCCGCGTAAATGTCGCGCTCCTCGGCATCGTGGCTGAATTCAATCTGCTCGTGACGGCAATAAAAAGTCACTCGGTGGGCGCCAACTGCCTCACCTTCACGATGGCTGACACATTGAACCATGCCAGCCCTTGGTGCATCAGATCCCATGGACAATACGAGGCAATCCTCAAGTCGGACACCCCGCGCCGAGGCAATGGCATGCGCCAGCAAGAGCGCCGTTCCGGAGGGCTGGTCCTTTTTGTGCACATGGTGAACATCAGTAATCCGAACCGGGATGTCACGCGGCAAACTGGCCGCAGCTTCCACGACAGACCTCAATACAAGGTTGAGACCTCGGCTGAGATTGGGCGCCCACAAAACGGGCACCAGTTCGGCGGCATGCTCCAGGGCTTCGCGATCCGCTTCCTCAAGGCCGGTGGTCCCACTGATCATCGGCACCATGTTGGCGCGACACCAACGCGCCGCGGCCCCAGTGCCTCCGGGCAATGAAAAATCAATCAGGAAGCCTGTGATTTCGCTGAGTTCATCAACGTTTGGATACCAGGGTACATCTCTGAGCCATTCCGGCCGGTTTCGGGACACTACAGCCGCAAGGGCCACATCGGGCCAGCGCTGAAGCAGTTCAGCGACGCGCTGCCCCATCAGGCCTGCGCCAAACAGGGCAACGGTGTTCACTGGGTCATCCGATCGAAGAATTCCTTGACCCCGTCAAGCCATGAGCTCGAACGTGGATTGTGCTCGGTGCTGCTCGATTGGTAGGAGTCCTCGAATGCGCGCAACATTTCTTTCTGCTCCCGGTTCAGCTTAACCGGCGTTTCGACCACGACCCGACACAGCAAATCCCCGGCTTTTGAACTTCGAACCGACTTTACGCCTTTGCCGCGCAGTCGGAACATCCGCCCGGTCTGGGTCTCCGCGGGAATTTTCAGCTTAACGTGACCGGTGAGCGTCGGAATCTCGAGTTCACCACCCAGTGCTGCTGTCGAGAACAATACCGGCACCTCGCAGTACAGGTCATCACCGTCCCGCTCAAACAGCTTGTGCGGCCGCACACGCACCTCGACGTACAGGTCACCTGACCCCGCACCGTGCATCCCGGCCGCGCCCTCTCCCGACAAACGAATGCGATCTCCACTATCAACGCCCGGCGGAATTTTGACTGAAAGCGTGCGTGTTTCACGCACCCTGCCCTGCCCGTTGCAGTCTCTGCAGGGATTGGCAATGCGTTGTCCCTGGCCCTTACAGGCCGGACAGGTCTGCTGAACAGAGAAAATACCTTGCTGCATTCGAACCTGCCCTGCGCCTCCGCAGGTTGAACAGGTCTCCTTTTTTCCGTCTTGCGCGCCACTGCCGTCACAGGTTTTACATTGGCCAAGCGTGGGCACCCGAATTTCGCGCGCGACTCCACTGACTGCTTCCTCGAGATCAAGATCCATCGCATAGCGAAGATCTGCACCGCGTTGCTGCTGCCTGCCCCTGCGACCCCCACCGAAGATGTCACCGAAAATGTCACCGAAGATGTCGCCGACGTCACCCTGAAAACCCCCGGCACCGGGACCTGCACCTGGGGAACCATCTACGGCGGCATGCCCGTATTGATCATAGGCGGCACGCTTGCGCTCATCTTTAAGGATCTCGTAGGCCTCCTTGGCCTCCTTGAACCGATCCTGGGCCGCCTCATCATCCGGGTTGCGGTCTGGATGATATTTCATGGCCAGGCGCCGATAAGCCTTTTTCAGCTCATCTGCACTTGCACCGCGCTCGACACCGAGCACTTCGTAATAGTCACGCTTAGCCATGTATTTGGTCGCCTAGCCTTGTTTTGCGCACATTCAAGAGGTTGGGTTGAGCAGGGATCAATTCAAGCATTTCCGGGCCCCCAAGGGCCCCACACTATTCCGTATTATCCGGCCGAATTTGACACGCGGCATAAAAAGAGGCCCCGAACGAGTCCGGGGCCTCCAAAACACTCATTCAAACGCCGCTCAGGAGCTGCTTTTATCTTCAGGGTCGACTTCCTCGAATTCAGCATCAACGACATCCTCACTTGCCGCTGATGGCTCCGAGCCGTCGTTCTGAGCGCTTTCCTGTCCGGCCTGCGCCGCTTCAGCCGCTTTCTGGTAAATCACTTGGGCGACCTCGGTGAGTTTCTGGGAAGCCGCATCAATGGCGTCTTTATCATCGCCTTTCATCGCCTCTTCCACGCCCGTGACCGCGTCTTCGATTGGCTGACGCTCATCCTCGGACAATTGCTCGCCGTGTTCTGCAAGAGCGCTGCGCGTGGCATGGATCATCGCGTCGGCATTGTTCCTCGCCGTGACCATTTCCTGGAATTTCTTGTCTTCTTCGGCATGCGCCTCGGCGTCCTGGATCATTTTTTCGATCTCGGCGTCGGACAGGCCCGAACCCGCCTTGATTTCGATTTTCTGCTCCTTGCCCGTGTTTTTGTCCTTCGCGCTGACATGCATGATACCGTTTGCGTCGATGTCAAAGGTCACTTCGATCTGTGGCATACCCCGCGGCGCAGCGCCAATCCCCGCCAGATCGAATCGGGCAAGCGATTTGTTGGCAGAAGCCATCTCGCGCTCACCCTGGAGCACGTGGACCGTGACAGCAGTCTGATTATCCTCTGCCGTAGAGAATATCTGCGACGCCTTGGTCGGGATGGTCGTATTCTTTTCGATGAGCTTGGTCATCACCCCGCCCAGCGTTTCAATACCAAGGGACAAGGGGGTCACATCGAGCAGCAAGACGTCTTTGACGTCGCCGGCAAGTACACCACCCTGAACTGCGGCGCCTACAGCAACGGCCTCATCCGGGTTAACGTCCCTGCGCGGCTCCTGGCCAAAAAACTCGGTTACAGCTTCCTGAACCTTGGGCATGCGTGTCTGGCCGCCGACCAGAATCACATCTTCAATATCGTCAATCTTCAGCCCTGCATCATCCAGTGCCGTGCGGCATGGCGCAATCGTCTTTTTCACCAGGTCTTCCACCAGCGCTTCCAGCTTGGCACGGGTCAGCTTGATGTTCAGGTGCTTCGGGCCACTGGCGTCGGCCGTGATATAGGGCAGATTGACCTCGGTATGCTGGGCATTACTCAATTCAATTTTAGCCCGCTCCGCGGCCTCCTTGAGACGCTGGAGCGCCAGAGGATCGTTTCGCAGATCCACGCCCTGGTCTTTCTTGAATTCGGCAACCAGGTAATCGATTATCCGTTTGTCAAAATCCTCGCCGCCTAAAAATGTGTCTCCATTGGTGGAGAGCACTTCGAACTGGTGCTCGCCATCGACGTTGGCGATCTCGATGATAGAGATATCAAAGGTTCCGCCGCCCAGGTCGTAAACCGCGATTTTGCGGTCACCGCCTTTTTTATCCATACCATAGGCCAGGGCTGCGGCAGTCGGCTCGTTGATAATCCGCTTGACTGTCAACCCCGCAATTTTGCCGGCATCTTTCGTGGCCTGGCGTTGCGAGTCGTTGAAGTAAGCCGGCACCGTAATCACCGCCTCACTCACTTCTTCGCCGAGGTATTCCTCGGCCGTTTTCTTCATCTTCATGAGAACGCGGGCCGAGATCTCGGGCGGGGCAATCTTTCGATCGTCGACCTGTACCCACGCGTCCCCGTTTTCCGCCCCAACGATTTCATAAGGCACAAGCTCGCAGTCCTTCTGGACGACGTCTTCGTTATACTTGCGGCCAATCAGTCGTTTGATCGCGAACAATGTGTTTTTGGGGTTTGTCACCGCCTGGCGCTTGGCCGACTGTCCGACCAGAACCTCGTCATCCTTCGTAAAGGCCACGATGGACGGTGTGGTTCGGTCTCCCTCCGAATTTTCAATGACCTTGGGTTGCCCACCTTCCATCACTGCCACGCAGGAGTTGGTGGTGCCCAGGTCAATTCCAATGATCTTGCCCATGCTGAAATCTCCAAAAAATCAGTAAAAATGACTAGTTGTTAAGTTTGGGGTTGTGTCCCGTTTTTCAATCTTGCGGTTCGCCTTTGGAAACAACGACCATTGCCGGGCGCAACAACCGCTCATGCAGGAGAAAGCCTTTCTGCAACACTTCCATCACCACATTTTCGGGATAATCCAAAGACGGCTGCATGGTCATGGCTTCGTGTTGTGCAGGGTCGAACGCTTCCCCCAGCGGGTCAATTTCAACCAGCCCATGGTCCGTCATGGCCTTGCCGAGCATCTTCAGAATCAGGGCTTTGCCCTCGAGCAGAGATTCCACCGTGGCTGAGCCCGAGTCTGCTTCTGTCGCGCGCGCCAGGCTGTCGAGCACTGGAAGTAAGTCCGCCATGATTCGCTCGAGCGCGAACTTCCTGGCACGCTCCTGGTCGCGAAGCAGTCGTTTCCTGAGGTTTTCCATTTCCGCCTGCATTCTGAGCATAGCGTCACGGGTCTCGCCAACCTCTTTTTCCGCCTCGTCCAGCGCGTACTGCAGATCCATCAATTCGCTGTCCACCGCTTTTTCATCGTTTGCCGCCACCGGGTCGGCGCCTGACGCTTGAGCTGATGTGCCTTCGTCAGGCTCCGTTGCGCCATGGGCATGCGAAGTTGCATCGTTTCCTTCAATCGTATTCATCGCTAGTCATCCTCCGGGGGCCACCAGTGACACCCATGCTTCCCCGGCAGATATGGGGCTCAGGTCCCGTGTTTCAAGCGCGCAGAGCGAGCCATTTACACATTGCCGCGACGGTTGCGCCGTGCTAGTTTGAGTGCCTGTCCGGGTTTCACAACCAAAACGATGCTCAGTCACCTGCATATTCAAAATTTCGCCATTGCGCCCGAACTCGAGCTCGAATTCGAGGACGGATTCACAGTGATCACGGGTGAAACCGGAGCTGGAAAATCTATTCTTGTGGACGCTTTGGGGCTTTTGCTTGGCGAGCGTTCGGATGTCAATTGGGTTCGCCATGGTGCCGAGCGTGCGCAGTTGAGCGCAGAATTTTCTCTTCCAGGTAGTCATCCTGCCCGGGCATGGCTGGAGGAAGCTGAACTTTCCTCCGGTGACTCCTGCCTGTTGCGCAGGAGCATCACCGACAAGGGGCGCTCACGAGCTTGGATCAACGGGACACCCGTCACCTTGTCACAGCTTGGCACGCTTGGGCGACTGCTGGTAGAAATCCACGGTCATAATGAGCATCTCGACCTGATACGGCCCGCTCAGCAATTGCAACTGCTGGATCGCTCAGGACGCCACGATGAACTTCTCGACGCAGTTTGCAGGGCGCACAGCCAGTGGCATGACATAGCACAAACGCTGGATGTGCTGGAGTCCGACAGCGCCCTCACGCCCGCGGAGCTCGACCTGTTGAGATATCAGCACTCAGAACTTTCGTCCATTGCGCTCTCCCCAGAGGCGCTCGAAACACTTGAACAAGAACATCAGCTACTTTCCCGGCAGGATGAACTTTCCGAATTACTCAACGAGGCCAATCTGCAATTAACAGGCGACGAGCGCTCACTCGTGGATGAGTTGCATCGCCTAGCCCATCGATTAAGCGCGGTAAGCCAGCTTGATGAGCGTATCCGGGAAGCCTGTGTAATGCTGGAGGAAGCAGCCATCAATACCCAGGAATCGGCCACGAATCTGGCGCGAGTCCTGAGCGAGATGAAAAATCGTCATGAACGGCTGGATGCCGTGCGTATCCAGTTGTCGGAACTGGGAGACCTCGCTCGCAAACACCGGGTTGATCTTCACGAACTGCCTGATAAACGGGATGAGCTGAACGACCGTCTCCGACGCGCTGAATCGTGCGACGAGCAACGCATCGCTCTACAGCAACAATTGGAGGAATCGGACAGGCACTACCGCGCCGCAGCCATCTCTCTATCTGAGGCGCGAAATGCCACCGCGAAGCGGCTGTCCCGTGAGGTGACGGTCCTCATGCAGGAATTGGGCATGGAAGGTGGCGTTTTTCATTTAATCGTCTCTGCTGATCCCAAAGCGACTCCCCTGGCGCACGGCATGGACCGTGTGAGCATCGAAGTCAGCGCCAACCCCGGGATGCCACCCGGTTCGCTGGCAAAAATCGCCTCAGGTGGAGAGCTCTCACGACTCAGTCTGGCCATTAAGGTGGCCGCGCGCTCGCGCGATGAGCGAATACAGATCTTCGACGAGGTGGACGCCGGAATCGGCGGAGACACCGCAAACATAGTTGGTCGGCAGCTCGCCCGACTGTCCGCACAAGGACAGGCATTCTGCGTCACACACCTCGCTCAAGTCGCTGTGTGTGCCGACCACCAGATCAGGGTTGCCAAACTATCGAGCAACAAGAACGTGACCATCGAAACCGCCCTTCTGGAGGAGGATCAACGGGTAGTGGAAATTGCCCGAATGCTGAGTGGGAGGGCCTCAAAGCAGAGCCTTGCGCACGCCAGGGAACTGCTGACATCAGGCACCGCGCACTAGCTGGATCAGCTCGCGAGACGTTTACGACAGGCCCGATTACTTGGGGCGGACATAGATGACCAGGGTATGGTCCTCGATTTCATAGTCATGGGCATCCGCGATTTTTTTCTGCAACGCCTCGATCTCTTCACTGAAGAATTCGGTCACCTTGCCGGTCTCGATGCACACGAGGTGGTCGTGATGATCGCCTGAATCGACTTCGAAATACGCCTGGTCACCTTCGAAATGGTGTTTGACTACCAGCCCCGCGGCCTCGAACTGCGCGAGCACACGGTAGACCGTAGCCAGGCCGATATCGTCGCCCGACTTGACGAGTTCCCGGTATATATCGTCTGCGGTCAGGTGCCGCGTGTTGTGAGTCTCGAGCAACTCAAGGATACGGATCCTGGGTTGAGTTACTTTCAAACCGACCTGTCGAAGGTTATTATCGCCCACCACACTCTCCTGTAATTCAGCCCAACCCTGTTGAGACGGGACCGAACTATTGTATCATTCACGCCCTTGCTGTTCCCTGACAATTTTCCGGAAAAAATATCAATGCGGAAGCATGCCCTGACACGACCGGTCCTAGCCTGCCTTGCCACGAGCCTGCTCGCCCTGGGCGGCTGCAACCTGGTGTATAAACAGAACATTCAGCAAGGCAACGCGCTCGAACAGGAGGATCTGGATAAACTCCGGCTCGGCATGAGCATGAACCAGGTCTCATTCCTTCTGGGCACTCCATCAATCCAGGACCCTTTTCATCACGACCGCTGGGATTACGTTTCATCATTTAGTCGACGTGGCGATGAGCCCGTAGCGCGCAAAGTCACTCTCTACTTCGAGGACGGCTCCCTAGTGGAAATGATTGGCGTGGAGTCGGATGAGTTCATCTTCGAGGAAGAATCCACTCCCCAGCCTGCCCGTGAGAGTGGTAATACGACTGTAGATACAGCTGATTCCCAGCTGGAGGTCACCCCGCTCGCCGCCCCGGTAGCTGAGGAAGTGACGTACTCACCTGAGGAGCCGGTCACGCCGCCCGACAATCTCGAAACGCAACCCATTGTTTCGAGCGCAGAACCCGGGACCGCCGAGAGCGTTGAGCCCGGTTCAAATGACTCACATGGCGAGAATCAGCTTGTGGCAGAGGATGATATGGAGACAACCGAGCCCGCCGTCGAGTCGTCGCCACTACAGACAGAATCGAAGGTATGGGAAATCCAGTTGGGCGCATTTGACGTCCAAGACAACGCCAATGTCATGGCACAACGCCTGCGCGCTGCCGGCTACGAAGCCTTCATCGTACCGCAGGAAACCGACGATGGGCGCTGGCGTTACCTCGTGCGTTATAGCCTGAATGGTGACCAGGCCGCCGCTGATGCGACGAGATCAGCCATCCTGGATCAATTGGGGATCAATGGTTTCGTTATCCCGCCTGGAGGTTGAGGTTCAGGAGGCGCCTTTTCCGGCAGCGCGCAGGCGTCTCGCCTCCATTGGCTCCATGCGCAAGGGGCGATATATTTCGACGCGGTCACCGTCACGCAGAACGTACTCCGGCGAGACTTTCTGGCTGAATATACCCAAGCGTTCCGGGTCCAACTGATCGGCTCCGATCAATTCGAGCAGGCCTGATGCTTCAACTGCTTCTCCCGCCGTCGTGCCGGCTGGGAGTTCAAGCGCCCTGATCCATTGCTGCTCGGCAAGCGCGTATACGACTTCAACGGAAATAAGCTCCGTCATGCCCGGTTCCTCTGGTCGGAAAGCCATTCCGCACGCCGTGAAAACTCACCCACCAGGTGATCAGCAATCTGGGCAAAGCCACGCTCGAACGCTGAGGAGACGATTCCACGCCGGAATTCGAACTCAAGGGCCAGGCTGACCTTGCTTCCCGACTCACCCAACGCCTCGAAACGCCATTCGCCAGACAGCTTCCGGAAAGGTCCTTCAACCAGCGACATGCTCAGTCTCTCTCCGGAAACCAAACGATTTCGGGTGGTGAATCTTTGTGAAAGGTGACCCACCCTGACAACAAGGGAAGCCAATTGCCGTTCGTGATCCTGCTCGTGGAGCTGGGCGTCTACACACCATTTCAGGAAGCTCGGATAGGAAGCCACATCCAGAACGATGCGATACATATCTCCGGCCGGGAATTCAACGAGGGCCGAGCGTTCTATTTTCATCTGTTTGCCCCCGCCAATTCGCCATTCCGGCAATATACCACGCGGTTCATCCATGGATGCGACTCGTGAATCCACGTAGAATGATCGTTTACCTGGTCTCCCTTTGAAACATGAAAACAACCTCAGCCGGCGGGCGAAAAACCATTGCGGTTAACAAGAGGGCGCGTTTCGAGTACCACATCGAAGAGCGCATCGAGGCAGGCGTCGCTCTCGAAGGCTGGGAGGTCAAGTCCTTACGCGAGGGCCGGATTCAGTTCTCGGATTCCTACGTCCTGTTAAAGAACAACGAGGCGTTCCTTTTCGGTTGCCTGATCAATCCACTTCCAACTGCGTCCACCCACATCAGGCCCGATCCAACGCGCACGCGCCGTTTGCTGCTTCATCGGCGCGAGATAGATCGACTCACTGGCCTGGTCGACCGGAAAGGCCGAACAGTCATTCCAACCGCGATGTATTTTTCAAGAGGCCGCGTCAAGGTCGAAATTGGCGTGGCGATTGGGAAGAAGCAACACGACAAGCGCAGAGTGAAAAAGGACCGCGACTGGGGTCGGCAGAAAGCCAGAATCATGAAGCGCGGTTGAAATCTCCGCAACCGTGAATGAAGCGCTTATCGATGTTGATCCGGGAATGAACCTACTGATGCTGTTGGCAGTCCAAATCGGCGTATCAGGCGATATTGCGATAGAATAGCGCCATGTAAACACATTGGGGGCGACCTGGCTTCGACGTGGGTCGTGAAACCCGAGGTGCATGCCGAGCTGCAAGGATGCTCGTTAAACCCTTTGCAAACTGATTAGTTGCCAACGACGACAACTACGCACTCGCAGCTTAATAACCTGCCGTAGTGCCTTCCGCCCGGAGCGTGCCTGTGCGAGCCGGAGCCCGGGAGTCGACCCACACGGGATCGCGGTGAAACGTGCCTGGCGCGGATCCGTTAAAACCTATCCAGGCTCGCCTTTGATTCTCCCTGCCTGTCGGGTAGTCATCGGTTAAAAAAATAGACCGGATAAGCATGTAGAGCCGAAGGCGAATCACTTGCGGACGCGGGTTCGATTCCCGCCGCCTCCACCAAATACCAAAAGACCGCCCTTGTGGCGGTTTTTTGTTACAAGCGGCTGAAACGCCATCGGCTCTCATGACCCGATCGCGCCGTCCCTTGGGCCCGCGGTCCGGTTGCAGCACGTCCGGCTTAAGGTCAGCTGCGCGGTATCAGGACCGACTTCGCCACTATGGAATATTCGAAATCGGTGGGTGTCGCGCTGGCGGGATTGTCCCCCATGTCTTCAGCGAAGTGCTGGGCCTGTTCCTGCGTCACCGCATTGCGATCAAACATACCCACCAGCGTCACATCCCTTCCACCCACATCCGTTGGGACGAAGAAACTGTAGTCCACGAAGGACACTCTTGCACTCGCTTCTCCTTCATAGGCAATGAAGAAGCAACCCTTCTTCTGGCACACTTTTCCGATGCGGGTGGTGACACGCACTTCCTGTCCGGCCAGCGCCTCCTGTTGTTCCATCAGGGACTGCAAACTCATGCCGTTCGACTTGTCCGGCATCTGCGCACCAAACACCTCGTGCGAGGCCGTGGTTTCCGCCGCATCCGACAAGCGAATGGTCTCGGCCAGGGCCCAGGGAGACAGTGCGAACAGGAGCAGGCAGGCAATGATGCGGTTCATGGACATTCAGCCGGTGGAAGCAGGGCAGCCAGTATAGCCCAGCGTGATGCCGAAAAGCCTGTGCTGGATGGCTGATTACCGTGGGGAGGCGCCCCAGTGAATACCTGGGCGCACGGCACTTACTCTTTACCCTTCAGGCACTGGTCGGGGAAGGTGACATAGGCTTCCGAGGCCTTGATGCGGTTGGCCTTGTTCGAAAAGCCGTGGCCCTCATCGGGAAACAGCACGTATTCCACCGGCACCTCGTTCTTGCGAACGGCTGCAACCAGTTCATCACTTTCCACCTGCAGCACGCGAGGGTCATTGGCGCCCTGCGCCACCAACATGTTTGTCATCTGCCTCGTTGCTGAACACAATTCAAGGTTTAAACCTCATTATTTTTTTTAGCCGACCAGGGGCACTCAGCATCCAGTCCTCCACTGCATTCCGAACTGTACTGAGCGCTGCTAGCACGAGGAGTGTTCTTGATATACGCATTGGTCTTGAGCCCCAATTTTCATGGACGGCTACAATACCCCATGGGGTCCGAGCAAAATTGACCTCACAGGCCAATGTGATGACCCAATTGACCAAATAAAAACCCCCGCACCGATCCGCCGATCAATGCAGGGGTGTTACCTGAAGCCGGAGCTGGTCTACTCGGGATCAGCCTTATCGGAGACCGCCCCGTAGTCTTTTCGGACGGAAGGCTCCTCAGTGATTCGATAGAACTCCCTGGCTGTCAGGTACAGGCCGGTCACCAGCAGGCCGAATACTGCAATTGCGATGTAGAAGATCGCGCTCGTGGTCATGAGCGCGAACCCATCAGAGCAAGCAGCTTGAAATAGATTCCAAAACACAGGATCGAAGGCACCCAGACGGCTGTGAAGAGCCCCTCCTCACGCTGCCCGGTGAACCAAAGATAGCCGGAAACCGCGAAGGAGATTGCGATAGCCAGCAGTATGAAAACGTCTGAAGGTTTAAACACGATATTTTCTCCAAATTCAGTTGTGGCCGTATCCAATCGCGACGAGTAAACATCCGGCCACGGCGAGGCCCGCTATGGAGCGCAGATCACTTTGCCCAAGTACGCTGAACAGTCCGTTTGGCAGTAGCCCCACCCCGGTCCCTGCGAATAACAGCAATGCTACGATAATAGCAGACAATCCAAGAATAACCAGAACTCGCCTGAACCCTTTCACAGCAAAGAACGGTTCTAGATCCATTGCGCAGTCTCACTCTCGGTCAAAGTTATTACTTCCATGAAAGTTCTCGTCGCGGGCAGTTGGGCATTACGATATCTCTCCTTAGTGCGGGTTTCATGAGAACTAGCGTTTATGCCCCGAACGCTCGGGGCAGATAGGTGAACATGGGGTTCCGTTTACCCCCTGTCAAGCTGTGCTGACGGAGCATGATGATTTAAACCGGACTCACGGTCCCGGCCATGCTCCGCAACTTCTCTTGGGGCTAAGGGCTTTGAATACCTTCATTCGTGTGAGAAAAGCGGACGTTTTCGAACGCGAAGCGACGCGTTATTGCGGGGTGAAGACCTCTTGAGAGCACTTTCGAGCAGGGTGTCGGTTTCGTGACTAGCGCAAAGCGGAGCAATTCCCAAGTTCTGCTATCGGCCAAAAGGGCCTTGTACAGACACGTTCTAATCTGCCAGGCCAGAGTAATTCTCTGGGTGAAATCCATGAGCAAGGCCGCCAGAAACGATGGCCTTTTACACCCAGGCTTCCCTACACAGCGCGGTACATCGGCAGGTCTGTTGTTGACCTCCCTGCCTAGATGTCCTCGTATTTCTCAAGGGTGATGTCCGCCAGGACATCGCCGGTATGCTTCGTGCTCAAGGGCTCAAATAGCAACAGATGCGTCTCCTCCTTGGCGACCGGCTTGTGCTCTACGCCTTTCGGCACGGTGCAAAATTCACCGGGCTTAACGATCACCGAGTGATCTCTAAAATCGAGTTGCAACTGCCCCTTGATCACCATGAAAAGTTCATCTTCATCATCGTGCTTGTGAAACACGAATTCGCCTTGAATCTTGGCGAGAAGAATTTGTTGTCCGTTCAATTGACCAATCCTCTTGGGTGACCAGAGATCAGAGAAGAGGTCAAATTTGTCCTGGATGTTGATGACGTCCAATGCTTCATCCACCCTCAGTCAAGTATTTAACCGAGACAGTCTGGAGGCAGACCCGGCACACTGCATGGGTTCACACCCATGCAGTGAATATGCGCCAGGCCGCATCAAAAACGGCAGATCGATTCAATCAAGGTTGTCGATGCAGTCGATGAGTTTGTTGGGCAATGAATCGATAAAATCATCAACCTGCTTTTCGGATGGCGCGCCGCCGTGCTTCTTGATCATGGCCTGCGCTTTCTTCATGGTGGCGGAATCTGCTTTACAGTCCTTCAGGTCGGCAAGCAAGTCTTCAGCGTCCTCTTTGCTGGCGTTGGCCGTTGAAACACACAATGACGCCGCAAGCGCGATGGTTGAAAACTGCAAGATTCGGTTGATTTTCATGGGTCAATTACTCCGTGTGGATTTCGTTTGAACAAGAGCCGATGAGTATAAACCAGGACCCGATCTATTGAGAAATGTAAAAACTATGCATGGCTGGGCGATTGCGGGGGGAGACACCCACCAACTCAGAGACACTTTCCGCCATGGAATCAGGCTTCAAGATCATGGATGTATTGATTGAAAAATGAAGAGGACCGACCGGGCATCGGCCGGTCCTCTCCGCGAGACCAAGCACAAGGGGAAAAGCCGGTCTCTGCCCTGGCCAAGGTGAAAGGGAAGCACCGTGGCCGGAACACTAACGGGAGGAACTTTAACATCCGATCAGCCAAGACTCTTGACTCTACAGGCCAATCTGTCCACCGAATTGACCTTTTTCACAGGACGGTGCACACGTTCATGCACCGCCCGAAAAATCACTCGGGGAGCAAGCGCGCCTTCTCCCGCAATTCAAACTTCTGAATTTTACCGGTCGAGGTGCGGGGAATCGCTTCGAAAATGAAAAAACGGGGCACCTTAAAAGCGGCCAGGTGCGCTCGGCACCAGTCGCGCAGTGCGTCGGTACCTGCCTCGCGCCCTGCTTTCAACTCAACGAACGCGCAGGGGGTCTCACCCCACCGGGCATCGGGCTTCGCAACCACCGCGGCAGTCATGACCGCCTCGTGTTTATGCAGCACCTCCTCAATTTCCAGCGACGAGATGTTTTCACCTCCGGAAATAATAATGTCCTTGGAGCGATCCTTGAGCTGCAGGTACCCATCGGAATGAGCGACGCCCAAATCACCTGAATGGAACCAACCGCACGAAAGCGCCTCCTCGGTTGCGGCCGGATTCTTGAGATATCCTTTCATGACGACATTACCCCGGAACATCACCTCCCCCAGCGTCTCCCCATCCCTCGGTACCGGCTGCATGGTTTCAGGGTCCAGCACATCCAGACTCTCAAGCGCATGGTAGCGCACCCCCTGGCGAGCCTTGAGCGCGGCCTGCTCCGAACCATCAAGCTCATTCCACGCAGAGTGCCAGTCGTTGATCACTGCTGGCCCGTAGACTTCGGTCAGCCCGTACAGATGTGTCACTTCAAACCCTGCCGATTTCATCTCTGAAAGCACGCGCTCGGGCGGAGGCGCAGCGGCCGTAAAGAAATTCACCTTGTGATCCAGCTTGGGGCGCTCCTGCTCAGGCAGCGCCAGCAGGGTCGACATCACGATGGGCGCACCGCACAAGTGGGTTACCCCATAACGGGCAAGGGCCTCCCAGATCGATTCGGTACGCACCTCGCGCAGACAGACGTGTGTTCCTGCAACTGCGGAAATGGTCCAGGGGAAGCACCAACCGTTGCAATGGAACATGGGCAGCGTCCACAGGTAGACCGCATGTCGCGCGACCCCGGCGGTCAGTGCGTTACCCTGCGCGAGCAACATGGCACCGCGATGATGGTACACCACGCCCTTGGGGTCACCCGTGGTCCCTGAAGTGTAGTTCACCGCGATGGCGTCCCATTCATCCTGCGGCATGGACCATTCTAATTTCGGATCACCTTCTTCAATCAACTGGTCGTAGGAGAGCGCGCCGCCCAGCGTCGAGTTGTCCCCAATTTCAGTGTCAAGCCACTCGACGAGACGGGGGGACCTCGATGATCGCTCCAGGGCGGATTGCGCCAACTCGGCATACGAGGGCTCGGTAATCAGCATCCTGCTCTCGGAGTGATCCAGTTGAAAAGCCACGGACGCAGCATCCAGTCGGGTGTTCAGGGCATGCAGCACCGCACCAGCCATGGGCACTGCATAGTGCGCCTCCAGCATTGCAGGGGTATTGCCCAGTAGCACGGAAACCGTCTCACCGCGCCGAATACCCAGCGCTTCGAGCGATGAGGCCAGTCGCCGACAGCGTGCGTAAAACATTCGGTAGCTATACCGCAACTCGCCGTGTATCACTGCGCAGTGCCCTGGATACACGGCGGCGGCCCGTTCCAACAAGGTCAACGGGGTCAGCGGCTGGAAGTTGGCCTCCCGGCGCCCAAGACCCTCGTCATAGATGCCACCCATCGCCCGGCTACCGGTCCTGCCAGTGCGGTGAGCGTTTTTCCAGGAAAGCTTCTATTCCCTCTTTGGCGTCGTGTTGCATCATATTTTTAACCATCACCTCGGCCGTGAAGGCATAAGCGTCCGAGAGATTCATCGACGACTGTTCGTAGAAGGCCCGCTTACCCAACGCGACCGTCATGGCCGATTTGGCGGCTATTTGCTCAGCCAGCGTCAAGACTGTGGGTTCCAGCTCAGAATCCACCACCACCCGGTTCACGAGGCCCATACGGTAGGCGTCGTCAGCATCGATCCAATTTCCTCCGAGCAGCATCTCCATGGCATGTTTGTGCGCAATATTTCGGGAAAGCGCGACCATCGGTGTTGAGCAGAACAATCCGATATTGACACCGGGCGTGGCAAAACGTGACTGCTCACTGCACACGGCCAAATCACAGCTGGCCACCAGCTGGCAGCCAGCCGCCGTGGCCACGCCGTCGACTTCTGCTATGACCGGCTTGGGGTTATTCACAATGCATTGCATCAAGTCTGCGCACACATCGAACAGGCGTTTGAAATAGCCCTCCCCTCCATCGAGCGCCGCCCGCGCCTCAGCAATTTCCTTCAGGTCATGACCGGCACTGAAGGCCGGACCCTCGGCGCTTAATATCACCACCCGCACATCGGGTTCACCGGCTGCCTCGGAAAAAGCGCTCAGCAACTCTCCCAACATGCGCTCCGACAGGGCATTGCGCCGATTTGCTGCATTCATGGTCACCCTGAGCACACCGGGCGCAGGTAATTCCTTAAGCAACAGTGTCTCGGACGGACTGTTCATTGCACTCGCCTCCTGGACTCGATGATCAAAATCATACAACCTTCGCCTGATTCAATGACAAGTCTAGAACCCACCATTCGTTCACAGGTCACGCGCTCCAACCTGATCCAGACACTGACTACCATTACGGGATGTAAAAAGCAGCCAGCCTTTCGGCGGGCTCCTGAAATCTACAGGCCATTGCGCTCGACAACCCTTATTTCTGCACCGAGCCACCCAAACAGAATAAAAACAAGCCCAGGCTGAATGATAAAGGCCCCGGGCCGAAATTGCGCCCATCGCTTATTGACTGCCTGCCCGACGCGGCGGTGGCGCTTTCCAGACAGAGCTCCTACAACCGTGAGCGGAATCTGGATTCCGCGGCTGGGGAATACGCAATCTTACTGGCTAGCGTGCCTGCATCCACCGGCTGAAATCTCATTCAAGCCGAAAGTATAGTGCACCTTCTCAGCAAGGCCGCCTCCGGCGAGGTCGTGGGCCTTTGCGCCCGAAAGGGAAACTGTTTTCCGCGATTATTCATGCCACAATGCGGTTTTTCAGAGGGCGGCAGGAACAATGGCTTTGCATACAGATTTGAGCGGCAGCGCTTCAGTGGTCACTGGTGCTTCTTCAGGTATTGGGTCGGGCGTTGCCCGGGCGCTCGCGCGCTGTGGAAGTCATGTTTACATCAATTATCCCGCCGCACCCGAGCGGGACGCAGCACTCGCTGTCCGCGACTCGATCATAAACCAAGGAGGTGTGGCTGATGTCATCGAGGCCGATGTCAGCGATGAATCTGCCGTTGACGCCATGTTCGGGGTCATCGAATCACACCACGCCTGTGTGCAGATCCTCGTAAACAATGCCGGCATCGCGCGCTCAGCGCCGGTCCAGGACATTACGTTGGAAGACTGGCAAATGATCATGAATGTTCATGTCAACGGCACCTTCCTGTGCACCCGACGCGCTCTGCCCGCCATGCTTGCGCGCAATTCAGGGCGAATCATCAATACGGCTTCGCAACTGGCCTATATAGGTGCCCCGGGCTTCGCACACTACACAGCGGCAAAAGGTGCAATATTGTCATTCACTCGATCGCTGGCGCGGGAGCTTGGGGATAAAAACATCACGGCAAACTGTGTTGCTCCGGGTGCGACCATGACCGCAATGCTGGAAGATGTGCCCGAAGAGATCCTGGATGCCATCAGAAAGGCCATCCCGCGCGGAAAAATCGCAGACGTGGACGAAATCGTGGATACCTACGTCTTTCTGGCAAGTTCCGGCGCTGAACATTTTCGAGGCCAGTGCCTGAGTCCGAACGGGGGCGATTGTTTCCTCTGAATTCCGGGCATCGATCGGTCCAAATCGTTGGGAGATCGACTAATGCGAGTGCCCTGCCCGTCCGTGCGTGCGGTGAACTAGGCTGTGCACGATGGCTCCCACAATCAAGGCCTGCAGGTAGTGAAAAGCGTCCTCGCCCGCCATGGGCAGTGCGCGCTCTGAACCATAAAACCCCAGCAGCGTGGCAATACACACAAGCACCAGGACAGACCATGCCGCCTGGCGACCATAGGCGGGCTGGACCATAAGCCAGATCGCCAGACCCACACCGAACCGATGCAGAACAATCGCCAGACTCAAGCCGGGATGATCGCCTCCCCCACCCGCCGCCAGTCCCGCGCCATCCAGAAGCGCATGAAGCGTGAGGCCCACGAGAGCAATCACCAGGCTGAACAGATGGAACACCCTTGCCGCCCGCTTTATCGCAAGCTCAAGCAGGCCTGGAACCAGGTATCCAATCAGTGCGAGCAACACGGCGATCCAACCCATGTGGTGCAGCACCTCTGGAATCAGCAGGAGAACGATCACGCCGACGAGTACGGCAACAATGAACCGATCGAAGGTGCGCGCGATCAAACCCCCCTGGCGCAGCCAGTGATAAAGAAGCGGTCCGACAAACAGTGTCAAAATGGAAAGCAGCAGCACGTAGAGTCTCCCGGCAAGGCGCGCATACTAGCATGAGCGGCGAGTCAGCGTGAATCTGCGCCGAACTGACGCACCCCGCGAGGGTTGTTACACTATCTCCCGATGAACCTCGCCGAGATCCAATCAAGGGTTAATGCTTGCATAGCGGACACGCATGCACTCGAAGACTTGCATGAATTGCTGGCCGTTGTTGCTGAGCGCAACGACATCGAGGCAGACCCGGCAGAACTCGAGCGTGGTGGTCGTTTTGTGCTGGGCTACGTTGAGCAGGTGCCCTACATGATGAAAGTCGCGGCAACGGCTGCGGCAAACGTCGGTCTAGAATCGGAGATGGACCTTATTCTTGAGCGCGTGAGCGCCTACTGGCTGGAGGACGTGGACATTATTCCGGATCACATGGGAGTGATTGGATTGCTGGACGATGCCTATTGCTCAATGACCACGCTGCAGGCAGTGTCAGATCATTTTCGGCTTCACAGCGGTAAATACCTTTTTCCGGACAACCTGACCGCGGCAAATCGCGCGATGCGAAAAATCATTGGCGAACCCTACGTCGAGGAACTGGATCGTTTCGTCAGCAGCGCACTGAACGAAGCCGGTGTCGTAGAAGCATTGACCGCACTCGCCAGTCCGGAGAAACAGCGTGCCCTTTCCGAACACGCCACCATATGGAATCATGGCCGTGCCGGTGAAATGCCCATCGAGCGACTGTCCGGCCTTGGCTTACTGGACGATTGACTGCTCGGACACTGCAAACGCCTCCCGCGTCAGATTCCTCGGACCCTCCTCGGTGACCTGAACATTGTCCTCGATTCGAACACCTCCATAAGGCGCGAAATTCGACACCGCGTCCCAATTGATCAACTCCGCTTCTCGTTCCATTTTCCAGCGCTGGAGCAAAGATTTGATGAAATACAGCCCCGGTTCTACGGTCAGAACGTTACCCGCCTCCAGGATACGAGTCAGCCGAAGGAAAGGATGTCCCTCCGGTCGCGGTATCTCCTCACCTGATTCATCAGCCAGCAATCCAGCGACATCATGCGTCTGGATTCCCAGGTAATGACCTAGACCATGCGGGAAGAACACGCTGCTCAGGCCGGATTCGACTGCATCATCAGCTGAGCAACGAATTAGGCTGAAATCTTCCAGGACACCCGCGATGCGCCGATGTGCCTCGAGATGCATGGCACGATAATCAACGCCGACCTGCATGCCTACGCACAGATCCTGTTGTACCGTATCCATTGCCTGGATGAGTTCGGAAAACTCCCCAGCGTGGGCCGCGTAAGTTCGCGTGATATCCGCCGCATAACCCTGCACGCAGGCACCAGCATCAATCAGGAACGAGTAACGTTCAGCCGGCGATTCACGATCCCGGTTTTGATAATGCAACACCGCGCCATGCTGATTCAGCGCCACAATGTTTCCATAAGGCAATTCGTCATCCAAAAGCCCGCCCTCGCGGCAATAGGCCTGGTGAATGTCGTATTCACTACCCCCCGCAAGAAAGGACTGCTCGGCCGCAAGGTGCGCGCGGACTGCGAGCGCGCTGGCGGCCTCCATGCAGTCGATCTCGTAGTCGGTCTTCCGGGTACGTTCGATGTGCAGGCGATGAATCAGGCCAGCGGGATTCAGATGCCCGGAACCCTGCAATGCCGGAGCATCGCCGATGTGCGCCACTCGACCCCTCGTGGGCTCTTTGCGCCACGCATCCTTTTCAGTGACCGCCAGCAGGTCAAACTGGTCTGCCCACCACGATTCCGGGTCCGCCGGTGGCGAATACCAGTAGTCATCAGGCTGGTAGTAATACAGCCGGGGCCGCTTGCCGGGTCGAATGATCAGCACACTCTCATCATGGCAATGCAGCGGTAGCCAGGAGACAAAGTGCGGGTTGGGTCGGAATGGGTAGTGGTAGTCATCCAGGAAATGAATGATCTGGCTGCCCGCATGAATAACGGCACTGTCGAAGCCTTCCGCGTCGAGCGCTCGCTCCCATCGCTGCTGACAGATGGCCACGTGATTCGGAAAAAAACGCCTGCTGTTCATAGAAGTTGCCATACTCGACCATCCTTTACGTTAATCGTGGGCCGGGCAATATCACATTTGATTGCCCGAATCCGCTTTGAAGTTGGTACCATAGCGCCTGCCTTGCCGGCATCACAAGGACACGCAGACACAGGATCCGAAATTGATATGACGATTCGCCTTTACAACACCTTGTCCCGAGTCAAGGAAGATTTCACGCCGATTAACGCGGAGCGGGTCACGCTCTATGCCTGCGGTCCCACGGTATACAACTATGCGCACATAGGCAATGCCCGCCCCGCAGTGGTTTTCGATTTACTTTTTCGGGTTCTGGACCAAGTCTATCCGGGTGTCGTTTATGCCAGGAATATCACTGATGTCGACGATAAGATCAACACCGCCGCGGCCTCCGCAGGGGTGCCGATCAGCGCCATTTCAGAGCGCTACACCGAGGCGTACCACCAGGACATGGCGTCACTGGGCGTCAAGCCGCCCACGGTAGAGCCTCGCGCCACGCATCATATTCCGGACATCATTGACATGATTTCCCGACTCGTGACGCTTGGGCATGCTTACTTCACTGATGGACACGTCCTGTTTTCGGTGGAATCTTTTCCGGCATATGGCGCCCTCTCAGGACGGAAGCTGGAAGACATGCTCTCAGGCGCCCGAATTGAAGTGGCCGGCTTCAAGCGGCACGCTGGAGATTTTGTTCTCTGGAAGCCCTCCTCTGGCGACTTGCCAGGTTGGGACAGCCCCTGGGGCTATGGTCGCCCAGGCTGGCATATCGAATGCTCTGTCATGGCTGAGAAGCATCTTGGGGAGAGCATCGACATTCATGCGGGCGGCCAGGACCTGGTCTTTCCACACCACGAGAATGAGATTGCCCAGAGTCGATGCGCTCATGGGGGGAAACCCTTCGCGCGCTACTGGATGCACAACGGCTTTGTCACGGTCAATCGCCGCAAAATGTCCAAATCACTGGGCAATACCCTAACAGTCCATGAACTGCTCAAACGCGAACGCGGCGAAGTTCTCCGTTACCAACTGCTCAGCGCGCATTATCGCCAACCGCTCGATTGGTCTGACGCCGCACTGTCACAATCGCAACGAACTCTTGACCGGATGTATGCCGTACTCAGAAATTACGAGACCGAGCATGGCCCGATCCCCGATCCGAGCGAACCCGGAGCGGCATTTACCCGTGCGCTGCATGACGATCTTAATACACCCGTGGCGCTTGCCGAGATGAACCAGACCGCCCGCAGGCTCGGCGGCGCGAGAATGCTGGAAGATGCCCAGGAGTTGGCAGGACGTCTCATGGCGGAAGCAAACATGATCGGGGTGCTTCAAGAATCACCCGACGAATGGTTCTCAGGCGATGGGCACGATGATGAGCAGGACATCGAGCGACTCATTGCCGAACGGGAGCAGGCGCGGGACGAGCGTAATTTCGCCAAGGCCGATGAAATCAGGGACACCCTGACTGATATGGGCATTGCACTTGAAGATGGTCCCAATGGGACGCTGTGGAGGCGTGAGGACCAGGGATCCTGAACATGCCAAACCCTCAAGCCGCACAAGACTTGATCGTTGCCGACTTCAAACTGTTTCCGGACTGGCTTGAGAGGTACCAGTACCTGATTGACCTTGGCCGAAAACTGCCCGCCCTGGATCCTGAGGAAATGGTGGACGACAAGCTGCTATCGGGTTGTCAATCACGCGTCTGGTTGCTCCTCTCAGGCGATGCTGAGCGGGTAGAAATCCGGGCAAACAGTGATGCCGCCATCGTATCGGGGCTGATAGCCTTGTTGATCAGGGTGTACTCAGGGGCCAGCGCACAGGCCATTCTCGATACCCGTCCTAAGTTTATCGAGGATATTGGGCTGGCTGAGCATCTTTCCCCCAGCCGAGCCAACGGCCTTCATGCCATGCTGAAGGCCATCATGGATTATGCCAGCGGCCTGATCGACACTGATTGAATCACAGCGCCAAAACCTGAAAAAGAGAGAGGCAGGGCTAGCGAGAATCGCCGATCTGCTTCTGGCGGATCTCCCAGCGCTCCTGGGCGTCCAGGCACAGGGTGGCAATAGGGCGTGCCTCAAGGCGAGCCAAGCCAATTTCCTCACCGGTTTCCTCGCAGAAACCGTACTCACCTTCTTCGATGCGCATTAACGCCTTGTCAATCTTATTAATCAGCTTGCGGTAGCGATCACGGGTTCGCAATTCGAGGCTGTTCTCTGTTTCGCGGGTGGCCCGCTCCGCCTCGTCACCAACGTCCCGGACTTCATGCTGAAGATGGCTGATTGTTTCACGGGATTCCTCGACCAACTCGTCTTTCCAGTCGGTCAATTTGCGACGAAAATACTCGATGTGCTTAGCGCACATGTACTCTTCTTTGGCTTTGGGCTTGTAGCCCTTGGGCAATTCAACTCTGAGCGTTTGCATGTCTCGGAATGAACTCCTTGAAATCCGTATGTTTTTAACTTAAATTGCTGATTTTAATATATTTTATGTTTTCTTGAGCTTGAATACTCAAGATGAAGATGGAGTGTTATATACGAACTGGACCAGTTCGGCAAGTGTTTTGGGTCACCCGCAGCCAATTTTTACCTTAAAATGAAAAAACTCCTACTACTTATGATCCGAAGTTACCAGGTTGTGCTGAGCCCATTTCTGGGACAGCACTGCCGTTTCACCCCCAGTTGTTCACAGTATGCGACAAAGGCCATTGAGCGATATGGCGTCCTGCGGGGTAGCAGATTGGCTGTTTGGCGAATACTGCGGTGCCAGCCATTTTGTGAGGGCGGACACGATCCCGTGCCGTGATGAGCGACAACCGCGTTAAAATGAGCCATTGCATGAGCCCACCCCAGCACAGGAGCCGCAAGTCGTGACCCAACACACCCTTATCCGCAATGCCCGCATGGTCAATGAAGGCATGGTCAGCGAAGCTGACATCTTGATCGTCAATGGCCGGATCGAGCGGATTGACTCCGAAATTTCCGCATCCCATAACGTTGACGTTTTCGACGCCCAGGGGCAATACCTGTTACCCGGAATGATCGATGACCAGGTGCATTTCCGCGAACCGGGCCTCACCCACAAAGGTTGCATCGCCACGGAGTCCCGTGCCGCTGTGGCTGGCGGCGTCACCAGTTTCATGGATATGCCCAACACGAATCCATCAACCACCACGGCACCCGCCCTGCTGGAAAAGCACGAGATCGCTGCACGCAGTTCAGCCGCAAATTATGGTTTCTTTTTTGGCGCCAGCAATCACAACATCGATGAAATACGTCAACTGGACCCGAAGCTTGCCTGTGGAGTGAAGGTCTTCATGGGCGCCTCCACGGGCAATATGCTGGTGGATCGGGAAGAAGTCCTGGATGCCATTTTCAGGGACTCGCCGGTGGTAATCGCGACGCACTGTGAATCCACGCCAATGATTAAACTCGCCATGGAACAGGCCCTGGCGAAATTCGGTGAGGATATTCCCCTGGAACAGCACCCTGTGATTCGCAGTCGAGAAGCTTGCCTGGCCTCCTCGACGATTGCCGTGGAATTGGCCAGGAGACACGATGCCCAATTGCACGTGCTGCACATCACCACCGCAGACGAACTCGAGCTGTTTGCACCGGGGCCTGTAGACAACAAATCCATTACTGCTGAAACGTGCATTCACTTCCTGCATTTCGATGAGCGGGATTACGCCACCCTGGGAAATCGAATCAAGTGCAACCCCGCCATCAAAGGCGAGGCAGACCGTATAGCGCTGCGAGCCGCCTTGAAAGACGGGCGCATTGACATACTCGCTACCGACCATGCCCCCCATACGGCGAGTGAAAAGGCCGATCCCAGCTACCTGCGAGCCCCCGCTGGCCTGCCATTGGTGCAAGACGTGCTGCTGGCCGCTCTGGAGTTGGTCCATGACGAGAGCCTTGAACTGCCGGAACTCGTTAACCTGGTCACTCATAATCCGGCACGCCGTTTTGCCGTCGAGGAGCGCGGATTTCTGAGGGAAGGTTACTGGGCTGACCTCGCGCTGGTTGACCTCGAGGCGGAAACGCCAGTGACGGCCGAACGCGTGCTGTACCGTTGTGGTTGGTCGCCATTTGAGGGCCGCGTATTTAAAAGCCGGATTTCAGCGACCTGGGTGAATGGCGCATTGGCCTGGGACGGTAACGCCCTGATCGAGCACTCCGCCGCACAGGCCTTGACCTACCACCGACGGCCGGCCCGATAATCCTGCTGCGTGGAGACGATTCTCTTATAATCTCCCAAACACAAATGGAGTAATCCCATGGGTTTTCTCAAAGGCAAGCGGGCGCTAATTGTAGGTGTCGCCAGCAACCGCTCCATCGCCTGGGGCATCGCGGAGGCGATGCATGAGCAGGGTGCGGAACTGGCATTCACTTACCAGACGGAAAAGCTGCGTTCCCGGGTTGAAAAAATCGCCGAGCAGTGCGGTTCAGACATCGTCCTGCCCTGCGACGTCGCCCATGACGACGAAATCGAGGCATTGTTCGAACGATTGGGCGAGCGCTGGGATGGTTATGACATCCTGGTGCACTCCGTCGGCTTTGCCCCTCGCGACCAGCTGTCAGGTGATTACCTTGACGTGGTCAACCGGGAGGGCTTCAAAGTGGCCCATGACATCAGCTCATACAGCTTCGCAGCACTCGCGAAGGCGGGACGCCCGCTGATGGAGGGCAGAAACGGCGCCCTGCTGACGCTCACCTTCCTGGGCTCTCTGCGGGCGACACCGAGTTACAACGTCATGGGCCTGGCCAAAGCGAGTCTCGAGGCCAATGTACGTTACATGGCGCAAAGCCTTGGCCCCCAGGGACACCGTGTGAACGCCATCTCCGCAGGTGCAGTCAAGACGCTGGCCGCCGCAGGAATTTCTCACTTCAGAAAAATGCTGGACCACGTCGAACACGCTTCGCCTATGCGACGCACGATCACGGCTCGCGAGGTAGGCACTGCAGCGGCATTTCTATGCTCAGACCTGGCCTCAGGCATCACTGGCGAAATTACCTATGTGGACGCCGGGTACAACATTCTCGGAATGGCTGAACTGGGGGAATAATTGTCAGTGAGCCCCTGCACGATTCAGCGCAACTCAACTCCCGAGCGCGCGCTACTGTAATTGCTCCTCGTACACCTGGATGATGGCCGAATCGCGCAACTGGGCCAGCAGACCCATTGCTTCAGCACTCGCCATCGCATTTGCGATTTGACGCTCGTACTGCTGCCTGGCCAGGAACGCGTCCTCCGCCAATTCACCGGCCGTTACGCTGATCAACTCAACCACGGCGGACCCGTTACTGGTGCCCAGCACAGCGCGTGTCACGCTGTCGGGATCAGGTTTTTCGAGCATGAAAATTCCGCCGATCAGAACCGGATCTGGGTCGATGTCTCTCCGGCCCGCGGCATTGACCGTGACCAGTTGCAACTCCGCTTCCTCGGAAAGCTCTGCGAAGTTCTTCGTGCCGTTTTCCAAAGCGCTCATCACTGATTCCGCAGATTTGCGCGCAGCCTCGTCCGCCCTTTGCGTACGCAGTTCCGACATGATTTCGTCACTGACCTCCTCGAGAGGCCGGGTGACCGCCGGCAGATATTCCCGCAGGTGTAGCATGACCATGTGATTTTCTTCAACATCAATGGGATCACTAACGGATTCCTGCTCCATCACCATGTCTGAGAACGCCGCTGCGACCACTTCGGGGTTCGCGGCGATACCTTCACCGCCGATTCGGCCAAAAGGCCCTGTCGTCTTGATCTCCAGCCCGAGCGCCGATGCTGCATGTTCAAGCGTTGTCGGATCTTCGTAGATCAGGTCAACCAGGCGGTCAGCAATCTCCAGGTACTCCCGTTCGGCCTCCTCCTTGAGATGCTCATCGATCAGGACCTGGCGTGCTTCCTCGAAAGCCATTCCCGAGGCCGCAATCACCTCGTCGAGCCGAATAACATGCCATCCAAAACCGGTCTGGACAGGACCCGATACAGGCTCGGCAACAGTCAACTCATAAAGGGCCTGTTCGAACAGTTCTGTCATCAGGCCGGGTTCGATCCAGCCGAGATCTCCCCCTGAGTCCCGGGAACCCAGGTCGTCTGAATACTCAGCAGCGAGTGCCGCAAAGTCCTCCCCACCCTTGATTCTCCTGGACAGGTCCTCAGCAGTTTGTCGCGCTGTTTCCTTCTCCGCTTCGGCTGCATCGGGCGTCACTTCAATCAGGATATGAGAGGCCCGCCTTTGTTCCGGCGTGATGAATCGCCCCTCCTGCTGCTCGAAGCGCGCACGCAAAAAGTCTTCATCCGGTTCCGTGCCTGTAGCGACTTCCACGGCATCCAACTCCAGGTAGTCGATGACGACCTGCTCTTCCGACTGGAAACGGTCCGGATTGGCTTCGTAGAACTCCAGTATCTCTTCCGAGGCCACCTCCGCTGGAATGGAATTCAGATCGCGGTTGAAGATGACGGTCTGGAATTCCCGTTTCTCATCCAGGAGAGCAACATATCGGTTTAATTCATCCCGGGTGCTGAAACTGCTGCTCGTCAGCGCAGTGGGCAATTGTGCAAATACGGACTGAAGCCGCATTTCCTGTTCAAACTGCTTTGGCGTCAACCCTTGGGCTCGCAGTCGCGCCTGGTAGACCTCGGCGTTGAACACACCGTCCACCTGGAACGCGGGGATAGACCTGATCTGATCACCGAGTCGCTCGTCGTCGACGGCAAGGCCCATGGTGCCAGCGGCCTGATTGATCAGTTCTTCGTCGATCAAGCGATCCAGGTGTTCCCTGCGGGCAACCAGCGTGTCGTACTCCAGGGGGTCGAAAGCAGCACCCATGATTTGCTGCATTCTGCGGCGAAAATTTGAGTAACTCTGGTTGAAATCGTTGAACGTAATTTCCTTGTCATTGATGCGGGCCACGATATTTTCCGTCCCGGAAGTGAAGTAGGAATTCACCCCAACGAACGCAAAGGGAATTACGAGGATGCCCAGTATGAAAAAAGCGAGAATCCCGGTCAGTCGATCACGAATCGATTGCAACATATCAGTTCAACTCTGGAATGCGTTAAATGACGTTAAAGAAAAGGGCGCCCTCTCAGGCGCCCTCTTCACCACGTTCGTGGCGGAGTGGACGGGACTCGAACCCGCGACCCCCGGCGTGACAGGCCGGTATTCTAACCAACTGAACTACCACTCCAGTTTTTGGTGGGTGCTGACGGGCTCGAACCGCCGACCCTCGCCTTGTAAGGGCGATGCTCTCCCAACTGAGCTAAGCACCCCCTGAAAGGCGCGCTAGTTTACGGCATCCTTAAGCGCTTGTCCAGCCTTGAAGCCGGGGTTATTGGATGCTTTGATCTGGATGGTTTCGCCCGTGCGGGGATTGCGGCCTGAACGAGCAGCGCGATGCTTCACGGAAAAGGTGCCAAAGCCCACCATGGACACTGACTGACCCGACTTCAGTGCGTTTGTGATGGCTGCGGTCGTCGCATCGAGCGCGCGTCCAGCTTCTGCTTTGCTTAGTCCGGCACCTGCGGCGATGGCATCGATAAGGTCAGATTTATTCATTCTTTCACTCCGTTGGTTCAGAAGGTTAGAGTCATGATTTATGTGGAGCTTGTCAGGTTTTATTTTCCGGACCGGTCGCGTTTATTAACAATTGCTTTACTGCGACGTAATAGCCCGGAGGCCTTGTATTTCAAGGGCTGCAAGCCGAGTTGGAATAGTAATACAGCACTGCCTGAACAAGCAACACGTTTTCAGGCTGCAAAAGCAGGAAGCACTTGAGCTAATGCTTCCAAGCGATTCATTTCAAGGGAAAGCAACGTTTTTTGAATGGAATAATTTTTCGGAGGCTGCCCACCCTCTGACGCAGTTGTGGTTCAATGCGGCCTCAGTTCTTTCCCAGGTTCCGCTGCTGCAGTCGTCTCAGAATCGGGCGCAATCAGACGCTTGGGCGATTCCACCAAGGCCAGATCCAGAACTTCATCGATGGTATCAACGGCGTGCACCTCGAGCTTCTTCAGGATGTTCTTGGGAATCTCCACCAGGTCTTTCTCATTCTCACCAGGAATGATGACCAGGCGGATTCCGCCTCGGTGGGCTGCAAGAAGTTTTTCTTTAAGCCCGCCGATCGGCAGCACCTTGCCACGCAGCGTAATTTCGCCGGTCATGGCTACATCGGCTCGCACGGGGATCTGCGTGAGCGCAGACACGAGCGAAGTGCACATGGCTATCCCGGCACTCGGACCGTCTTTCGGCGTGGCGCCCTCTGGCACATGAACGTGGGCGTCCAGGCTTTGCTGGAAATCGGTCTCGAGACCCAGTTGCTCTGCGCGGCTTCTTACCACGGTCATAGCCACTTGAATGGATTCTTTCATGACGTCACCAAGATGACCTGTTAAGGTCATCTGGCCCTTGCCCGGGACCAGCGATGCTTCGATACGTAACAACTCTCCGCCCACCTCGGTCCAGGCAAGTCCGGTCACCTGGCCGATCTCGTTGTTATCCTCGATCACCCCATAACGGAACTGGCGGACACCCAGGAGGCCCTGGAGGTTTCTGGCATTGACAGACACCCGGTCGCGACCCTTGTCCAGCGCCAGCCTCTTCACCGCCTTTCGACAGATCTTGGCAATCTCACGTTCAAGATTCCGCACGCCGGACTCGCGGGTGTAGTAGCGAATGATGTCGAGCAATACCTGTTCACTGACTGTCAACTCACCGTCCCTGAGACCGTGCTGTTCCATCTGTTTTGGAAGCAAGTAACGCTGTGCAATATGTAGTTTCTCGTCTTCGGTGTAGCCGGGTATGCGGATCACCTCCATGCGATCAAGCAAGGGCCCGGGAATGTTCAGGGAATTGGCAGTCGCAATGAACATTACCTCTGACAAGTCAAAATCCACCTCAAGATAGTGGTCGTTGAATGCATGATTCTGTTCTGGGTCCAGAGCCTCCAGCAATGCCGAGGAGGGGTCGCCCCGAAAATCCATTGACATTTTGTCAAGTTCATCCAGCATGAAAAGAGGATTTCGCGTACCCACCTTGGCCATGTTTTGAACCACGCGGCCCGGCATGGAGCCAATGTAGGTTCTGCGGTGTCCACGAATCTCAGCTTCGTCACGAACACCTCCCAGAGACATGCGGGCGAACTTGCGCCCTGTCGCACGCGCGATCGATCGGCCCAGGCTGGTTTTTCCCACCCCCGGCGGTCCAACCAGGCATAGTATCGGCCCTTTCATTGCCTTCACACGCTGCTGAACCGCCAGGTATTCGAGAATTCGCTCTTTGACCCTCTCCAGCCCGTAGTGATCCGCTTCCAGGATATCCTCAGCCTTGTCCAGCTTCTTTTGCACCCGGCTGCGCTTCTTCCAGGGCACGCTCAACAGCCAGTCCACGTAATTTCTGACCACGGTGGCTTCCGCGGACATGGGCGACATCATTTTGAGCTTGCTGAGCTCAGAGGCCGCCTTTTTGCCGACGTCTTCCGGCATGCCCGCCTCTTCAATGCGGCGCTCGAGGTCTTCCATCTCGTTGGGCGCGTCATCCATGTCGCCCAACTCTTTCTGGATGGCCTTCATCTGCTCATTGAGATAGTACTCGCGCTGGCTTTTCTCCATTTGCGACTTGACTCGGCCGCGAATGCGCTTCTCCAGCTGGAGCACTTCCATCTCGCCTTCGACGAGACCCATGAGGTGCTCCATTCGCTCCCCTGCCCGGCCCATCTCGAGCAACGCCTGCTTTTCGTCCAGGCGAATGTTCAAATGGGCCGCGACGGTATCGGCAAGGCGGCTGGGATCATCTATACCTGCCAGCGTGGTAAGCAGCTCAGGGGGAATTTTCCTGTTGAGCTTGACGTATTGCTCAAACAGCGACACCAATGAGCGCATGGTGACTTCCAGCTCCTTGTCGCTGTGCTCCTCATCACTTTCTATGGCTTCCCAGGCCGCTTCGAAGAAGCCTTTTTCTTCGGTAAAACCCTTGATCCGAACGCGTTCTGCTCCTTCAACCAGCACCTTGGTGGTCCCATCGGGGAGCTTGAGCAATTGCAATACAGTAGCAAGAGTGCCTACTTCATAAAGGTCGGAAACTTCCGGATTATCCACGTCCGGGCTGCGCTGGGTGACCAGGATAATCTGCTTGTCGATGTTCATTGCCTGGTCAAGCGCCAGGATGGACCTCTCCCGTCCGACAAACAGGGGAATGACCATGTGTGGGTAGACCACGACATCGCGCAGGGACAAAACCGGCGTCGGCTGCGGCGCGCCGGGAAACATGGACAAGCTGTGTTCCGTTTCAGACATTCGAGTGTCCAGTGTGTGAATGATGCGAAATCTACCAGTCTCCGATAATGATAGACGTGGAGCCGGGCAATTGCCCACTCGTCATCGACAGAATTGAATATTGATGCTGGCATGACTTTTTCAAGCCATGCGCCGTTTAGACTAACGCAATGTGCTACTCGCTGGCTGCGAGATTCTGAGGCGCGTTCTCGTAAAGGATCAATGGCTCGGCTTCACCATCGATGACGCTTTCATCCACCACGACTTTGGAGACACCTTCCAGGGAAGGCAACTCGTACATGCTGTCAAGCAGAACGCTCTCGAGAATCGTCCGCAAACCACGGGCGCCCGTTTTCCTGGCCATAGCCCGTCGCGCAATCGCCCGCAGAGCCTCCTCGCGAATGTCCAGCTCACAGCCTTCCATCAAGAACAGCTGTGAGTATTGCTTGATAAGCGCATTTTTTGGTTCGACAAGTATCCGAACCAGCGATGCCTCGTCCAATTCGTGAAGAGTCGCGACCACGGGACGTCTCCCCACGAACTCGGGAATCAGGCCATACTTGACAAGATCTTCCGGTTCCACAGTCTGCAGCAGGTCGCCTAGATCGATATCACTCTCCGAGCTTCTGACCTCAGCCCCAAAGCCAATTCCAGCGGCAGTTGAGCGCGCCTGGATCACCTTTTCGAGCCCAGCAAATGCGCCGCCGCAGATAAAAAGAATCTGGCTGGTGTCGACCTGAAGGAATTCCTGTTGCGGATGTTTGCGTCCACCCTGTGGAGGTACCGAGGCGACAGTGCCCTCGATCAGTTTGAGCAGCGCCTGCTGCACGCCCTCACCGGAAACGTCCCGCGTGATGGAGGGATTCTCGGCCTTTCGAGACACCTTGTCGATCTCATCGATGTACACAATTCCCGTCTGGGCCTTGTCCACGTCGTAATCACACTTTTGCAACAGCTTCTGGATGATGTTTTCAACGTCTTCACCCACGTAACCTGCTTCAGTCAGCGTCGTGGCATCGGCGATGGTGAAAGGCACATTGAGTAATCTCGCCAGCGTTTCTGCAAGAAGCGTTTTTCCTGAACCGGTGGGCCCAATCAGGAGAATATTGCTTTTAGCCAACTCGATCTGTTCATCGGTGCGCGTGGGTTCAAGCCGCTTGTAATGGTTATAGACCGCAACCGAAAGCACTTTCTTCGCATGATCCTGTCCGATGACAAAGTCATCCAGGAACGCATGGATTTCCTTGGGATTTGGTAGACTGTCGCGCTCGACAACTCCCGCGTCCTCGAGTTCTTCGCGGATGATGTCATTGCACAGTTCCACGCACTCATCACAGATGTAGACACTGGGCCCAGCGATCAACTTTCGTACTTCGTGCTGGCTTTTTCCGCAGAACGAGCAGTAAAGGATTTTTCCGTCCGTGGATTTATTTTCTTGATCGCTCACTTCAATATGTCCAATATCTAACTGAAAAACATGATATTACATTTAGTTTTTGTCTGCACTTCTGGTGTTGAGGATTTGGTCAATCAACCCATAGTCCTTGGCTTCTTCGGGGCCCATGAAATTGTCACGTTCGGTGTCACGGGCGATATTTTCAACGCTTTGACCGGTGTGCTTGGCCAGTAGCTCATCCAGTTGGGCCCGCACCTTCAAAATTTCACGCGCATGGATATCAATATCCGTGGCCTGTCCCTGAAAACCACCCAGCGGCTGGTGAATCATAACCCGGGAGTGCGGGAGGCAAAAGCGCTTCTCTTTAGCGCCCGCAGCCAACAATACAGCGCCCATGCTGGCCGCCTGCCCTACGCACATCGTACTGACGTCAGGCCGGATATATTGCATTGTGTCGTAGATCGCAAGACCTGCAGAGACCGAGCCGCCTGGGCTGTTAATGTACAGGTTAATGTCCTTGTCAGGGTTTTCCGATTCAAGAAACAACAACTGCGCGACGATGAGGTTTGCTGTTGAATCATCGATTGGCCCGACGACAAACACCACCCGTTCTTTCAGCAGTCTCGAGTAGATGTCATAGGCGCGCTCTCCCCGTGAGGTCTGTTCCACGACCATGGGCACAAGATTCAAGGCTTGCGGTTCCGTTTTCATGCTGCCTGACCTCCGCGCGATGCTGCATTAATCACGTCTTTAAAGCTCATGGGAACATCGGTCACCTTGGCTTTTTCCATGACCCAGTCTACCACTTGTTCCTCGAGCACCGCATTCTCGACCGAGCGCAACAGACGCTCATCGTTATAGTACAAGCGGATGACCTCTTGAGGCTGTTCGTAGGTATCTGCCATGGATTCAATGGTGGCCCTGACACGAGCCCCATCGACCATGATACTGTTCTGGCGCGCGATCTCGCTCAGCAGCAAACCGCTCTTGACGCGTTTCCCGGCTGCGTCCATGAACGGTTCGAGGTTTTGACCATCAGCCTCGACGCCCATGTTACTGGCCATCTGTCGCTGCAGGTTCGCTGCCTCCTCCCGCACAAGCGCCTCGGGCAGTTCCAGCGATTCATGCCCTGCGAGCAGGCACTCCGCCAGGCGAACCTTGAGCAATGAGGCGCGAGCCTGCTGGAGTTCCCGCTCCAGGTTCTTTCGTATCTCGCCCACCATTTCATCCATCGAGCCGCTTTCAATTCCGAATGACTTGATGAAAGACTCATCCACCTCCGGGCGATCAGACTCCTGGACTTCGGTGACAGTCAGCGAGACTTTCGCTCTGTGTCCCGCCAGCGACTGATCCCGATAAGCC
This sequence comes from Candidatus Nitrosopumilus sp., assembly GCA_964225175.1. Lineage (GTDB taxonomy): Bacteria > Pseudomonadota > Gammaproteobacteria > Xanthomonadales > SZUA-36 > WTJD01. The sequence continues at coordinate 2,625 of CAXQNK010000030.1, read as the reverse complement.
TCGGGAAAATTCATTTCGGTTTCCTTTTCGGACCCTTTTTCCATACCGGTCACCGCTTGCTCCAGTTCCTGGAATCCAGACTGGCCTACAATGACTGCCACCCGTTGGTGCCCCTGCTCAGGCACGCGTCCTTGCTCAGTTTCGGCGGTGTATTCGATCGTCACCTGGTCGCCGTCGGTCACCGGGCGTTCAACCTCCGACCACGTCTGACGTTGATCGCGCAATGTTTCCAGCATGTCCTCGACATCTTCCTCCAGCACCTCCGCTTCCGGGCGCTCTATTTCCAAGCCACCGATGTCTATAGGTTCGATATCAGGCAGAACGGCCACGGTCGCGGTATATTCGAGGTGACCCTCCGCACTGAAGTCCGGTTCTCCTTCCAGCACAGGCGCAGCCGCTGGACGAATGGCTTGATTCTGGATGGCTTCAGCCAGACTGCTTTGGACTTCCTGTGCGAGGATTTCCTGCTTCACGGACGGCCCATAACGCTGCTGGAGCACTTTGAAAGGAACACGACCCGGGCGAAAACCCTTGATGCGAACCTGTTTACCCAGTTCCCTGAGGCGGGCGTCTATCTTTTTCTGAAACTGCTCGCCGGGCACCTGAATTCTGAGCCTGCGTTCCAGAGCGGATGATTTTTCGACCGAAACTTGCATGTTAATGCCCTTTAATTAAGCTTTTTCAATTGATGCTGCGCACATGGCATGAATTCATGGTGCGAAAGGGGAGACTCGAACTCCCACGGGTTACCCCACTGGATCCTAAATCCAGCGCGTCTACCAATTCCGCCACTTTCGCAGTGTGCGGGAGTCCACAGTCCGCTGGCAGGTGCCTGTTGGTGGGCCATCTAGGACTCGAACCTAGAACCAATAGATTAAGAGTCTACTGCTCTGCCAATTGAGCTAATGGCCCGCGCTTTATTACCCGGGATGCTCGAGTTTGCCTCCTGCTAAAAATGGGGTGGACGATGGGGCTCGAACCCACGACCGCCGGAATCACAATCCGGTGCTCTACCAACTGAGCTACGCCCACCACTACATCTCCTCAAACCTACATTTTGAGTGTTTTTGGCTTCAAATCAACACTTGTCAGCGCGAAGACCCGTATTTTCACACTGAACCCTTCCTTGCCGAGGCTGGCACGCCCGGCAGGACTCGAACCTGCAACCCTCGGCTTAGAAGGCCGATGCTCTATCCGGTTGAGCTACGGGCGCTCGTAAAGACCAGGGAACCACCAGGGAGGACTCTTCGCGCCCACCTTGTGTCACTGTCGCCATCATCAAGCCCAGCGCTGATTGCGATCATAAATTATACCGCGTATTACCGGGCCTGGCAGAAACAGGGCTGCGCAATGTTACGCATATCGTTTCTGCCGGTCAATTGGCCGGACCGGGTTACCCTGCGTGGCCCTGATTGTCTGCCTCTGGAAATTCGCCGGAGTTCGCTGGGGCAGCTGCTCCGGACAATGTTCTGGATGAATGAAGGTAGTATGAGCGGTAACCCATGGATTGCGTAAGCAGTCCATACCGTCCAGCCCCGCGAAAGGCTTTGAAGGAGATGAACGTGACCAAATCAAGAGCCAAGACCAATACCACGGCAATTTGCCGCTTCGACGCCGACCATATATTCGTGCGCGACAAAAACCTCGTAGAGCAGATCATGGGGCACTACTCCATGGTGCAGCTTTTCCTGCTGCAGGCTACAGGGTCAGAGCCGACGCCATTGCAGTGCAAAATTATCGAGACCGTGATGGTGACCATCATGGAGCATGGCCTGGTGCCCTCGGCAGTGGTCACACGCCTGACCCTGCACGGCGCACCGGAGTCCTACCAGGGTGCGGTCGCCTCCGGCTTGCTCGGAGTTGGCGATCGCTATGCCGGAACTGCGAGCGCCTGCGCCGGACTTCTGGACCGGATCCTCCAGGCTGATTCCGACCAGGCTCATCGGGTGGCCGACGAGCTGGTGGCCGCCTTGATCGCGGCTGCAAAGCCAGTCCCTGGTTTTGGGCATCCGGTACACCGTGAACTTGACGGCAGGGTGGATCGCCTGATCGAATTGCTTGAGGAAATGCAAGTCGAAGGACGTCACCTTGCGGCCCTGCGCGTGCTTGAATCCAGCGTTCGTCGGGTCAGCGGAAAACCTCTGGTCACCAATACCAGCGCGGCTATTGCCGCCGCTCTAGGGGAAGCGAATCTGCCCATAGGGTTAATGCGGGGCGTCGTGCTGATTGCGCGCTGTGCGGGTCTCGTCGGTCACCTGTACGAGGAGACACTGCAACCCGTGGCGCATGAACTATGGTCAGGGGCTCAGGGCGCTGTGCCGACAGAGAATTCATCGAACTGAACTTTTGACAATCGGCACTGACCGTCCACTGGGCGCTACGGGCCGGCAATCAAAAATATTCTTTAGTCCGGCATGAAAAATGGTCGGGGTGGAGGGATTTGAACCCCCGACCCACTGCTCCCAAAGCAGTTGCGCTACCAGGCTGCGCTACACCCCGAACATGCTTGAACGTGTTTCCCGATCCCGTCGAACGGCGGAGCCTGACTGAAACCGGGCGCAATATTAAGGGCAAAGCGCTTGGGGGTCAATGACAAACCGCGCGGTGGGGCCGCCGGGGGGGGGG
>CAXQNK010000029.1:0-58598 GCA_964225175.1 Candidatus Nitrosopumilus sp. | reverse complement strand
CACGAAGTTCCATGTCACGGTGCGCAGAATTCACGTCCATGCCCTGGCTGGCCAGGCCTTCGATAACGCCCCCTTCAAGCTTGAGAATGTTTTCGACGTGCACCTCATAGGCCTGATCGCTGGCCGCTGCCTCGATGGCTCGCTCCAGCAGGTCAGTCACTCCCTTGACTGCTGAAAGCACCACCACGATGTCATGCCCGGCAGCATATTCCTGCACGACTCGGCCGCAGGCTTCAAATCCCGCAGCATCGGCAACCGATGTGCCCCCAAACTTCTGAACCAACATCACCCCGTCTCCTGTTTATGTTCTGGTGAGGCATACGCATTTTCATGGACCGAAAAGACGGCGCGTCCTGAGGGATCATCCACTTTTTGCAGGCTGGCATCCCAACGTATCGCCTCCGGAGAACTGCACGCTACGGATGGCCCACCCGGGACGCAATCAATTGCTGAGGCCAGAGGGAAATGGCTTTCGAACAAATGCCTGAAGTAATAGGCCTCGGCGGTCTTTGGCGTATTGACCGGAAAGCGCTTGGCGGCGTGTGCAAGTTGCCGGTCACTCACCTCCGCTGCCGTAAAATCGCGTACGCCGTCAATCCAGCCATAACCAACGCCATCGGAAAACTGTTCCTTTTGTCGCCAGGCAATAGATTCCGGCAGTAGCTCAGCAAAGGCCTCCCTGAGGATGTGCTTTTCAATCCGATCGGGCGTGATCATCTTGTCTTTTGGATTGATGGACATGGCGACATCAAGAAAGTCGCGATCCAGGAACGGAACTCGGGCTTCGACACCCCAGGCCGCCATGGCCTTGTTAGCCCTCAGGCAATCAAACTGGTGCAGCCGGGACAGCTTTCGCACCGTCTCCTCGTGAAATGCGCGGGCATCGGGCGCCTTGTGAAAGTACAGGTAGCCGCCGAATATCTCGTCAGCACCCTCGCCGGAGAGCACCATCTTGATCCCCATGGCACGGATTTTCCTGGCCATCAGGAACATTGGCGTCGCAGCCCTGATGCTGGTCACATCATAGGTTTCAAGGTGATAGACCACCTCCTCAAGGGCATCAAGCCCCTCCTGCAGAGTGAACTCGAAACCATGATGTACGGTGCCGATGTGCTCAGCGGCGCGCGCTGCCGCTATGAGATCAGGCGAGCCTTTCAACCCGATCGCAAATGAATGCAGCCTCGGCCACCATGCGTCCGATCGCTCGTTGTCCTCGATTCTCCGTTGCGCATGCCTCTGGGTCAGCGCGGCAACGATTGAGGAATCGAGACCTCCCGAAAGCAGCACTCCATAGGGAACATCGGTCATCAGGTGAGATACAACGGAATCTTCAAGCGCCTTGCGCAATCGCTCCGCATCCGTCTCGACCTCTTCCACTGCCGCAAAGTCTTGCCAGGCGCGCGTATAAAACCGTATCGGCGCATCCTCTTCGCTGTCCCAATAGTGTCCCGGCGGGAACTCGTGCACCTCGCTGCAAACCTCCACGAGGGCCTTCATCTCCGAGGCGATTACCAACTGCTGGTGCTCATCGAAACCGTAGTACAGTGGGATAATTCCTATCGGGTCACGAGCCACCAGCCAGTAATCGCGATCTTCGTCGTACAGCACGAAAGCGTACATGCCGCGTAACCGATCCAGGAACTGGTGACCCTGTTCGAGGTAAAGAGGGAGAATAACCTCGCAGTCGGACTCGGTCCGATAGACATAATCGGGCGCTAATTCGGAACGCAGTTCGCGATGATTGTAGATTTCCCCATTGACCGCGAGGACCTGGGTTCCCGTTGCGGAAAATAAGGGCTGCGCCCCGGTATTCACATCAACAATGGACAGGCGCTCGTGGGCCAGCACCACCTTCTGATGGGCATAGACGCCGCTCCAGTCAGGCCCTCGGTGGCGAAGCAACCGCGACTGACGTATCGCCATTTTTCGAACCGTATCAGGGTCCTGACGCAACTCGAGCACGCCAAAGATCGAACACATGAGTGGAGCCCACCTTTAAGATCGCCGGCTCATCATTTCGAGCCCGCGCAACATATTAAGTTAATGGTCCATCAATGATAAGTGTCATCGGGTATTGCTTTAAACCCCTTTTTGCGATGAATTACCCAGTTTGCCCTTCCAGAGCTTTCAGTGCGTTTGGTAAACGGACGCTTTAAACTGGAGCTTAAGGCCGTTTGTTTTCGAGCGGCCCAATCGCAAAGACGGAGCATGCCATCTCTGAGCGCTGTCTCATCCCATGAAGCTGCACAAACTGATCAAACGAACGATCCTGACCCTGTTGGTCCTGGCCGTCACGGCAACAGCGGCATTGCTGGCTCTGGATTTTGGGTTTCTGCGAAGCCCGATTGAACGAAAGCTTCAAGAGCTCAGCGGTCGATCGGTGCATTTTGAAGAAGGTTTGTCGATTAAGCTGGGCCCAACGCTCGTCGTCGAGGCGCGAGGCCTGCGCATGGCGAATTCACCTTGGGCCAGTGCGCGTGATTTTTTAAGCGTGGACGCACTGTTGATCGAAATCCCAATGGCGTCAATCTGGGACGGGCCTGTCGTAATTCGCAATCTCCACATCGAGGGCCTGAATCTGGCGCTCGAGGAAACGATGGATGATCAGGCAAACTGGCGTCTGGAAATCCCGAAATCGACAGCCCGTGTCGCCGCAACTGATCCGCCTGCGCTTATCCAGCACGCCATGGTGGAGAATTCGAATATTTACCTGGACTCGCCCAGGCTCGACAGAAGACTGAACCTGCAGATAGAAACGGCGCGGCAGTTCCTTGATGAGCAGGGAACGGTTGATGTTGACGTGCAGGGTAAAGTTAACGGCGAGACCGCCACCGTTATCGGTTCACTCGGGTCCTGGACAAGCCTTCTTGAGGGCTCAGAGATCGAGGTTGACGCCAAGGTGACTTTTGGCAACTTCCAGGGATCACTCAGCGGGACGATCGATGATCTCATTGCTCCGCAACGCCCGGAGCTTCTTGTCAGCGCAACCGCTCCGTCTTTGCTCGAGATCGCCAACATGCTGGGCATCAGCGGCCTTGAGGACGGCCCGGTCGACGTACAGTTGAAATCCCGGATTGAGGGTGAGTTCCTGAGCGCCGAGGCCAGTGTCCAGGCGGGGGGGTTGGACCTGAATTTGCGGAGCAAATTACCTCGCCTGGGTGACTACTCTACGATCAGTTTCGACACCAGGGTCAAAGGCTCAAATTTCGGTCGCTTTGCTCGACTTGCCGGCTCACCGGGCTGGCCAGACCAGGATTTTCTCCTGCTGACGCAGATGAACCTCGATGACACCGGTCTCGATATCGGCTCTCTGCGACTGGCACTTGAACGCTCGAGCGTTGAGGCAAGTGGTCAGTTGCCCTCGTTTCCTTCCTTGTACGGCGCCGATTTCAAGCTCGAGGTGAAAGGCGCCGACCTCGAGGAGTTCGGGCCCGCCGCACACACGGGCAACCTGCCGCGGGGGCCTTTTGCGGTATCCGGGCAGGTTCTCCAATCAGGACCGGAACAGACGATGGTTGACCTGGATTTCAGTATGCCGTTGGCTACGGGCTCTCTCGCAGGGACCATCACCGACACCTCGACATTTGATATGGCATTAACAGCATCCGGGCCCAGCTTGAAGGCACTCGGCGAGCTCATTGCGGTGAAGAACCTTCCGCCCGAGGCCTGGAAGACGACAATCCAGACGCAGAGACAGGCATCGATCGTGACGATCAAGCCCTCTGAGCTCGAAACCATTGGGGCTTTATTGTCCCTGGAAGGGCAGCTTGACCCAAAACGCATTCAGGAAACCCTGGACATCGCGTTCCAGTTACAGGGAGGGAATTTCGCGGATCTCAGGGCCTTGTTGCCTGACGAGGTCACAACTCCCGAGGAAGCCTATGCGCTGAAGGGCCGGCTGAGCGGCGAGAGCAATGCTTGGCAGCTCCATGACTGGTCCGCCCGGGTCGGTACTTCACAGCTTACCCTCGATGGTTTGCTCGGCGCAGAAGGGGGGCTCGCTGGAACACGGTTGCGATTTACCATGGCTGGCGTCGACGCCGGTCGCATGTTTGATCTGCCCGGCGCAGTGCGGCTGCCGATGGGCGATTTTTCCAGCGAGGGATCCTTGAATATCGATCCCTCTGACCTTGCGCTGAATGACTTCCAATTCAATGCGGGCAGTTTGCAGGTCGAAGGCGAGCTCGGGCTGGACTGGCCCCTGAGCCTGGCCTCCGGGAAGTTCTCATTGCGCAGCAGGGGAGACAACTTAACCCGCGTGCTTCCCGAACTGGCGGACTTCGACTTTGACGCGCTTGACTTTGTTGTCGACGCCAAAGGCCAGTGGAATTCAGAGTCCATTGATTTTGAGCGCGGGCAGATCAGGGTGGGCAGTAGCGAACTGGGGGTTTCTGGCGCCATAGACTTGCCACCCAACCTGTCCGCCACCCAGCTGATGGTCCGCGCCCGCTCGCCTGACCTCTCCCGGCTGGGGACTATTGATGGCCACCGCTGGGGAACTCTGCCCCTGGATATCGAAGTAATGTTTTCGGGCAATCAGCACAGCATCGAGATGAGCCGCATGTCTGCGCGCCTCGGTCAGGCAAACATCCTGGGTCAGTTCAGGCTCGATGTGCAGCAAGAAAAACCTGTTTTTGACATTCGCCTGTCGACGTCGACACTCGATCTGCGCCCCTTCTTCAAACCAGCCAACACACCGGACGGCGAAGCCGATACAGCGACGAAAACTCTGGAGCGTATTATTCCTGAGTTGCCCATCAGCATCGGCTGGCTCAATGAGGCCGATGGGCGCTTCGCCGTGGTCGTGGATCGGTTGCTGCTGCGCCGCCTGATTTTGCATAACACGTTGCTAAGCGGGGGCGTCAAGGATGGATGGCTGCAATTCAATGAATTGGGCACCGACACTTACGGCGGCCGCCTGGTGACCACTTTTGAGCTCGGACCCAACAGCTTAAGTGAGCCCCACGCCAGCCTGAAGGCCGAAAGCCGCGGATTGGTCCCGGATTTTTCCAACGCGCCGGCTGAAAAAAAGGCGGAGTTGCCACCCATTGACCTGGATCTCGATGTCACCGGGTCTGGCGCTGATTTACGGTCCCTGCTGGGGGGGCTGAATGGAAAATTCGTACTATCCTCCGAGGGCGGGAAAGTCGACAACGACGAAAACCTCAACTCCGAGGGTCACTTACTGGCCAGGCTCATCACCACCATCAGCCCGAGCGAAGCAAGAAGGGATGCCATTCACATTGCCTGTTTCGCAGCGGTCGGCGAGGTCACAAATGGGCTGGTTGCCCTCAATCCGGGCCTGGTGCTTCAGTCTGACCGACTCAAGATCTTCATCGACGGGAACATCAATCTGGAAACGGAGAGTCTGGATGTCCGTCTCTATTCGCGAACCCGCAGACTCGTCGATCTTTCAGCCGGCGAGCTGATCGTACCCTTCGTGAAAATCGAGGGCACGATGGCCAAGCCAGTTGTTTCGCTGACCAACCCTTCCTCACTGCTTTCCAGCGGCGCGGCCGTGCTCTCCGGCGGCCTCACCATTTTTGCCAGAAAAGCGCTGGATCAACTCAAAGGCGACAAACCGTGCGAACGGTTTTTGCTGTCAGCTGAACAGGCCGAGTCACCATAAGAAAGGAGCAGATGAGCGCCGGACACGGAAACCCATGAGTATCCGAATCTCGTACTGCTGTACCGATGTCTTCCCAAGATGATTATTTAATCGTTCATGTTCGACGGTTTACGACTATTATTTAGGAATGAGTGGTGAAAAATTCATCAGATACCCAGGCACCTGAACGACGGCTCGAGAAGGGGCGAAAGCAGTGAAAAGCGAAACACAGCTCTCGATTGAAAACATGGCCCACAAGTACCGAAGGCACTTCGAGACCTCCGTCACGCCTATCTGGCATGAAGACATCTCAGCGCTTATCGAAGCGCTGGAAGCATTTCGCGCTCAGGGCCTTGGAAGTCCGAAATCCCTGGGTGAAAGAGACCGAAAAAAAGCCCGAAAGCTAGCGCGATTGATCAAGATTACCGATGCGAACCCAGCGGCCCTTGAACTTTTTGCCGCCAAAAATATCCGGCAGCTCCGAAAAATCGTAAGGGAAGCCTACGGTTCAGGCTCGCTTGATGTGTTTATCGAGGAACTCGAAGCGATATGGAACAATGAAACCCAATTTGAATCCCCGGTTAATTTCAAGACGCGCGATGGTCGCAGCATCAGTGCTCTGATCTCAATGCCGCTCCCCGAGGACCCGGAAGATCATTCAAGCGTACCCGTGATGATCATGGATATTTCGGAGCAAACGCGCGCTAACGCCAAGCAGAGGGCCATTGCAAGGCAGACTGAGCTGCTGCTCGCGACAATGCAAGAAGGCGTATTTGGCCTGGACAGGCAGGGCACGATCACCTTTGTCAATGATGCCGCCGCCGAGGCATTGGGATGGGCGAACGAAGACCTACTGGGGCAAACCCAGCACCCGTTGATACATCACTCAAGGCCAGACGGATCTCCCTACCCTCCCTCTGAATGCCCCATTTGCAAAACGATGCAAAGCGGCCGGGGCCGCAGGATTCAAGGCGAGGTTTTCTGGCGCAAAGACGGCAGCAGCCTGCCCGTGGACTACACCGTAAACCCATTAATCGATGAGGACGAGGTCATTGGTTGCGTGATGGTGTTCCATGATACTTCCGAGAAACTCGAGGGCGCTGAGCGAAGGGAGCAGGCGCGAATCATGGTGGAGAACACCTCGGACAGCATGGCCCTGGTCAACGCCGAGTACAAGATCATGCTCGCAAATCAGCGCTACTCCAGTGATTTCGATCTGACCCCTTCGAGCATCAAGGGCAAACATATGGCGGAACTCTTGGGCCATGAGCGTTTTGAGACCCAATTCAAACCTAATGCAGATCGAGCTCTTGCGGGTGAAACCCTGACCTTCAGGTATATAGAGAATTCAGACGAGGAGCAAGGCGCTTCAGCGGTCGTCGACGTTCAGTACAGCCCCTACCGCGTCGCTGATGAGATCAAAGGCTACGTGGTCACCGTGCGAAATGTCACTGAGCTTTTCGGAGCGCTGTCCAAACTCGAAGCGAGCGAGGCGCGCTACCGACGACTCCTGCAAAACACCCCCATTGACATCTTGGAAATTGACACCGACGGACTGGTGGTCGACTACAACCGTGCGTCTCCAGGGTTTACCGAAATGGCGACCACTGAGCGCAAGAAATTTCCTCTGATCTCTCTGGCCGATGAGAGCTACCAGGATCATTTGCAACTGCTGATTAACCGGGCACTGACCGGTGAAACGGAAGAGTTCGAATTCAGTAAAACCAATGACTCCGGCGTGAGGATCTATTCGGCCAACCTTATACCTATTCAAAACGCAGAGGAGGGGGTCGAGAGTTTACTAGGGATATTTCAGGACATCACCGAGCGACGTGACGCTGAAAAGCTGCTGCTCGAGAGCGAGGAACGCTTTGCGCGTGCCTTCAACAGCAACCCGAGTGGAATGCAAGTCGTGGATATCGAGACGGGTCAGAGGCTCATGGTGAACGACCGCCTGTGCGAGATGACAGGCAAGAGCCGCGAGGAACTCATGGCCCGGAACGCCACTGAAAATCCGCTGTGGACTGACCAAGCCACCCTTGAAAGCAAGCTTCAAGCACTGCGAGAGACCGGCGAGGTTCGCGATTTCGCTTTGACCGTGGAGATGGCCAATGGTGAAACACGCAACCTCCTGGCCAATTCTGCCCTGGTCAACACAATGGTGATCAGTTCGATCATCGACATTACGGAGCGTAAAGTCGCTGAGCACCAACTCAAAAAACTGGTTGAAGAGCGTACTGCGCAGTTAAGCGAATCCCGAAGGAGCGCGCGGGAGAGCGAGAGGCGATACAAAGAGTCAGCCGAGATTGCGCAGCTGGGGCATTGGGAATTCGATGGACTTAATCACCACTTTTTAATGGTCTCTGAAGTCTACGCCAGCCTTTACGGTTACAGCGCTGAGGAATTCCTTGAGCGTTTTCAGTCAGCGCCTAAGGAATATTCGATGATCCACCCCGAGGACCGCGAGCGCGTGCGCTCTGCCTGGTCGAATGAAGACGCGGGAAAGGTTGAATTCAGAATCACAGACGCGGCGGGAAAACTGCGGTACCTGAAGGAACACTTTATCAGCATCACCAATGAAAACGGCGAGTACCTGTATACACGAGGCACCACCCAAGACATAACGGATATCGCGGAAACTGAGCAGGCCCTCCGGGAAGCGAGGGACTCAGCAGAGATGGCCAGCAAGGCCAAGGCGGAATTTCTCGCCAACATGAGCCACGAAATTCGAACACCGATGAACGCCATCGTGGGCCTGACTCACCTGTTGTCGCAAACCCAACTCGATGGAGACCAGATTACCCGGATCAGTAAAATAGAATCGTCCACGAAACATCTCCTGACAATTGTCAATGACATTTTGGACTTTTCCAAAATTGAGGCTGGAAAACTCGAACTGGAACAACGGCAGTTTAATTCTCACGACTTGCTCGAGCAGGTAACGTCACTCATTCGCGAAGAGGCATATCAGAAAAAGATTTCCTTGACGTGGGAGTCGGAAACACTTCCCGAACACCTCATAGGTGACGAGACACGGCTTCGCCAGTCGCTGATTAATTTTGCGGGCAATGCAATCAAGTTTACTCAAAAAGGTTCCATCACGATTAGAGGTCTCCTGCTTCAGACCAAAGGCGATCAGCACCATGTGAGGTTTGAGGTAGCGGACTCGGGAGTCGGTATCAACAAGTCTAAATTGCATACCATTTTCGAATCTTTCGAGCAGGCCGACCTTTCCACGACCAGGGAGCACGGTGGCACCGGGCTAGGGCTTGCGATTACGCGCCGGCTCGTGGAACTCATGGGCGGCGAAATCGGTGTTGAAAGCGAGGAGGGCAAGGGCAGTGTGTTCTGGTTTAGCTTATGGCTCGAGGAGGCATCCAAGGAAACCCAGTCAGTTAAGCCTCTCTCTTACCGCAAAGACGCCAAGCAGGAATTGCGCGCCAATTATGCGGCTTCGAGGGTGCTGCTTGTCGAGGACAACCCGATCAACCAGGAAGTAGCCGAGGAGTTGCTCAAGAGTGCCGGACTCATCGTGGAGATCGCATCGGATGGGCTGCAGGCGATCGCCATGGCAACCCAAGAGCGCTTTGACCTGGTCCTAATGGATATCCAGATGCCAAAACTCGATGGGATCGAGGCCGCCCGTCGAATGCGCGAAAGCAATGTACGAGCCCGCGGAGGAAAACACCTTCCCATATTGGCGATGTCCGCAAATATATTCGTTGATGACCGGCGCGCGGCTACCGATGCGGGCATGGATGATTTTGTTGCCAAGCCCGTTCAACCCGAAAACCTTTTTAAGACTCTGATCAAGTGGCTTTCAGAAACAGGAAAATCAGTGACAGAGGAAGCACCAAAAGGTCCGAAAACAGGAAAACCCAATTCTGGAGCAGAGGGCTCTGAGTCAGTGCTGGAGGGCATACCCGGGCTTGACCCATCCGTTGGCTTGCGCAACCTGAGTGGAGACCTCGAGGGATTCCAGCGCTTGCTGCGACAGCTCGCAAACTCTTACAGCGAGGACCTTGAAGCACTGCAGGCTGACCTGTCGAACCGGTCTTTTGAGACCGCCCGACAAACTGCGCATTCGCTGAAGGGTGCGGCCGGTACTCTGGGCCTGGTCGACATCCAGGTCGCGGCGCATGAGCTCGAGTCCTCATGTCAGGACCTTAAACCTGGGGATAATGCAGAAATCTCATTGGAGCATGCGCGAGGGCTTGCGCAAGAACTCTCAAGGCTGCGTGAGGCGCTCGACGCATTGAATGGCGAGACGCAGCCCGCCATGGAGAAAGACCGCACTTCTCCCATCAATCCTGCCATGCTCGCCCGGGTGTTTGCAGATGATGACGAAGGTCGAAATCGTCTGCTGAAGGTGTTTTCGGCCCAGTCGCGGAAAGCGACCAGTGTGCTTGAGGCGGCGTTGGCCCAGAAGGATGTCCAGACCATCTCGGATCAGGCACACAAGCTAAAGTCAGCCGCTCGGTCTGTCGGCGCCGCCAGGCTCGCGGATTGCAGCGTCGCCATCGAGTCGGCAACACTGGGGCCGGACTGGGAAATGCTGAGGGTTCTAATTCAAAAATTTGACCGCATGGTTCAAGAGATCGAGGAATATATCGGGTAGGCCAGCAAGGAAGTGAGTCCATCAGGACGGCTGATGCATTACACATTGGCTAACAAGCGTATAAACTAGGGTAAGATATCAGGCCTTGATCCGGAGTAAGCGCCAGAGCCAATCTTTTAGGGGAACGTGACGGAGACTCAAAGCAAAAACGAGATTGCTGGGCTTCAGGAATTTCTTGATAGAGCGTCCGCCATGGAGCTGGCAAAACGCTCCCTTGTGGGCGCACCGGTTTACACCGTTATCTCATTGATTATGGTTTTCGGCACGCCCTTTCTTCGAGAATTCGGCTGGATTGTAGGCGTTGAAACAATAGCCCTGATCTTGTTGGGCGTCGTGCGACTTCTCTTTGCGCGTGGCTTTGAAGAGCGTTACGACAAGATCGGCGAAAAGGCCGTCATTCAGTTCAGCATATTAACCGCCATACAAAGCCTGACTCTTGGGGTGCTCGCGGGCATCGTGATCTGGCAGTACTGGGCCACCCAGGAAGCGGTCTTGACTATCGTCCTTTCAGCAGGGTGTATCGCTGCGGGGACCTCTGCGCTCTCTGTACGGCACAGCGCTCATCTTATTTTCCTCGCCTGCGTTCTTGGGCCCTTCGGTATTTCCGTGATGCTCGTAGGCGGAGTGGCCAAAGCAATGCTCATCGTCGGGTTTCTCGTGCTCATGGCTTTTCTGGTACAGGACGGTGGACAGGCTCGTCGAGTGTATGTGGAACGGCTACGAAATCATTATGATGAACAAATCAACCGCCGAAGAATTGCAGTCGAAGACGAGGCTAAACAACGGTTTTTGTCCGACATCGGACACGATATCCGCACACCGGCCAATTCAATCATCGGCCTGACCGAGTTGCTGCTGGACGAACCTCTTGAAGCCAGGCCAAGAAATTTCGTGGAATTGGTACAGAGAAACAGCCGGGCCCTACTGGATCTCATCGACGACATTCCCGGCTCAGTCAAGTCAAGGCTAGACAAAAACGAGAGGGCGGCCAATCAGCTGCAGCTGCATGCGTTTATCGAGAAGATCATCGGCCTGTATGCCACGGATGCGAAAGAAAAGAACATCGAACTGGTCACCGATCTTTCCGAAGCGCCTCAATCGGTATTGATGGGAGATGAATCACATCTCGAACAGGTCCTGGTCAACCTGCTCAGTAACGCCATAAAGTTCACCGAAGGGGGGCGCATTGAGCTCGCTGCGCACTCGGAACTACTCGAGGATGACAAAATTCGTGTTGAATTCGAGATCGTAGACACGGGGGCCGGCGTTCCCACCGATATGCTTCCCTCGCTGTTCGACCCATTCAGCGAGAGTGGAGCTAAAACCAGCGGCCGTTACGGCGGCGGTGGCCTGGGTCTGCCCATCTGCAAGGGGCTTGTTGAGCTGATGGGCGGTGAAATTTCAATAGAAAGTGAAGAGGGCAAGGGCACTACCGTGCGCTTTGATGTCGTAACACAAGTCGATCCCAACGACCCTTTGTCATCCAACATGTCTCTGCAGGCCACGGGCACATTTGCAAAAAAACATCCGCACAATATTTTGATTGTCGACGATGAAGAGACCCACCGGGAAATCATGAGCGCCCTGCTGCGTCGGCTCGGTTACACGCCCACCCAGGCAGTTGATGGTCAAGACGCCATCCAGGCCGCCACGGAAGGTGACTTCGATCTGATATTCATGGATCTCAGGATGCCAAATCTCAATGGCCTGGAGGCAGCCGGCTGGATACGGGAATACTCCAGTGACCGGGCAGAGCTGAGAATCATCGCGTTGACAGGAGATGCGCTGAGAGAGACGCGGAGATCTGCACTGCGCGCTGGCATGGACGATTTTCTTCCCAAGCCTGTTCAATTGCAGCAACTTGAAACCGTGCTCAAGCGCAGCAACGACGACTCCGACTGGGATCTCAAGCCGAATTAAGACGTTCTAGCAATTTCTGATACCCATCGTGGCGCAGAAACAGCACTAACCACATCCGGGTTTTCTCTCCACCGATTGTACAACTGATTTCGCTGAGGAATGCAGATCCGGCCTCCTGACCATAAGCCTCGATGGCCGCACGCAACTCAGCTCGCTCACGGTCCTGGATGTTGGCCTCCGGAAGGTCCTGAAACGTTGCCAACCCAACCTGCGCATAGATCGCCGAAAGATATGAGCCCAGTATCACGTTTCCGAGCTCTCCCAGGGTGTCTTTCAGGTCTGCGTCCGAGACCCCGGCTTTTTCAGCGTCGTCGTACAGGGATTGGTTTGCCCAATCCCTGACGAGAAAGTCCGTCGGATCAGGAGCGTTATTGCCAGCAGATACCGCAGCCTCGATGGCATTGCGCATGCCGGGAAAATCAAGCTCTTTCTGCAACAGCAAAAATGCGCCCTCGAGGTCACCGGAAAAATTGGCGTGCACAGTCACCAGCTCCTGGGAGGCGAATTTGCGACCTAGTTCGACAATGGGGCACATCTGGGGCGCCACGATGAGCTGCTCTGCCGGTTGCCCGAAAATCATCTCGAACACGGCAGAGAGCTCTGCACTGCCCCTGTCGAGGATGCCGCACAGCGTATCCAGTTGCACATTATTGAGGGAATTGGGCGTCATGTTCTCCATCCTCCTCCAGCATCAAGACGCCATGATCCGGTCAATCTCGGCCAGCAGGTGCTCTGGATCCACGGGTTTTGCAACGTAGCCGGCTGCGCCTTCAGCCAACGCCTCCTCGTGTTTTTGCCCGTGGCCTTGGGCGGTTACCATGACCACCTTTGCGGATGGGTCGCGGCTGCGAATGCTCTTCAGACATTCCATGCCGTCAACACCTTTCATCAGGATGTCCAATGTGACCAGGTCAGGTTTCAGATCATCGTATTGGATCAAGGCCTCCTCGCCACTCTCTGCGCAAGCCACGACCTCGTGTCCACCTTTTTCCAGCATGGTTTGCAGGATGTTACGCATGATTTTTGCGTCATCGACAACAAGAACTCGAGCCATTTCTTTTTTCCCTAATCGTGGTCGCGGTATTCCGACCAATCCATATTGACTTTATTGACTTGCTTTCATCACCACCAGGGTGACCATTAGCGCCTCATTTTTCTCCGGAACCGGCCAAGAAACGCTCAAGCTGTTCGAGAAACTGGTTTGCGATGCTGAGCGCCTCGTCACAGTTGCCATCTCTTGCTGCTCGTTCCAACGACTCTGCCGTGTGGGTCAGGTCGAATAATGAGAATACCCCAGCCGAACCCCTGAGTCGATGCGCAAGCTGTTGCAATTCTTGCAGGTTTCGAGTTTCCGTCGCATCCCTGAGTTGGGCAATTTCCATTGGAAGTTCTTGCCGGAATCGAATCAGAAGGCCTTCGAGCACGGCGCTGTACGCATCATCCTGACCAGCGGATGTGACGGAAGCCTGGCTGTCTTCCCCGTCGCGCTTGCCGGTTCCAGCATCAGGTCCGTCCGAGAACTTTTTGATCATCTCCAGCACCTCCCCGGCGTTCACCGGTCTCTTCAGGAAGCCGATCATCCCGGCTTCTTTGCATTTTTCCTTATCGACACCGGAAAGCAATCCTGTCAGCGCAGCCTCTCCTGTAAACGCGCCAGTGCCTGGTTTCCAGGAACGAGTTGAGCGTGAGTCAAGCTGGCCAGCGGTTTGGACGTCGTGCCCGAAACATCATGCAGCGATGGCATATCCTCATTGAGGTACAACAACCCCGTGACGACTTCCCCTCGGCTGCTGTGAGCCTCCAGGTAGCGCATGGCGGCACTCCTGACAGTCGGGGTAAATTCGGGGTCTGTTTTTCGCAGCAGGATGGTCGAGCCATCGTGCAGCTTCACCGGCAGTGTCTCGCCCTCATCGTACTCAGCCGTGATTTCCTCCGCTGGCGGAATATACTCGGCATTGATTGCGGGGTTGTAGTGACTGCGGGTGTAGGCATAGCTCTTCGTAGAGCCCTCATGGTCATTGAAGGTCACGCAGGGCGAAATGATATCAATCACCGCGCAGCCGCGGTGTTTGATCCCGGCTTTGATCAGCGGAACGAGCTGATCACGATCGCCTGAAAAACCGCGAGCCACAAAACTTCCTCCCAGCGCTATAGCCGTCGCGACCGGATCAATGCTTCTCAATGGATTCACTGCACCCTTCTTGGACTTGCTGCCACGGTCTGCGGATGCTGAAAACTGGCCCTTGGTTAACCCATAAACACCGTTGTTTTCAATTAGATAAAGCATATTCACGTTGCGCCGAACAGCGTGGCCGAATTGGCCAAACCCAATCGACAAGGAGTCGCCGTCCCCAGATACCCCAATCGTCACCAGATCACGGTTGGCGGCCAGGGCGCCGGTCGCTACTGCGGGCATTCGGCCGTGGACCGAGTTGAAGCCATGGGCCCCGGAGATAAAGTAGGCCGGAGTTTTAGAGGAACAGCCAATTCCCGACATCTTCACCACGTTGTGCGGCGCAATGGAAAGTTCCCAAAACGCCTGAACAATCGAGGCGGTGATCGAATCATGTCCACATCCGGCGCATAGCGTGGACAACACACCCTCATAGTCCACCCGTTTCAACCCGATTTCATTGGCTCGTTCACCGGGTAAGTCAATTTTCGGCTTGGTGATAAAGGTCACGCGGCGACCTCCTTCTTGAGGTGGGAACGCACGCCCTCCACGATGGCGTCGCTCGGAATCGGCATGCCGTTGTAGTGCAGCAAAGGCAACAGGTCATCAGGCGCAACCGATGCCTCTATGCTGAGCAGGCTGCACATCTGCGCATCGCGATTCTGTTCGACCACAAAAACCGTTTCGTGACTCTGTGTGAATTCACGCACTGACGGATCGAAAGGAAAGCCACGAATACGCAGATAGTCGACCATCACGCCATCCGTTTCAAGGCGATCTATCGCCTCGATCACCGCCCCATCAGAGCTGCCATAAGCAATGATGCCGATCGACGTTTTTTTATCGGCCAGTCGCGTTTCAGGTGCCGGCACGAGCTTACGGGCGGTATCCCACTTTACGAGAAGCCGATCGACGACATCCTGGTACTCGTGCTCGTCCTCGGTGTAGGCGCCGTATCGGTTGTGACCTGAGCCGCGCACGAAATAGGCGCCTTTGCTGTGCGTGCCGGGAAAGGTCCGGCTGGCAATACCATCGCCATCGGTGTCGAGGTATCGGTAAAACTTTTCAATGTGCTCCAGGTCTTGTGCGTCCAGCACCTTTCCGCGATCTGGCGCATAAGCATCATCCCAGGTCAGATTCGGGATCATCCAGTCGTTCATTCCAATGTCGAGGTCAGAGAGCACGAAAATGGGTGTCTGCAAGCGTTCGGCAAGGTCAAAAGATTGCACAGCCATCTCGAAACATTCCGTCGGGTTCGCCGGCAACAGCACGGGGTGGCGCGTATCGCCATGCGATGCATATGCACAAAGCATCAGGTCACATTGCTGGGTTCGGGTGGGCATCCCCGTTGAAGGGCCCACACGCTGAATATCGAAAAAGACGGAGGGAATTTCAGCATAGTAGGCAAACCCGATGAACTCACTCATCAGGGAAATACCGGGACCAGACGTTGGGGTAAACGCCCTCGCCCCGGCCCAATTGGCGCCCAGGACCATGCCCGCTGCGGCCAGTTCATCCTCTGCCTGGACGATACAGAAGTTGTTCTCACCCGTCTCGGGGTCCTTTCGAAATATCTCGCAGTAGCTCTGGAAGGCGTCCATGAGCGAAGTTGAGGGCGTGATCGGATACCACGCGCCCACCGTTGCGCCAGCAAACACGCAGCCGAGCGCAGCGGCCGCGTTGCCGTCGATCAGAATATGGTCCGAGTGATCTCCCATGCGCTCGGCGCGAACGGGCAAGGGGCAATCAAAATGGGTTTTCGCATACTCATAGCCCAAGGCGATAGCGTGTAAATTGCCCTCGATCAACTTGGGTTTGCTGGCAAAAGTTTCCTCCAATAAGCCCTGAAGCACATCCATTTCGATATCCAGCAGGGCCGCCAGCACACCGACGTAGGCGACGTTTTTCATGAGAATACGGACCCGCGCGCGATCAAAATGCTTATTGCACATTTGCGCAAGGGGAACGCCCAGTACCGTAATGTCATCTCGCGACTCCAGATCGCTACGCGCCCAGGTGGCGTCATAAATCAGGAAACCACCCGGACTCACCTCGGCCAGGTCTTTGGCATAGGTCTGTGCGTTCATCGCCACCATGACATCAACCCGGCCAGTGCGTGACATGTAACCGTTATGGTTTGCACGAATCTCGTACCAGGTCGGCAAACCCTGAATATTCGAGGGAAAAAGGTTCTTACCTGTCACCGGAATACCCATCCGGAACAGTGCCTTCATCAGCAAACCGTTGGCGGATGCAGACCCGGTTCCGTTTGCCGTTGCAATTTTAACGACGAAATCGTTGATGTGTGTGGCTGCAGTCATCCGGCTTTTCGTCGTTGATCCGGCTCAGGTTCGACGTGGTCGGCTGCGCGAGGGAAGCTTAACAGGGACTTCTGCATATCCCAGGCGGCTGTGGGGCAGCGTTCGGCGCACAAACCGCAGTGAACGCAGAGGTTTTCATCCTTCACCATGACGCGTGCGGTTTGCTCCAGAGGCTCCGAGACAAACAGCAGCTGATCGGGCTCCAGCCGGGGCGCCCTGAGACGCTCGGAAATCTCAGCTTCCTCACCGTCTTGAGTAATGGTCAGGCATTCGGTCGGGCAGATGTCGAGACAGGCGTCACACTCGATACACAGACGATCTGAAAAAACGGTTTGTACATCACAGTTCAGGCAGCGCTCCACCTCTGTCGCGACCTGATCAGCCGTGAAGCCAAGCTCGACCTCCGTGGTCAACTGCTCAAAACGCCTGGTGAGATCGACGTGTGTCATCTTGCGTCGCGCTGATGGGTCAAAATCGTTGGAATAGCTCCATTCATGAATTCCCATTTTTCGACTGCCCAGGTTCATCGTCACCGGCAGTCGATCTGTGACCTCGCGTCCCTGGCAGTGTTGATGTATTGAGATAGCAGCCTGGTGACCATGCTCCACTGCCCAGATGATGTTCTTCGGGCCGAACGCAGCGTCACCCCCAAAATAAACACCCGGCAAGGTGGATTCGAATGTTTTTTCATCGACAACTGGCACGTCCCACTGGTCGAATTCGATGTCCAGATCTCGCTCAACCCAAGGAAACGCATTTTCCTGACCAATGGCGAGGATGACATCGTCGGCCTGCAGAAACACCTCTTTGATCACCTTTTGGTCCGTGATCCTGCCGTTGTCTACGATGTATTCCATGACGTCGAAATTCATGCCGGTCAATCGCCCATTCTCATGCACAAAAGCCTTGGGTGAATGGTTGATGACAATTTCAACGTTCTCTTCTTCAGCATCCTCGAGCTCCCAGTCCGATGCCTTGAAAAAAGCGCGGGGTTTACGCGCCATGACCTTGACATCATTTGCCCCGAGGCGGAGCGAGGTGCGACAGCAGTCCATCGCCGTGTTGCCGACCCCGATGATCAGAACTCGCTTTCCTATCGCCTCTGTGTGCCCAAAGGCAACCTCCTCGAGCCAGGAAATTCCGATGTGGATGTGCGCGTCAGCCTCGGTCCGCCCCGGCAGAGACAACTCCTTGCCCTTCGGTGCCCCCGAGCCGACGAAAACCGCATCGTAGCCTTCTTCAAGCAGGGCCTTCATGCTCTCTACAGGGTGGCCCAGCCGCAGATCAACGCCCATGTCGAGAATGTAGTCAATCTCTTCATTCAGCGTTTCCACCGGTAAGCGGAAGGCCGGGATGTTGGATCGCATCAACCCGCCCGGCACAGGCAAAGCCTCAAAAATGGTGCATTCGTAGCCGAGCGGCATGAGATCATTGGCCACGGTCAGTGAAGCACAACCCGCACCCACGAGTGCAATGCGTCTACCGTTTTTCTCCGTCGGTGCCCTGGGCAACAAACCTCTAACATCATCTCTATGGTCCGCAGCTACCCGTTTCAATCTGCAGATCGCTACCGGCTTCTGGCCCGTTCGGCCCCGCCGACATGCGGGCTCGCAGGGGCGATCACAAACGCGCCCAAGAATGCCGGGAAATACATTGCTCTCACGGTTGACCATGTAGGCCTCTGTGAATTTACCCTGCGCGATCAGGCGGATGTATTCAGGGACATCCGTATGGGCAGGACAACCCCATTGGCAATCCACCACTTGGTGAAAATAATCCGGGTTAGATGTGTCTGTTCTTTTCATCTCGGTCGGGCCGGTAATTTCCGCGGTTGTCTCGACACCCTGAATAGCCGCAAGGATAACTGTTTTGCATCAGCGCTGCATCCACCGCAAAGATCCTGTTGGCAGCACGTCCCGCACTGTTTATCTTAAGTGACTCCCCAAGGCAGATGACATCGCAAAAATGAGAAAATATTTAGCAGCGCTCCTGTTGGCGATCTGCATCTGCGAGCAGGACATTTATGCTGCAGATGACGCGACCGTCAACACAGTGCGCGAGTGGCGAGAACGCCACGAGCAGGGCATCGTCGACGAGTTTGTCGAGCTGCTGCGCTTGCCCAACGTCGCGAGCGATCCGGATGGGATTCAGCTCAATGCCGAGCACGCCGCAAGCTTGTTGCGCGGTGCCGGAATGCAGGCGCAATTGCTTAGGCTGGAGGGCGCCAACCCGGTGGTCTTTGCAGAACGCTCTCAGTCCGGGGCCAAACACACGATCATGATCTATATCCATTATGACGGCCAGCCCGTTAACCCGGCAGATTGGGCCTCGGACCCCTGGCGGCCCGTGCTCCGCGATGCCCCGGTGGAGTTGGGAGGAAAAACGCTTGAACTGAAAGCTCCCTTTGACCCGGAATCACGATTGTTCGCCCGCTCAGCCGCCGATGACAAAGCCCCCATCATCGCCCTCAAGGCGGCCCTGAATGCTCTCGATGACGCCGGGCTGCCCTTGTCAGTCAACCTCAAGGTCTACCTCGATGGCGAAGAGGAAGCCGGCTCGCCCGGATTGCGCTCGATGCTCGAGCATTACAAGGACTTGCTCGATTCAGATCTCTGGCTGTTTTGCGATGGTCCGATGCACCAGAGCCGCCGGCGCCACCTGGTCTATGGTGTCCGCGGTACAGTGGGGTTAAACATGACCATCCATGGCGCAAACCGACCCTTGCACAGTGGACATTATGGCAACTGGGCGCCCAACCCGGTGATGCGCCTGGCTGAACTTCTTACCAGCATGCGCGACCCACGAGGCAAAGTGCTCATCGAGGGCTTCCACGACGAGGTTCGGCCTGTATCGGAACAGGAGCGTTCGGCCGTGAAGGCCTCTCCCCTCATGGACGAGCAATTGCTGGAGGAGCTCGGTCTGGGTGAATCGGAATCTCCTGAACGCCTCGAAATGGCCATCCTGAGGCCAGCGCTCAATGTGCGCGGCATTCATTCCGGCGGCGTAGGCGGCGATTCCCGTAACGCCATACAACCCACTGCCACAGCCTCAGTAGGTTTGCGGCTGGTTCCGGACCAAACCCCGGAGCACCTGCGCCGCGTGGTCGAGCGCCACATCATGGCGCAGGGCTATCACATCGTGCGTGACCAGCCCTCCCCCTCTGAACTTAAGGCACATGACCGAATCGTCCAGATTAACTGGTCGGCCAGCGGAGGGTATCCCGCGTACCGGGCATCATTTGATGACCCCATGGCGAAACGCATCATCGAGATTCTGGATCCGATGGAAGAACAGGGCTTGATCCTGACGCCCACGATGGGCGGCAGTCTGCCCATCTTTGTCATCGAGGAGGTGCTGAAT
This sequence comes from Candidatus Nitrosopumilus sp., assembly GCA_964225175.1. Classification (GTDB taxonomy): domain Bacteria; phylum Pseudomonadota; class Gammaproteobacteria; order Xanthomonadales; family SZUA-36; genus WTJD01. The sequence continues at coordinate 38,598 of CAXQNK010000029.1, read as the reverse complement.
ACACCCATTTTGATTCTCCCAATCGCCAATCACGACAACAATCAGCATGGGGCAAATGAGAACCTGCGCCTTCAGAACCTTTGGGATGGCATCGAAACCTATGCCGCCCTGCTGACCCGATTCTGAGCTGTCAACTCGCGATGCACACCCTAAAGGTGGCGATCGAGGGCTTCCAGCAAGCGATTGATTTCCTCTGGGGCGGTGTAATGAACATAGGAGGCTCTGACCACCCCAACCTCGTTATCCAGCCCCAATGCCTTGACCAGCCGGTAGGCGTAAAAGTCGCCAACACCCACGCCGATGCCCTCCTTCCCAAGCCGGGCGCCGAGTTCTGCCGGGGTCTGTCCGGTGATCGAAAAAGCGACGGTGGGCGCACGCTCGGCACTGTCCGCCCGGCCGATCAGGCGAGTTCTCGGATGCGCGTCCACGAAATCCAACAAGGCGGGGAGCAGGCTCTGCTCCTGTTCGTGCATCAAGTTGTGTACCCGGCGGGCCTTCTCCGTACCTGAGTCAGCCTCGGCAAAGTGATGGTCATGCAAGGCTTCAAGGTAATCGATCACACCGTTTACGGCCGCAATCTGGGCATGATCCGGCCCGGCAGGGGTGAAACGTGCATTGGGGTTGGCTGCGTTAAAAAAGTGGCCCTGGTTAACCATGTTTTCATTCACCTGGTGACGCATCGCCATCACCCCGAGATGCGGGCCATATACCTTGTAGGTTGAAAACAGGTAGATGTCGGCGCCCAGCGCAGCAACGTCTGGGAGTCCATGCGGCGCGTAGGACACCCCGTCGACTATTGATAAGGCGCCGGCCCTGCGTATGGTGTCGGTATAGGCACGCACCGGGTGCATGCTCCCCACCAGGTTCGAACAATGCGTGAACGCCACAACCCGCGTGCGGTCATTCAGCAGCTGATCAAGCCCGTCCGGGTCAAGTTCTCCGGTATCCGGACAGACCCGCCATTCGCGAATCACCAGGCCGTCCGCCTCGAGTTTTCTCCAGGCGCCAATGTTGGCCTCGTGGTCCTGGTTGGTCACAATCACTTCATCACCAGCGCTCAATTGCTGGCGGAAAGCCTGGGCAAGAACATAGGTGTTCATCGACGTCGAGGGCCCAAAATGAACCTCTCGCGGCTCCAGGTTCAGCCATTCAGCCATTCTTGAGCGTGCCTGGTCCATCAGTTCACCAGCGCGCCGGGAAGGCGCAAAATCATAATAGGGCTGCACTTTTGTAGCGGTGTAGAAGTGATGGAGGCGGTCTATCGTTTGCGCACTCGCATAGGAGCCTCCCGCATTTTCGAAATGCGCAAATCCCTGCAATGAGGGCTCCGAAAAAGCCGGAAATTGTGCGCGGACGTAACTCAGGTCCAGTTTGGTCATCAGCTGATCCTCAGGGGTTGAGACCCGCCATCGTGATGTATTTAATCTCCACAAATTCATCAATGCCGTAACGCGAGCCCTCTCTCCCAAGCCCGGACTCCTTAACCCCCCCAAAGGGCGCGACCTCCGTGGACAAAATACCGTCATTGATACACACCATGCCGTATTCAAGCGCTTCGGCAACTCGCCATACACGCCCGAGATCCCTGGCATAAAAATAGGAGGCAAGACCAAACTCAGTGGCATTCGCCAACTCAACCACTTCCTGTTCGTCTTCGAAACGAAACAGCGGCGCGACCGGCCCAAAAATCTCCTCGCGAGCGAATGCCATGTCAGCGGTCACGTCTCGGACGACCGTTGGCTGAAAGAACAAGCCGCCGAGTTCATGCCGTTGACCCCCCTCCGCCAGGGTAGCGCCCTTGTTCAGCGCCTCCTCCAGCAAGGATTCCACCTTCTCGACCGCATTTTCGGAAATCAGTGGGCCAACATTGACCCCCTCGGCGTCACCCCGGCCCACCTTCAATGCCCTGACCGCTTCGGTGAATTTTTCCGTAAATTCGTCATACACGCCGGCCTGGACATATATCCGGTTTGCGCAGACACAGGTCTGACCGGCATTGCGATACTTGGAAATGATGGCGCCCTGCACGGCGGCATCAACATCCGCGTCGTCAAAGACGATGAACGGCGCGTTGCCCCCCAACTCCATTGAAACCTTTTTCACCGTTGATGCACATTGGCGAATGAGCAGCTTTCCGATTTCCGTGGAACCGGTGAAAGAAAATTTCCTCACCGTTTTGCTCTCGGTCAATTCGACACCCACCTGGGACGCCTGAGTGGTGGTCAGCACGTTAAACACGCCCGCGGGCACGCCTGCCGCCTCCGCCAGCACGGCAAGCGCGAGCGCGGAAAGCGGTGTTTCCGAGGCAGGCTTTATCACGATGGGGCACCCCGCTGCCATGGCCGGCCCTGCTTTGCGCGTAATCATGGCATTCGGGAAATTCCACGGCGTGACCGCCGCGACCACACCGACAGGCTGCTTGATGACCAGGATTCTTCGGTCGGACATGTGTTGGGGAATGACGTCACCGTAAATTCGCTTTCCCTCTTCAGCAAACCATTCGATAAACGATGCTCCGTAGAGGATTTCCCCTGCCGATTCTGCGAGTGGCTTACCCTGTTCGGCTGTCATGATGGCCGCCAGGTCATCCTTATTAGCCAATATCAGTTCGTACCACTTGCGCAAGATTCCGGCCCGCTCCTTGGCGGTCTGGTTGCGCCACGCCGGCCAAGCCTGGGCCGCGGCATCTATCGCCGCCCGGGTCTCCGCTACGCCCTGGTCGGGCAGCCTTGCAAGCACGCGGCCATCCGCCGGGTTGGTCACGGGAAATGTCTTGCCGGTGTTCGACCCAAGCCATTTCCCCCCGACATAGGCTTGCTGTCGGAACAAGCCCGGATTATTAAGTTGTAATTGACTGGTGATTGAATCAGACATGGTCGGTGTCCTGGTGGAAATCTGAGTCGAGCATTGTAACCCCGAAGGCCCGGCACGAGAGAACTGCGCGAAAGCCCGTGGTGAGGGTACAATAGAACGGGTTGGATGATGTGCAATAACGCGTGTCTCGTTGGGCTCCAGGTGATCCATGTTTGAGCAGAGAAATATTGATTTCGACTTTTTGAGAAGCGAGGTAGTCGGCGCGGACGCAACCGTCAATACACCATTTGGCGACCGCCTAATGGTGTACGCGGATTACACGGCTTCTGGGCGTTGCCTGGGAATGATCGAACGCTACCTGCAGAATCTGCAGCGCATTTACGCCAACACGCACACCGAAGACGATATCAGCGGGCGCTCCATGACCCACCTGCTCGAACAGGCGGAGCAGGCGATAAAAAAATCAGTCAATGCTGGCCCAGACGGCAGGATTATTTGCGTCGGCAGCGGCGCCACAGGCGCCATCGACAAACTGCAACAGATTATCGGCGTTGCCCTGCCACCGGCCACGCGACAGAATCTCACCCACATGTTGACGGATTTACTGGGCAAAGAAGCGGATCAGCAATTCACCGAATACCTGCGCGAACGTCAGCCGGTCGTTTTTGTCGGCCCATACGAGCACCACTCCAACGAAATTTCCTGGCGCTCAAACCTGGCGACCGTCATCGAGGTCAACCTTACGCCAGAGGGCCTGATCGACCTCAACCATCTGGAACAGCTGCTGCAGGATTCACGCTATCGCGGGAGAATGCGCATCGGATCGTTCTCAGCAGCCTCCAACGTTACAGGCATGAGATCCCCGGTCCATGAGATCGCTGCATTGCTGCATCGCCATGGCGCGATGGCCTGTTTCGATTTTGCCGCAAGCGCGCCCTACGTGGACATCGACATGAATCCACCTCCCGGAAAATTCAACGGCGACGCCTCGCTCGATGCGGTGTTCATATCACCTCATAAATTTCTCGGCGGGCCCGGCTCCACGGGTGTGCTGGTGTTTAACAAGCGCCTGTACCATGCGGAGCTTCCTCCGAGCGTCAGCGGAGGGGGCACCGTGGATTATGTCGGTCCTGAAAGCCAGGATTTCATCACGGACATCGAAGAGCGAGAAAAAGCCGGAACTCCGGGCGTGCTCCAGATTCTGAAGGCCGGATTGGCGTTCCAGCTCAAAGACCGGCTGGGTGTGGAAGCCATTGAACGGCGGGAGTTGCAACTACTGCAACAGACGCTTGAGCGCTGGGGTCGGAATCCAAGCATCGAGGTGCTGGGCAACCCGGACCCTGATCTCAGGGTCAGTATCGTCTCGTTCAATATCCGAAACGAAGCGGGTCAGTACTTGCACCCGAAATTCATTACAACCCTTTTAAATGATCTTTTCGGCATTCAGTCCCGGGCGGGCTGTTCCTGTGCCGGCCCTTACGGCCATCGGCTGTTGGATATCGATCAAGAAACCTCAGAGGAATACCGAAAGGCCATCAACGAGGGTTTTTGCGGGGTCAAGCCAGGCTGGTGCCGCATCAGTCTCCATTACATCATGGATCAAATTGAAGTCGACTTTATCCTCGATGCCATCGATTTCGTGGCTGAGCACGGCTTCCTGTTTCTCCCCCTTTACGATTTCGATGTGCATAGTGGTGCATGGACCCACAAGCGCGACAGTGTGGCACTTGAAGCGTTCTCGATCGATGCGGCCCTGACCTGCCCCGGTTACCATTCGAGGCAGTTGAGTGAAGGAGAGAGGGGCGCCTTGTACCAAGCTTTCATCACCGAAGCCAAGACAATGGCGGCACAACTGCAGTGCGATCAGGCCGCCAAGCGGTCTCCCGCGGAATACCGGATGAGAGGCGATATGGACCGCCTGAAGTTTTTTTCGGTGCCCGAGACCAGTGTATCCTGAGCTCGCTAAACGGGCCCGACTGGCCAAGTGCCGCCCGATCTGATCAGACGCAACCGTCGAATCCGTCCGCGTCCATCTTGGCCTCGTAGGGGGCTGCCACATCGGAGCCCGGTGTCAAACCGGGCTTGACAGCGGCCCAGTCCTCCGGGGCGATTTCCACCAACCATGCCGCGTAGGGATCCTGGTTAGCCATGGATGGATTGGAAACCATTTCATCATTTACGGCCACCACCTCTCCGGCAGCAGCGGACTTTGCTGGCCCCACCCACTTGCCTGACTCCACAGTTGCGCAGGATTTTCCGGCGCGGACCTTTCGGCCCACTTTCTTGGGTGTAAAAGCGACCAATTGCCCAGCCAGGGCTGTCGCGATACTGGTCATCCCGATGCGCACGTTACCGGTGCCGGTCTCGGTGAACCACGTATGGTTCTCGACGTCGTAAAGCAAATCGTCTGGCAGGTTACAGCCTCTTACGTTCGGCATTTTTCAGCTCCCTGATTCTTGTGTACGCAGCGGGCGCGACGAACAACAAAAGTCACCCAGTCGGCGCGTTTCCATCCGCCCACTGACAAATAAAAACAAATGATGCGCGATCATTGCCATCATCTTCAGGTGCCCATCAGCCTTCTCGCGCTCCGGCTTCAGTGCCGCAAGGTTGTAATAATAAACCAGCTCTCGACAGGTCTCCCGACAGGCATTGAAGCTGGGCTCTTTGTGAGCGCCCTGCCGATGTAAACCAAGCAAACGAAACCCCTCTCGTTTCGTTTCGGTGGGCTCCATGTCTCGAAACCTGACCCAGTGCTCAAGGGTACATTCACCCAGCGCCAGCATTTCATCAGGGCTCGATGACAACCCGGTCCCGTCAATAACGGCCCGCAATCGTCGCCCAATATCCTCGAACGGCGTCATGCCAGGCCCCTCTCCTTCAGGTAGTCCATGGAATCAGAGACATTCTCCTGTATGCCGACTTTGCGCGGCTTGAGCCCCAAGGCGAGGCCCAGCAATTGGGTGAAATAAAGGATCTTAACGTCGGTTTTGATGCCCAGACGCGAGGCCGCTCTGATCTGGTGCATCTCCAGACCGCTGTGACAGGTTGGACACTCCGTAGCGATGACCTCCGCACCGGCCGCCTCTGTAGCTTGCAAGATGTTGGCCACCAGCCGCGTCGAAGTGTCGCTGTCTGAAAGCGTATGCGCGCCTCCGCAACACGCTGTCTTGAGTGGAAATTCGACGTTCTCCGCACCCGCGGCGGCCAGCAGATCATCCATGTCATGGGGTTTTGAGGTGGACTCGCTGCCCCCTCCCTGGTCCTTTTCAGGAAAAATATGGCGTGGGCGTGTGTACATGCAGCCATAGTAGTTGGCTACCTTGACGCCCGCCAATGTGTTCTTGACGCGCCGGCCCAGCTCCTCTTCGCCCACCGCTTTTTTGATCCAGTCCAGTGCGTGGATAGTCTCAACCTGCCCTGCCTTGTAACTTTTGTGTCCGGCTTTTTTGGAGAGCTTATCCACCACCTCGATGGTTTCGCTGTCCTGGCTCAAGTCATGTTCCGCTCGTTTCAGGTTGTGGTAGCAACCGTTGCAAGGTGCCATCACTACATCCTGTTGCATGTCGTTCGCAGCAATAGACATCACCCTGGAAGACAGGTAAGTCTGCAATTTTGAGTCGATGTTCTTGACCTCCATCGCACCACAACAGTTCCAGTTTTCCACCTCTTTCAGCTTGAGACCGAGCGACTTTCCAACGGCCTTGGTGGAACGATTGTAGGCGTGGCCGGTACCCTCCAGCGCACAGCCGGGATAGTAGGCCACTTCTTGATAGGGTTTGTGTTCAGACATGGCGGTTTTCCTGATGATGATTGGCGGGGTTGGCCTCCGAAGCCGTGTGCGCAACGAGTTCATCGAGTCCGAGGGCTTTGCGCTGGCGGGCCGTCTGCTCATCGACATACTCCCGTATGGCGTCCCGGGCGGGACCCCAATCGCGAGCGCGTGGGTGAACGAGTCGGGACAGGCCCATGCGCGCCATGAGAGACACCGGCAGATGTCGAAGCATGCCCTTGACCATTTCGAGCAGCCAGTCCTGCAGCAGGGCCTGTCGGGTGCGTTTCAGGAAACGCTGAACCAGGCGACCCTCTTCGATCTTCCCTTTCTCAAAGACCTGCTCGCTGAACAATTCATCGAAGGTCATGGACGGCGATCTCGGGGTGTGACCTTTGAGCTCCAACCAGTGGGCTGTCGCTTTCATCACGCCTTCAGGCGCAACGTCCCGAGGGCAGACGTGGGTGCACTTATGGCAGGACACACACTGCCAGATGATGTCCTTGTCGCGAAGCAATTCCGACTCCATCCCTTGCCGGATCAGGTAAATCCAGTACCGCGGATTGAAGTCGGGGTTGAGCGCATGGACAGTGCACGAGTTGGTGCACGAACCGCATTGCCAGCAGCGGTGAATCAGCTCACCGCCCGGCAAGGCGGAAATCTCCTCTTCCATTGCCTCGTTGTAGTCGGTCACCACGCGATCTTGGATGAACGTGCTCCAGTGACCGGATACATCAACGCCGTCCACCTCGAGTTGGTCATGCGAGAGGATGTTTTCCGGACGGATCAGGGATTTTTCATGAATCGGCATGGCTCGGTTGTTCCTGGTCTTATTCCTGCTGTTGAGATCCGTGATCGGCGTCCGCCGGGGTCTCAAGCACATGGGACTCTCCGTTAATCGACTTCAGCCGCGTGCGCCCGGAATCAGCCCGGACACCATCCAGCCCCAGCATCCGCCGAGTATGCTCCAGCGGGTCATGCGGGGCGGAGAAATCCGCCCTTAAGTAAGCATTGCCCTGGGCGGAGATGTAACCTGCATAGACCTGCGCGCACAGCAGGTCAACATACCAGAGCACATCACGAAAAATGCCGTTGTCGGTCAAAAACTGGCTAAGCTCCTCGCGCAATACCAGGTAGGTGGGATACCCGTCCGGCACACGCAGGGTCATTCCATCGACATGATCTCCGTACCAAATCTCCCGGATGACTCCAGTGTTGGCCCGTTCATCCCAAACCCAGCGTGACATCAGCGGATAGCGTTCGGGGTCGAGTTGGTGCAACAACTCAGCTGCAAGATCTCGAACCCAGCGGTGCTGGCGATCATCAGGAAACTGGGAACAGAAGCGACCGACTCGCTGGTCTGTCGTCGCGGTATCTTCATGGCCCTTGAGCAGGTGTTCGATGGCTGTGGCGAGTTGGTCGAAAGCCGGTTGCTCCAGCCAGGGGCCAACCCTGCGCCGAACGCTGGACATGAACGCGCACAGCCCTTTGAACGCAACCAGTTCGAGCTCTGGCGCTGTCAACGCCTGCTGAAACATTCGACTTTTGAGCTTGAGCGCATCAATCCAGAGTTCGATACCCCCCTGGGCCTCTGCGGCAGCAACCAGCACTTCGAAAGCGCTGTTGAGCAGGGGTCCACTGAGTTCGAGACGGGGTCGGCCGGGTTCCGGGACGATTGCGTGGCCTTGAGCGTTCAGGTGATCCACCGGGGTCAGGTTCCGCTCAAGCCGCGCTGCTTTGGGGCACCATGGCCCGCAGGGCAGCGGCAGTGCCCTGGGCGATGGAATCATCAATGGTTTCCGGCCCGGTGGCGGCTCCGGCCACGTAAACCCCTGGTCGAGTCGTGGCACCCAGGGCGCCGTATGAGTGACCCTCTTCGATATAACCATGACGCTCCAGCTGAACGCCAAAGGTGCTCGCAATGTGTGCGTTGTCCACGTTTGGGTCCATGCCAATGGCGTGCACCACGAGATCAAAGGGGATGGTGATGGGTCGTTTGACCAGGGTGTCCTCCCCTTTGACGATCAGCCGCTCACCATCAGAGGTGACTTCCGCAATTCGCGCCTTGATGTACTTGACCTTGAATTCTTCCTGGCTTTTCCAGTAGTACTTCGTCTCGTAGAGGCCAAAGGTACGAATGTCCATGTAGTAAATGTAAACGTGACAGTCGGGCAGTTCTTCGCGAATTTCCATTGCCATGTTGGAAGACACCGTGCAGCAGATCTTTGAACACCACTCCCTGCCGATCTGGCGGTCCCGCGATCCAACGCAAAGCAAAATGGCCACCCGCTTCGGTTTTCGCCCGTCGGAGGGGCAACGCACCCCTTGTCCCGAAGACATCATTTGCTCCACCTGCGTGGTGCTCACCACATCAGGGTATGTGCCAAAACCCCACTCCGGCTTGTTGAGGGCATCGAAATGAGTGAAACCGGTGCATAAGATAGCGGACTCCACTTCCAAAGAACCCACGCCTTCTATTTCCGCCTTGAAATCGCCGGGTGATCCATCGAACACCGATACCCGGGTGTTGGTGTGAATCGTCACACGCTCGTCATTGACGACCCGGTCCACCATTCCGCCGATGGCATCTTTTGCCAGGACGCCTGAGGGAACGAGCCTGTGGTAACCCGAAAGGATTGGGGCACCCCCGAGCCGCTCCTCTTTTTCTACAAGGATGCACGCCTTGCCTGCGCTGGCAAGCGCATGCGCTGCTGCCAGACCGGCGGGGCCGCCGCCAACTACGAGTATTGGTTTCGCCATGTTATTGATCTACCGTAGGTCGTGAGTTCATTTGTTAACCGGTTGGGGCAATGCCTGAAACCCGGGGCCACTGGTAATGGCCAGGCGCGGGTCGTAAAGGCTGTCGAACTGACCGGCCTCAACGTCTTTGAGATACTTTTCGAATTCCGCTTTTTTCGCTTGCCAGTCAATACCGATTTTCTCCATCAGTGTTTCGGTCGCTGAAGCGTGCCAGTGGGACTGCACGATTCGGTAGGGATGTGCTCCACAAGCCAGCGCCGCGAACTGCACGTCCGCCAGCACGGGCAGGCTGTATTCCTTGCCGGCTGCCTTGCCGATCCACTGGTTTTTGTCCAGGGTCGTAATGCACCCGGTATCGTGGCCAATCATCACGTCCGCCTCGGCCTCCTCCACGGCCACCTTGATCTTTCGATCGATAGCGAATGAGCGCGTGAATTCGCGCTCGGAGATGATGTGACGGAACCCGAAGCCGCAACAGTCGTACCAGGTTGAATAATCGATGACCTGCGCCCCCAGTGACTGCATGATGCCCGTGGAAACAGCAACGCGATTGCCATCCATAACGTCGTCATCGTAAATGACGTCTTCAGGCACCATCTTGTACACGTGGCAGGCGGGGTGAATGGTTGCGCGCACGTGACTCACGTCAATGGTCTGCCGCTCCGCGATCTCCTCGCGCATCATGTGCGCCCACTCGGAGTAGTGCACCACCTCCTCGGGGATCAGAAGCTTGCCATCTACCAGGCGCCCCAACTTGCCCAGGATTTTGCGAACCTTCTCTCGCAAAGTGGCTGATTGCAGCAAATAGCCCCGAACTTCCTTGTAGTTTCCGAATGAAGTGCCGCAATGGACCAGCGGGTAATAGTGTCCATCCGGCAGCCCTTGCGCCCGGGCTGATACATAGGCCTGGTGAAAATTCCGCAAAAACACCGCCGCGAGGCTCTCCAGGTTGCCAATGCCTGAGCCGTGGTAATTCCATGCCGTGCATGATGTCTGGTCGGTCTCGTCCAGGTATTGGGTGCCAAGCTCGTTCATGAGCCAGAGCAAAGAAGCCGGATAACCCGGAATATTGCCGCACTGACCGCAGGATTTATGGTGCCAGAGTTGATTGGTGGGCACCTTTTTGTCCCAACCATAGATGGTTTTCGCGGTTTTTGGAGCATGTTGATCGCCAATTCGGTGGACCACGATTTCCCCGTCTTTCTCCAGCTCCCACATTGCGTCACGCACGTCCTCGACGCGCTCCTTACCCGTCAGCAACGAGCGTTTGTCAATAATCTGCTCCACCCAGGCGGTTGCCGCCTGTGCATCCCGGGGGTTCAGGTCAGAGTCCCGCCATTCGGATCCGTGGCCCGTAAAGCGCTCTCCTGGCGGACGGTTGTTTTCTTCAGTCATTGATTATTTTCCTGCTGTGTATCACATCACCGCCTGCGCGGTGCATGATGTTCAATCGTCTTCCTGCTCGTCTTCCCAGTCCTCAAGGTCCTCTCTTTTTTCATCCATGATGTCGAGAATCACGTCGAACAGGTTTTCATCGATGGTCTCAAGTTGATCCAGCACGCCGGTCTCCTCCCAGATCGTGTACAGCTCAACCGAGGTTTTCAGATTGACCTCCCAGGCGGTCTTGGTCGTGTTCAGCGTGGGCACGGGAATGGCTTTGCGCAAGATGTCAAGCGGCGCCTGTATCTTTGAAACATTTGGTCCCCAGTCCGCAAAACCGTCTGCGGTAATCATGTCCGGTGACAACTGGTTTCCGGTCGATATCAGTTTGAGCATGACACGCGAAAATGGCCGCAAGACGTTCTTGGCGGATTCCATACCGTGCTTGATAGCGGCCTCTCGCATGAGCATGATCAGCCCACCGGGTGAGTTGCCGAAGGGACAGCGTGCCGCGCAGGTGTAACACTGAGCGCAAGCCCAGATTTTTTCCTGCATCGCGTCGTAAATGCCCTCGAGGTTCTCAGTCCAAAGCAGCTGTACGATTTCCCTTGGGCTGAAATCATAATAATGGGCCGCCGGACAGGTGGCGGTGCAGATGCCGCAATTGAGGCAACCATTCAGTTCGTGGTCGTAACGGATATCCGCCTGGATATCGGCAAAAATACTCTTGAGTTCCTCTCGCTCCACAACCGGGCTGTCCGAGACCGGATCGCCGATATATTCCTGAACGCGTGAGCCGTGTGCATGTGACATGGTGGTGTTTTCTCTTTCCCGTTACGCCCAACTTAATAAGACAGCACCTTGCAATCTTCTTCCATGATTTCTTCAATCAGGTGAGCGCCTCCCACAATGCCCTCACACTCAGGAATGAGGTCATCGGTAGTCATGTCGAACAAATCCAGGTTCGGGGAACAGCAATAGAACTTCACGCCGGCTTCGTGGGCATCCTGGATGAAGCTGTAAACCGATTTGGGCGAGCCCTCCTTGACAAACAACTGTTCTGCAACGCCTTTTTTCATCAAGCGGCCTGATGTCGCGGTGCAAATCACGTCAACCTCGTATTCCATCGCAGCCGCTACCGTGGCCTGGAAAATGGGTGCCCCTAACTCCTCGCCGTTACGGGGGTCAGTGTTTGCCATAACGATGATGAGTTTTTCAGCCATTATTGTTGCTCCTTTTCGGCGGGCACTTGGCCTTTCAGCCGCGCCGAACACGCAAAAACAAATATTAAGATATTCTAATTTATACTGTTCTGGTACAAAGAATCAATGCTTTTCGTTGATTCGTGTCATTCCGGCTTGAGAGAAAGCGGGATTGCCTGCCTCGCCCGCATCAATCCGGTCACCTGAACGAGGCCGGTCATGGTGGGCACCAGCGCATCTTCGATCGCGCGCACCTGCACCCTGAGCTGCTCAAGAGCGGGAACCGGGTCCGGGGCTGATTCCTCGAACTCCATGATGAGGTCCTCCGCCATGGCCGGTTTGAAGCCGGGATGCCCGGTGAACCCGATCGCTGTCTGAGCCAACTGGAAAATCGCCGGCCTGTTGCTGGCATCGACAGCGAGCGTAACGGCGCTCTCGGGAAGAACCGGGCGATCCCGCATGTAGCTCACATGTGGAAAGACCTCGGGGAGGAAACCATTGAACGCTGAATCTTCAATGCGCCGGGCCGTCTCCACGGTGAATTGAAGCGGCGTGGACTCGACCGAACCGCCCGCCGCCAGCGTGAGAATCTGTGCGCCCAGCTCGATACCGATCACGGGTCGGGAGCGCTTGAGAAAATCACCCGTGAGTTCAATTTCGCGCGCCAGCGTGGGCACATCGCGCTGCCCCGCGCTGCCCCATGGCCCGCCGCCCAGCAGAATCAGCCCATCGAAATCACCCGCCCCCAGCGGCACGCGGCCGCGCTCAGTAAAGGGCCTGACGTATTGAAAACGAATACGGCGGCCTTCCAGGTGGTCCTCGAGCAGGCCCAGATAATCGGCCGAGGTGTGCTGTATCACGAGCAAACGTTTCATGATGTATTCAGGGCGGCGCGAATCGATGACACAAAATAAGCAGGGCTCACCGAGAGCATGTCCACGCTGGTGCGTTCAAAGAATCCAACGATCGTAGGCTCAAGGTCGGCCACTGCGCTGCCGCGAAGGGCGCCCTCGAGGTCATATACCACCCGCGGCGGCGTCACAAAGAAATCCCCGGAAATGAGCACCGAGCTGAATCGTTGCTGACCCGCCCCCTGCAGGCTCACATAACTGCGTACCGATCCGCCCGGACCCGTGTGCTCACCCTCGAGCGTTCCCTGATCAGCGCCCGGATGGTTAATTTCATCCACGAATTCATCCAGGCCTATTTCCTCCTCATACAGGCTTTGTGCTCGTTTGGATTCCTCTTCATGGAATTCGCCGGCTTCGGCAGCAAGGCCAAACCGGGCCGCCAACCCCTGCGACAGGGCACGTTGGATCGTGGGCAGGTCAGGGCAGTCATTACCGAGCAACGCACCCAGCGTCACCACGCGCTGCGCTGCGGAATCGAGGTCGTGCTTCTCCAGCTTGACCCGAGGGACACGCAACGCCGCTACCATCTTCGAAGGGTCTAAATCGACCAGAACCGTGCCCTGAAAAAACAGGGTGTCCTCCTCAAAGAAACCCCCCGTACCGCTGATTTTGCGACCCTCCACCTCGATATCATTTCGGGGCCGATACCGCGCAGCCACACCCAGTGTTGAGAGGCTCTCCGCCACCGCGGTACAGATTTCCGCAGCAATACTGCCGAGATCCGGTGCCGCAAGACGGGAGCGGTGGATGACCAGCTCCCAGCCGAGCTGACCGGGGTCAAGGTAGATCGCACCACCCCCCGTGATGCGCCGAGCGAGGCCAATGCCCTGAGATTTGCAGTAATCAACGTTCACTTCCTTGCCCAGGTCCTGGTGTCGACCGATCAGCGCCGTAGGGGGAAAACGTAAAAAACGCAAGGTATCCGGCGCCTTACCCTCGACATGGGCATCAATCAGCGCCTGCCCCATGGCAATATTTCTCCGGCCTTCCAGCACGCCGCTGTCGATGATTCGCAATACGGTATTGCTCTTCATGCGGGCTGAACCTTGCCGTCCATCATGTCTTTCGACAGACCAGCGGATCACACCAGGCGGTGAGGGATTTCAAGCTGTTTACGAATGGTTTTAAGGTCCTTCCGCTCAGGCTGGAATGGGTAGCTGGCAATGTCGCTGGGCGGCGAGTCTCCGTAAGGCCGATCACAGGCAGAGATGTCATCCCGGAATTTTCCGGGACAACCCGAGGTCCGAAACGCGATACCCGCATCGATGATTTCATCGAGCTCGGTGGCGGGCATTCCAAAATCGATAACCCGTCCCAGATCATCGAATCGCATGTGATCGACACGCACATCACGATAGTCAATCAGGTACCGGGCGAGCTGAACCCGGCGCCACTGATCACGGGGGGTGGCGGGCAGATGATCCATCAGTGAGCCCTGCTCCGGGAAGAAACAGAACATGTGGCTGTGGCCGCCCATGTCGACCAGTTTCTGAACCAGCTCAAGGACTTCCTGCTCGGTTTCGCCCATACCCACAATGATGTGTGCCCCGAATTTCTGCGGGCCAAAAACATCCCGCGCATCCTCGAGAACCGACCAGTATTTCTGCCATTTGTGTGGCGACTGCACGCCTTTTCCGCGAGTCCGGTCGAAAATCTCCGGCGTTGCTGCATCGAGCGCGACGGTAAAGATATCCGCACCCAGTTCATGCAGACGAACCACATCCTCACGACCCATGGTGGTGGGGTTGGAAAGGATTGAAACAGGGATCGTCGCCGGATCGATGCGGTCAGTCCATTGCTTGAGAACAGTGACGGTATCCTCGTCTGAACGGGGGTGGGTAATCATTGAAATACACATGCGGTGGAAAGGGCTGTCCGCACCATCACGAGCAACGATGTCCACGACCGTCTCCATGGGCACGGCCGGCCAGTCGACCCGAATGAAATTCCGGTCAGCGTAGTCCCGCTCGGCCTCACGGTGGCGCGCCAGCCCGCAGTATGCACAGTTCGCCCTGCAGCCCTCCGGATAGGTCAACAACAAATTCAGGCAGCGTGTGCAATCGCAGCGATACATTCGACCCTGGGTGATGCCCAGGCTGATCGCAGCGGCAGTGGACATCTGCACATACTCCGGTGAACGCATGTGTGGTGTCAGAATATTGTAGTCGGGTCGGTATACCCCCTCCGGGCGCGCATCGGCGTTTTTAACCCTCGCTCCGTTGCGCATGGACTTGGGGGTCGGCGCAGGTGGCCTGGGCACCATGTCATGGAACTGGTTGTGGTCAGGCCCGCCCGCCCGGGCCGGGGCGGGTGTGGCATTTTCGTTCTTGATGCATCCCATGATGTGTTCCTTGCAGTGTACGGCAACCTTCAGGCTGCGCAGCTCCGGGTGAATCCCGAAGAGATTCCATTGGTCATGCGCTCGCCGAGTTTGACAGAGCAGCACGCATGGGCCTGGTGGAATGGCCGGTTGATGGCATCGGCGACCGCAACCGCCCCATCAGCCGGAAAGGCAATCCCGTCGAGACCCGCCATCACGGCATAGGCGTCGGTCACCCTCTTGTGCATACCGGGCGGTCTCGCGCAACCCAGCAGCAACTGCCGCTCGGGCAGTCGATCGCGCGCTTCGACGAAGATGCGCCCCACGGAGCGGGTAGTGGGGGTCTGGAACGTCCCCGCTCGCGCATAAAACGGCATGATGACCACCAAAACCAGGGCCGGACAAGGGTGGCGAGCAATAATATCCAGCGCATTGATCTCGCCAAGGATGCGGCCATAGTGCAGGCCGATAACGATGTGCGGCGACACCTGCATGGTGGTTGCACACAAGGCCTCAAGGGTTGCCTCAAAATCATCAACGGGCCGGTCGAGATGATAGACGTCGCGAATCGTTTCCTGGGCACCGATGATGTCGAGCATGGCGGTATCCACACCCGCTGACTCCATCTCTCTCGCGCCCGCTTCGTCAGTGAGCGCCGTGTGAATGGCGATCCTGAGATGCGGAAAATCATGCTTCAGGCGTTCAATGACCGGGTAAAACCGGGAGTAATTGATCTGGTTGCGTTTGTTGGACCCCCCCGAGAGAAGAAAGCCCTGCAGGTTGTCCTTTTCGATGAGTTCGCGCACCTTGGCATCAAGCAGTTCGGGTCGGGTTGCAGGAATCATCGGTTCGAGAATCCTGGCCTCGCAGTGGTCGCACATCAGCGCGCAGCCTGCAGCGGTGATGGAGAACGCCGGGAAACTATTTTGCCCGCAACCGCTCAATTCGCTGGTTTCGTACTCCTTGAACGTCGGCGTCGAAAAACGCACCGGCCGGTCAAGGCCACGTTGCCGCAGTTGCATTTCCCGAACCAGTTCCGGATCGAATTCGGCATCCTCGAGGTCCTCTATCCGGGCGATTTTGCTCAGCCAGTCATCTGTATCGATCATCATAGAATTCACCACCGTGTCCTTTCATGTTATTGCAGCACAATTTCCGCCAACCTGGCGATCTCGGGCCGTAATGGCCCCCAACGGTAGGGGTCTTGCAGGGTTTCAAACCACCCGGGTTGAATCTCTTCGTCATCAACCAGATCGCATTCGAAGGTCTTCAACAACCCAATGACCTCCTCGGGCAAGCGGTCGGGAAGAGCTTGATCAGTGAGTTTCCCCCACAACCCGGCCCAGCACCGAACCACCGTCCACGGGTTGTAACCGCCACCACCCAGGATCACATTGCGTTCACTGAGGTTGCTCAGCGTGATGACTGCGTCCCATAGAGCCTGGTTGCTCAGCGCCATCCCCGACAGGGGGTCTGCCATGAGTGGGTCCGCGCCGCACGTGATCACCAGGGCTTCAGGCTCAAAATTATCCAGCAACGGGACAAGGGCCTGCTCAATCAGGTACGCCATTTCGCTGTCATTAAAGCCGCTGGGCACGGGCAGGTTGCGGGCCTGGCCGCCGCCTCGGTCCTCCAGCTTACCGGTTCCTGGCCAACGGCTTTCCTCATGGATAGAGACCGTCATCACCCGGGCGTCCGATGCAAAGGCGTCTTGCACACCGTCACCGTGATGTGCGTCAAGGTCGATGTAGGCAACGCGCCGAAGGCCTTCGTCCAGCAGTGTGTATATCGCGAAAACCGGGTCGTTAAAATAGCAAAACCCTGCAGCGCGATCAGGTCTTCCGTGATGCGTACCGCCAGCCGGATGAAACGCGATACCGCCATCGAGTGCCAGGCGGGCCGCGTTGATGGAGCCACCTACAACCGTGGACGCCCGCTCATAGAGCCCCGCAAAAACCGGGTTTTCCATGGTGCCGATATGAAACCGTTCACGGCTTTCCCTGGATACCTTCTGTTCAACACAAGCCCGTTGCAGTGCGTGAACATAACCGGGGTCATGAAATCGGGTGAGTGTCTCCTCGTTCGCTGCGGTACAGGCCACGACCTGCTCAGGGTTCAACCATCCCAAAGAAAAACAGACATCAAGTACCGCGGACTGTCGAGGAATCGACAAGGGATGGTGGCTGCCAAAGTGCTCGGTCCGAAACAGCTCATTACTGATGAAAGCGGCGCGCGAGGCATGCCTTGCCCGCTGGGGCGCGTCATCGCGTACTGCACGAACTGAATCTGTCATTTCCACACTGTCAATTTCACTGGTTGACCACTAGACGTAATGCCAATAGTATAAGATTGTTCTAATAAAAAAAAATTTTATATACTAATTCAGAAAAATTTTCGACAGAACAAGGGGTAGGCAATGAGCTCCGAAACGCATTCGATTGATCCGAATACCATGTCCATTATCGTTACCAAGGGCACACTGGACTGGGCTTATCCACCTTTTATCCTCGGTACTACCGCGGCTGCCATGGGGCTTCAGGTCACGATGTTTTTCACTTTTTACGGTCTGACCTTGTTGCTCAAAGACCTCGACCTCAAGGTGTCCTCGCTCGGAAACCCTGCGATGAAGATGCCGATGATGGGCGGCCACATGGGGATGCCCAATCTTGTATCGGCAATCCCGGGCGTTGACCGGGCCGCCTCTACCATGATGAAAAACCTCATCAACAAAAAGGGCGTCGCAAGCATCGATGAGTTGCGCGAACTGGCGGTCGAGGCGGATGTTCGAATGATTCCCTGCCAAATGACCATGGACCTTTTCGAGTACTCGCTGGATGACATGATTCCGGACCTCGAGGTTGGCGGGGCAGCCACCTACATCGAGATTGCGACCCAGAGTCACATCAACCTCTTTATCTGAACGACGCGCACCCATCAACACGCACCACACAGGAACCCACCATGGCTGACCATGTACTTGATGCGAAGGGCTTGAATTGCCCGTTACCCATTCTCAAGGCCAAGAAAGCGCTCAAGGAAGTCGCCGGGGGCGGAACACTGGAGATCTTTGCCACCGATCCTGGGTCCGTCGCTGACTTCGAGGCGTTCTGCAGAACCACGGGCAATGAACTCGTAGAGCACTCTGAGGACAGCGGCGTGTACCGCTTTCTTCTGCGCAAGCCGTCCTGACCCCAGCGCAGGGCTGGCGGTGATTTCTTAACGCCCACGTCCGCCAAGCGCTGCGGCTATCGGGTCCGCTCAGTACAGCAGGGTGATCAGCCCGACACTGACGCCACCGACCAACATCGCGGAAAACAGGCCGACAAACAGGGGTTTCATCCCGATCTGACGCAAGCCCGCAAGCGAGGTCCCCAGGCCCACGGCCGCCATCGCAATTCCCAGGCACACTTCGGCAAGCTGCTTCGTATATTTGACCGTGGTCTGCCAGGCCTCGACTGAAAGCACGCCGAAAGCCGGATCACCCAGGTCACCAATGGTCCGGATCAGGCTCATCACCGCGAACCCGATCACGAACAAAGGCACCATGGACCAAAGGCTTGGGGCGGCCTCGGACTGTTGTGATGAACGGTGATAAATAATGCTCAGCAAGGGGATCACGACCAGCATGCCGAGGTTGCGAACAAGCTTGGTGACCGTGGCGGTATCAAGGGCCTGCGGACTGCCAAAAAACTGCTGATACACGAGTCCGGCGCCAGCGACCTGGGCGGTCTCATGAACCGAAGTCCCCAGAAAAAGCCCCACCCGGAAAGCATCACCCCCAAACATGAGGTGGGCCAGAAAGGGGTAGGCCAGCATTGCGACAACCCCAAACAGGGTGATACACGCAATCGCGTACGAGGTTTCATCGTCTTTGGCACTAATGGTCGGTGAGACAGCCACGATCGCGGTCGCACCGCAAATACCGGTACCTGCAGCGATCAGCGTGCCCAACCGCGTGCTCAATCCAAGGCGTTTGCTGATGTACGTCACCAGGACAAGGGCGGCAGCGATACAAGCGACAATAACGGGCAAGGCCTTCAAGCCAATTTCACCAGCCTCGCCAAGGCTGAGTCGGATTCCCAGCAGGACAATACCCAAACGGAGAATTCGCACAAGGCTGAAGCGGACGCCCGAAGCGAACCTTTGCTGGAGGCCCAGGGTGTTTCTCACCAGGATACCCAGCAGGATGGCCATCATGATCGGGCTGATCGGACTCTTGGGCAAACCCATCAGCTGAACGCCGATCAAGTCAGCAAGCAGATCGCCCAAAATGGCCAAAACCAGGGCTAACACCACACCCGGAACAACAGTCATTACGCCAACTCCCCTGTTTGGTTGGTCAGGCCAACAAGCTCATGGACCCGATGACCCGGCGGCCCCGGCAAAAGGGTTGGGGGGTAAGGCATCCGGGGGAAGCGGTGGTCGCCGTGACCAGGCTTGCGGCGCATAATTTCTGGCCAGGTAATCAAGAATGGTGTTTTCGGTCATCGGGTCGAACGCCCATAGCCCCTGGGATTCCTGCATCCAGCGAATCATGTGCTCCCAGGTTTCCCTGCTGCCGCGATTCTGCGTCACCAACAAAGCGGAATGACATGCGGTGCAGTGGGCGCGCACCAACTCCCAGCCATCATCAACCACGAAACCCGTGGCCGGATCAACAGCGGGTGCGCCCAGCTCTGTGGTGACTGGCACCGCTGTGACCGGTGGTGACTCTTCTGGCACGACCTCGAGTTCCGATTGACAGCCCACCAGCAAAAGACCGAGCAATGCGAACAGGGCGCCGCAGCGAAAATCTTGCGTCAAGGCAGCGAACATCAAACCGCCTGCACGGCAATGCGATGGCATGCGTTATTCAGGTATCCCTTGGGGTTCCAGCCGGGCAACACCATGGGTTGTGAATGACCCCGGCTGTCCCTTGCCCGAGCCCAAACTTCGTAGTAGCCGCTCATCGGAAAATTCAGTTTTGCCCGCCACTGTTGCCATGCCAGCCGGTTGGCTGGCGCGTCCAGCTGCGCTGCTGTCCACGTCGCGCCAAAATTCATGGAAACCTCGACCCCTTCGACAGCAAGATCGCCGGCCCACGCTTGCCCACGAATGCTTATGGCTTCGTCGCTGGGGTGAGTGATTCCGGACCGGGGAAAAGTGATCAATGACTTGACCGGCATGGACTCGATAATACACATTTCCTCATCGGGCACTTCACTGCCGGGGGCAACCGGATCACAGGGCACACGGTAGGATGCACCTCCCATCTTGGCGCCGTCATGAACCTGGTTTCGCACCACCAGACGACTCAGCCACTTTCCGCTGGTCGAGGCAGGCCAACCACCGCACACGAGGCGCAGCGGAAAGCCGTGCAAAGCCGGCAAGGGCTCGTCATTCATAGACCAGGCAAGCAGGGTTTCGTCCTCCAGCGCCTTTCGCATCGGGACGCCACGCGATATCGGATGTTTGCTCGCATCGCCGCTGATGTGCGTATCAGCACCGTAATAACCGACGTAGACAGCATCGTCGGATATTCCGCAACGTTCCAGCACATCACGAAG
Source organism: Candidatus Nitrosopumilus sp. (assembly GCA_964225175.1). Lineage (GTDB taxonomy): Bacteria > Pseudomonadota > Gammaproteobacteria > Xanthomonadales > SZUA-36 > WTJD01. Next base: position 17,893 of record CAXQNK010000029.1, on the reverse strand, counting down.
CCGTACCCCGGTCCAGCGTGGACAGCCAACAGCACCCACCGACCACTGGTTTCCCTTGGCAGGTGGGTTGAATTCTTTACGGCCATTACCGCCACATTCGAGAAGCAGCTGATAGCTGTGGTGAGGAAATTCTGCCTGGAGCTCTTCGAGGGTAAACGACTGCGGGTGAATACAGGATTCACCCCCAATTTCGAGCGTCCATTGCGCGGGATCTATTGAGTCGCTGGCCGGGGGGTGACCATTGTTCCTCACGAACAGCCGCGATGCCGGCGTAACGGCATCATCGAGCAGCCAGGCAGGTGTCTCCGCGCTTAATGGACGATCGTTGAGCACAATCAGCCCGTCTTTGCCGGGAATTTCAAAACCTTCGCCACTTTGCGCAAAGGCAGCAGGTATCAGCCCGGCTGGCATCTGGTGGGCGAAGGGTATGGCCAGGCCGCCGAGGGCTGCGCTCATCGCAGCGTAACCCGATCCTTTCAAAAAGCCCCTTCGCGACACTGGGTCGGTTTTTCGCCCCCAGACCCGCTCGTCGGCGGCCACCGCGTCTTTTGCGTACAGCTCATGAATACCGATCCGATGTTTTTTGTTCATGACGAAAGGCTCCGTTTAGCCTGGCCCTCATGGACTTCCAGGGGTCTTGCGGTCTTCATCATAACCTGATTTGTAAGCGTTTCAAAAACGCCAGCTGTAACTGACTTCCAAATCGATCTGGTGCATTTTCAGCGTGATCGTCTGCGTGGGATCGAAGTTATTCAAACCTGTCAAGCTGTTGCTGGGGACATATGTCAGGGCCACGTTCCATTCCCGATCGCCCTGCGCGCCGGTGCGCTTGGTGAAGCCAACGCTCCAGTGATCTTCGACCACTGCGGGGGCGAGAATATTGAAGGTCATTTCCGTGTCTGCAATCGGCTGTTCGGCATGGCTGTAGCCTGCCCGCCATGTCCAGTGCTCGCCGGGGCTCCATTGCACTCCCAGCTTGTAGGTGGTGACGTCATCCCAGCCAAAACCCGCACCCTTGCTGCCACCCAGGCAGAACGCGGGATCCATGCCGCCCATACCCGCCGTGGGGCAGGCAAAGATATTCATAATGGAGTTGCCGACCGCATCGACATCACTGAACCAGGAGTGCTCGACGTCAAAGCTCCAGAACAGCTGATCCCTCGCCTCCCAGGTCAGTCCCATTTTGAAGTTTGCGGGAATATCAAAATCACCCTGCTCGGCGAAAAGATCGGCATAGTCGTCAAACTCGGTCATCCAGATTTTTGTCTGGTACATGAGACCAAAAGCAAGCCTGTCGGTCAGCTGTGAATGAAGGCCCAACTTGAGGCCGGCACCGTAGGAGATATCATGACCGTTGTTGCTCAGCTTTGATGGAAAGCTTGTGCCACCACTGGCCGCAAAATGTTCTGTGTATCCGGCAAAGCTGCCGATTCCCCGTGCTTCGAACATCTGCATGGCCACCACGCCAGCCAACCCGAGCGAAGTGTTCTCACCGACATTCGTTGCCCAGGTAACGTCCACGAAAGCCTGCAACAGATCCACGCCGGCATTTCCGCCGCCAAAGGTTCCGGGCAGGGTCATCACCGGCGCCGGGCCCGGGCCGTCGGGATCAAAAGAGGCCGTCCCGCCCTTCCAGTCCGTGTTCATGCCTCCACGGCCGTAAACAGATACAGCAAATGCCGTTTCCGGCTCTCGTTGCCAAACCCGGGCAAAATGGGGGATGACGAAATACTCGCTGTCACTGTCCAGGTCGTTTGGCCCGATGGTAAACCCACCGCAACATCCGCCAATCAAGCTGGGCGAACTCTGATAGCTCCGTATTGGGCTGAACAGCGCAGCCCCCAACTGCATTGATCGACCAACTCGCGTTGCCACAGCCGGATTATTCACAACTTCGACAGCATCCTGTGGCAAAGCGATTCCAGCTCCGGCCATGCCCTTATTTTTGGTTCCCGTGCCGTGTGTAAAGTAACCATTAGTCGCTTCGACAATATTGACGCCGAGCAAGAGACAGATTGCGCACGTCGCGCTCGCAAGCTTGAGCCTGAAATTCATGACATGTTCTCCCTTTGACAGCTATTTCAGGATCATATAATTTACTATTTACTAATTAATATCAACCTAATGCCGCTCGGGTGGCAAAAAAGGGGGGTGAGTCACCGCCTTGAGCGGAATTGCCGGGAAGTTGCGCGCGACTTCAGAGTGCGCGTGTCAGAACAGGGCGGCCAGCTTCACTCGCGTCAACCAAAACCACGCAAACGATTGCTCTCCCCCTGTTGGCGTGTGGTGCGTTTCAAGAGCTTGGTCCATAAGCTGGAAATGCTCGCCAAACAACAGCTGGATGGCCTCGTCATCGTATTGAATAATGTCCAGCCCACTGCAGCGTTTCGGACCGTTTTTTGAAAAGGCAGCGATGATCAGGTGCCCCCCGGGCTCCAGAGCTTTGAGCAGGGTCTCAATGTAGGCTGACCGATCCGTCTCCTCACGCATGAAGTGCAGACAGGCTCGGTCATGCCACAGCCGATATTTCCGTGCGGGCTCAAAATGCCGCACATCATCGCAGATCCACTCGATTCCTTCAGAGGCAGCACCAAGGCGGGCTTTACTCACGGACAACGCCCTTTCCGAAAGATCAAGCGCCGTTAAATCAGTAAAACCGTTGCCGAGCAAGCTGTCCACCAGGCATGAGGCCCCGGCGCCAACATCAATGATCGGGTCAGTTTTGGCCACGTCGGTTTTCGCAATCCAGCCCAGGGATTGCTCGGGCGCTGCCTGGTACCAACTGTGACAGTCCGCCTGTTTCGACGCATAGGCAGATTGCCAGTGTCGCTCGCTTGTCTTGGTGCTCATTTGCCGCGAACCGCCACCGGTTGTTCTTTGAGCAAAGCTTCAATGTCGGCATTGAAAGGAATGCGCAGATAGGCCGTTTGGTTTTGCTCAGGTTCTGGCCCTTTTCCGCCCCGTATGTTGACCTGCAGCGCAGGATATATCAGCCGCGGCAGGGACAGCTTGGCGTCACGGGTTTCGCGCATGTCGATATATTCCTCGCGACGGATGCCATCCCGGGCGTGGATGTTCGATGCACGTGATTCGGCCACCGTCACCATGCTTCGAGCGTCTTCACCAGAACCCGGGTAGTCGTGACAGAGAAACAGGCGCGTCGCCCCGGGCAAGCCGTGTATTCTCGCAATGGAATCAAACAGCATCGCGGCGTCGCCGCCGGGAAAATCGCATCGCGCGGTGCCAAATCCGGGTGCGAACAGGGTGTCGCCAACGAATGCGCAATCTGCCACGCAATACGTCAGGCTGTCCGAGGTGTGTCCGGGGGTCTCCATGACCTTGATTTCAAGAGCGCCGATCTGGATGACATCTCCTTCACCGAGCAGGCGATCAAACTGGCTGCCGTCTGCGGCCACATCATCAAGATTGAAAATACGGATAAAAGCGGCTTGAACAGCGCGGATGCCCCGGCCTATGGCAATGGATGCCCCGGTCTGTTCCCGAACGTACATCGCTGCTGATAAGTGATCGGCATGCGCGTGCGTTTCGAGCACCCACTCAAGAGACCAGCCGCGATCTTTTACCTGCTCCAGGAGCTTATCGACATTCCCTGTATTTGTATCACCGCTCACGGCATCGTAACCCCAGACCGGATCAATCATCGCTGCCACGCCGACATCCGGGTCTGCGAGCACGTAGGTCCATGTGCCCGTCTCGGCATCGTGTTGAGAAATAATGCTGGGGGCAAGGTTCATGCGCTATGTCACACCGGTGTTTTTAGATTAGCTAATTGTAATAAACTCGGGGTGCCAGTACACTCCCCATCATGTCTGACGTAGCCCAGCAAACCCAACAGGAATCCTCCAGCTTTGCCTCTATGCAGCGCAGCGCTGCGGACGCTGTCAGGTTGCTTAAAAGCATCGCCAACGAAAACCGGCTGATGGTGATGTGCGTACTTTCAGAGGGCGAGCTCTCAGTGGGTGCGTTGAACGACCGGATTGAACTCAGCCAGTCGGCTTTGTCACAGCACCTGGCCATACTGCGTGAGCAGGGGCTTGTTAAAACACGCAGAGAAAGTCAGACCATTTACTATTCACTGGCTGAAACAGCCGCGCTTGACGTGATTCGCACGCTGCACGAGATTTATTGCAAGGTCGAGTAATTACCCCTGCGATACTCCGCCGAAGCGGGGGCTGGAAAGAGCGCTTGACTTGAATTCGCGCCGCCGACTGAACGCGACATACTCTGGCGGGTGAACGTCTCAGAAAAACGGCTGTGCGCCAGGGCGGCGAAATCTCCGCCAGGTTAGCGCGGCTTCGCCGCTCACTTCCCAATGCAAAAGCTGCTGAAAATGGCGCCCAACAAATCGTCGGGCAAATAATCTCCGGTGATTTCACCCAACGCGCGGTGTGCGAGTCGCAACTCTTCAGCGAGCACCTCAGGAGAATCAAGCCGGCTGCGGCCCGATTCGAGGTGTTCTTGAACCCGGCGCAAAACATCGAGATGGCGGGTTCTCGCTGAAAAACTCCCGCCCGCTCCAGTGGCCAGGCCAGCTCCGCCCTTGATGAGGCTCACAAGCCCGTTGATTCCGGCACCGGTCTTGGCGGAAATCCAGGCCTGCTGCTCTTCGTCGGCGCCACGCGCTGGATGTGAAACGAGGTCGATCTTGTTGAATACCTTGATACAGCGCACACCTTGAGGAACTTCATTCGCCAACGCCTGCTGATCCTCGATCTCGTCTGTGAGGTCAATTACAAGCAAGGCCAGGTCACAGGACTGAAGCTCGCTTCGTGCCCTTCGCACACCCTCAGCCTCCACTTCGTCGGCCGCTTCCCGAATGCCCGCGGTATCGGCAATGTGCACTGGAAGGCCATCCAGGGAGACGACCTCTCGCAACACGTCTCGCGTCGTACCCGGCATATTCGTCACGATTGCGGAATCGCGGCCCGCCAGAGCGTTCATAAGGCTTGATTTGCCTGCATTGGGTTGTCCGAAAATGGCCAGGGTAATGCCATCCCTTAACAGCCGCCCCTGTTCCGCCTCTGCGCGCAAGCGTCCGAGCTTGTCTGTTAAGCGGCTCAGCCGCTCAGCAACGTCACTGTCTGCGATAAAATCAATTTCCTCTTCAGGAAAATCCAGTGCCGCCTCAACATATACGCGTAAACTGATGAGCTGCTCCTGCAGTGCTTCAACCCGCTTCGAGAGCGCCCCTTGCATCGAGCGCTGGGCAGCACGCGCCGCGGCCGCAGTCCCGGACTCAATCAGATCGGCGACGGCCTCCGCTTGGGTGAGGTCCATCTTGTCGTTCAAAAATGCTCGCTCGAGGAACTCTCCGGGGCGCGCAGGGCGCGCACCCAACTGGGCTACCCGGTCTCCCAGGAGCTGTTGCACAACAGGCCCGCCATGGCCCTGAAACTCAATAACGTCCTCACCCGTCAAAGAGTTGGGGGCCGGAAAATAAACGGCCAGACCGGTATCTATTGACTGGCCAAGCTCATCCCTGAAGTGTGTGAACGTTGCACGCCGGGGGGCCGGAACTGAACCGAGCAGCTGCTGTGCAATGTCTTCCACCGCGGTGCCCGAAACCCTCAAGACACCAATGCCCCCGACACCGGGAGGCGTGGCAATCGCGAAGATGGTGTCTTTGCTATCCAATGCCAATCAGCGCCTCGGTCAGAAGGCAACCAGGCCGGGCCGGCCTGTAATCACCCCGAAGCCGATATCTTGCGCGTGATATACCATTGCTGCGCCAGTGAAAGGCCCGCGTTGGTCGCCCAGTAAAGGACCAGCCCTGCGGGGAAAAACGCAAACATGATCGAGAACACCACCGGCATGGCGTTCATCATTTTCCGCTGCAGCGGGTCCATTCCAGCCATTGGCGTCAGGCGTTGCGTGAGAATCATGAACACCGCATTGAGCAGCGGCAGGATGAAATAAGGGTCGCGCGCTGAGAGGTTGGTGATCCATCCCACAAAGGGTGCCTGCCTGAGCTCAACCGACTCAAGCAGCACCCAGTACAGGGCGATGAAAATGGGGATTTGAACGAGAATGGGCAAACAGCCACCCAGTGGGTTCACTTTCTCCTTCTTGTACATCTCCATCATTGCCTGGCTCATTCGTTGCCGATCATCGCCATAACGCTCCTTCAGAGCCTCGATACGAGGCTGAAGCTTGCGCATTCTCGCCATCGACTTGTATTGCGCTTCGGTCAGCTTAAAAAACGCCAGTTTGATCAGGATGGTCAGGAGAACGATGGCCCAGCCCCAATTGCCGACCTGGTCATGCAACTTGGAAAGGAGCCAGAACAGGGGTTTTGAAAACACGGTAAATATGCCGTAGTTGACTGTGTGCTCGAGTCCCGGCGCGATGTCCTGAAGCTTGTTCTGCAACTTGGGGCCGACAAACAGTCGGCTGCTGAATTCATGTCGCGTGCCTGCCGCTACCGCAACGTCAGGCGATTGGGTTCTGGTAATGTATCGGGGCCAGCCAGCTGGTTTGAACTCCAGCGTGGAATAAAGGTTGGATTGCCCAGAGGGAGGAATCCAGGCTGCAAAGAAATAATGCTGGATCATCGCCTGCCAGCCATTGGTCACGGTTTTTTCAAACGGCTCGTCGGACACTTCGTCAAAATCGATTTTCTCAAATTTGTCCTCGGGGCTGTAAAAACCTATGCCCATGAAACTGTAACGGCCCGGGTCGTTAAAGCCGGCCTTCTCATCATCCAGGGGCGCAGTTCGCTGCAACTGCTCATAACGACGACCCACCCAGGCCGTTTCAGCCTGGTTATCAACGGTGTGTCGGATTTCCATGTCGTACCGGCCGCGCTTGAGAATGAAGGTTTTTGTAACAGCAAGCCCCTTATCATTACGCCACGTCATTGGAATGCGCAGTTCCTCTGCGCCATCGGCAAGCTCGTACCCATCGGCACTAACAGCGTAACTGCTCGTGTGATTGGGCGCCTCCTGGCGACTGAGGAGGCCTGATTGCGCCACGAAGAACCGATCGGCCTGCTGGCTGAACAACTGCACTTTGCGATTTGGCTGGTCGACATCGACAGGGTAATTGAGCAGCTTCGAGCTGACCAGGGTCCCGCCCACAGGGTCTATTTCGAGTTCGAGCACGTCGGTTTTTACCCTGACCAGTTGGCCACTCGCCTCCATCTGCGGAGGAGAAATCTCCGGCCGGGCGTCTGCCACAAGCGGCTCAGGGGCGGGAAGGTCTCCTGCCTCAGCGGACACTGGGGCCGATAACGATGGCGGATCTAGACGCTCCTGCCCGCTGTTCAATGGTGACTGGGTGCCTGTGTACTGTGGACCATAGTCCTTCTGCCACTCCACCCAAATGAGGTAAGAGAGAAACACCAGCGTGATCAGCAGCATGGGTCTGAGGTTGGTTATCATCGAATCACGCTCCGTGGCTGGGTTGGGTGCGAGCGAGTCGCGTCCACAGTTCGTGGAGCGAGCAGGTCAGCGTGTGGTTGTGTTCTGACACGGCCATGGATGTCGGCACCACGACAACATCACAAGCTTTTGCGCCGCTCAGCTCGTTCTGCTGGCAGCGGAAGCTTTCTCGAATCAGTCGCTTGAGCCGGTTGCGCCCTACTGCGCTGCGACAGGTTCTCGCCGCCACGCCCATTCCCAGCCTCGAATAAGCCAGGCCATTAGATCGGCTAAATACGCGAAAGTAGCGATCTTTCGACACGTTTGGGTGATTGAACACACGGCGAAATTCCGCGCTTTTCCGCAGCTTGGCTTCGCGCTTGAGCTTCATCAGAATGGCACCTTGACTGCTCGTCTACTGCAGACCGAAGCGCATCGCCCTCTTCGTATGAGTGATGCGTGTCGTGTGCTTAGGCGGACAACCGTTTACGGCCTTTCGACCGACGCGCGTTGATGATCGCCCGCCCTGCGCGAGTGGCCATGCGGGCACGGAATCCATGCCGGCGAGCTCTTTTGAGACGACTGGGCTGAAAAGTACGCTTCATCCTTATACCCTCGAACTGGTGGTCTCGAAACCCGGCAAACCCGCTCTGGGAATCGAAGCAAGCCGCGAATTGTAACGATATCGTCGCTTTCTTTCAATTGCCGCATGGTGTTTTTCGATAATTTCTCATCAACGCTAGTCAAGTTATCCACAGGCGAGTAGACTTAGTGCGTGTTTCATTTCGGCGAGATGGCTCGGAGCTGCGCTCCGGGCACTGCCACATAACACACCGTCGAAGCCGTTCACTGACGCGCCTCACCCCGCTTAGCCGAAGTGATGCGAGGGGTGAGCGCCGTCTGCCCATCTTCCAGATGTTGGGTGGTGATTGCTGTTTAAGGAGACATCTGGTCAGGTATGTCACAAAGCATTTGGAGCCATTGTCTGAAGCATCTCGAGAGAGAGTTGCCTTCTGATGACATAAACACCTGGATTCGCCCGCTACAGGCGGTGTCCGACAGGGACGTGACCCGCTTGTTGGCGCCCAACGCCTATATTCGCGATCACATCTCTGCGCACTACCTTGAAAGAATCCGTGACATCTTTGAACACCTCGGCGCTGCACGAGAGTCTGCCGTGGTTGAAGTCGGCACGGAACGTGCCTCGCCCGAAGAGGCGCTTGTACCAAAAACCACGGTCCGCGCTAATCGGCCGGCGGCTGAATCCGGTCTCGATAATCGTTATCGTTTCGACAACTTCATTCGCGGCAAATCCAATGAACTGGGTTACGCAGCGGCCTTGCAAGTCGCCCAGAAGCCGGGAAGCGCCTATAACCCGCTCTTGCTGTATGGCGGGACAGGCCTTGGTAAAACGCACTTGCTGCACGCCGCGGGCATCTTCATCCGTGAACAGAGCCCTTCGGCAAAAGTGCTGTACCTGCATTCTGAGCGATTCGTCTCCGAAATGATCCAGGCCTTGAGACATGGCTCTATTGATTCATTCAAAAACCACTACCGTTCCGCCGAGGCCTTATTAATCGACGATATTCAATTTTTCGCTGGCAAAGAGCGCACCCAGGAAGAGTTTTTCCATACATTCAACGCCTTGCTCGAGAGCAAACAGCAAATCATCCTGACCTGTGACAGGTACCCAAAAGAAGTTGAAGGCCTGGAGGCGCGGCTCAGGTCGAGATTCGGTTGGGGATTGACAGTGGCCATTGAGCCCCCGGATTTCGAAACCCGTGTGGCCATTTTGTTGAACAAGGCCCAAGAGCGTGGTATTGACCTCGATGACGCAGTCGCCTACTTGATCGCCAAACGGATGCGATCCAACGTCCGGGATCTCGAAGGCGCGCTGAATACGCTGATCGCTAACGCGCGTTTCAGCGGCAGGGAGATCAGCGAGCCTTTTGCCCGGGAAGTGCTTCGTGATCTGCTTACGGTTCACGACCGGTTGATTACGATCGAGAATATTCAGAGAACTGTGTGCGAGTATTACAAGATCCGAGTCGCCGAGCTGCTCTCGAGACGTCGGACCCGAACCATTGCGCGGCCCCGGCAGATGGCGATGGCGCTTTCAAAAGAGTTAACTGAGCACAGTCTGCCCGAAATCGGTGACGCTTTCGGCGGCCGAGACCATACCACTGTGCTGCACGCTTGTCGTAAAATTGAGGAGCTTTGCGGGACTGATGGCCGCATCAGGGAGGACAAGGCTCGATTGTTGCGTTCACTCACGACATGAGTTTGTATAAGCTGAGGGATAAGTTGTTGATCAGCTTGTGGATAATAGAGGGATAAAATAAGGACCAGGAGTAGCACACAGTTTATACACAGGTAATCCCTGTTTGGCCCACGCGTTATTATTGGATAATCTGTTGATAAATATATGGTTTTAAAGGTTTCGCTCTTGTACACATGCCCTATTACTACTACATTAATATAGCTTAAATACTTTACAGTCATTAAGGATCCGGACATGAAATTCACCATCCAGAGAGAAACCTTTCTCCAGCCTTTGAGCCAGGTGATAGGCGTGGTTGAGAGGCGTCAAACCCTTCCGGTTCTGGCAAACTTTTTGCTGGTTGCCAGAGGCGATCAGCTGGCTGTGACGGGCACGGACATGGAGGTAGAGCTCGTGGGCACAGTCAGCGCACAGGTCGCACAGGATGGTGAGATTACGGTTCCTGCCAGGAAGCTGGTCGATATCGTCAGGGCCTTACCTGATGGTGCTGCGATCACCATTGAGGTGAGTGGTGAGAAAGCCACGATGAAGGCCGGGTCGAGCAAATTCACGCTGTCCACCCTGCCTGCAAACGAGTTCCCAGCTACCGATCAGGTGGAAACGCTTGAAGAGGTCAGGATACCGGAGAACGATCTCAAAACCCTTTTGGAAAAGACAGCCTTTGCCATGGCCAACCAGGACGTCAGGTATTACCTGAATGGAATGCTGTTTGACTTCAGGGGCGGTCAATTGAGAACCGTTGCTACCGATGGACACCGACTTGCTGTGTGCGATTATGCGGGCAGCACAAACGTTTCCCAGGATCGTCAATTAATCGTTCCTCGCAAAGGCGTTCTCGAATTGCAACGTATGTTGGCGGACGGCTCTGATGACGTCTCACTGGCGCTGGGCAGAAACCATATTCGCTTGATCAAGGATGGCACCACTTTTACCTCCAAGCTCATCGATGGCCGGTTCCCAGACTACGATGCTGTTATCCCTGTGGGGGTCGATAAGCAGGTGCTCATTGATAAAACATTGTTCATGCAGGCGCTGCAGAGAGCGGCTATCCTCTCGAATGAAAAATACCGGGGGGTTCGCCTCGAGGCTGGCGGCGAAACGCTGACAATTGTCGCACACAACCCCCAGCAGGAAGAGGCCGAAGAGAAAATTCCAGCTGAAATGAATTTTGAGCAGTTGGCAGTGGGTTTTAACGTGACCTATCTCATCGATGCCCTCACGGCCATCGATACTGAGCAGGTATCCCTTGAGCTCAAAGACGCCAACAGCAGCTGTCTCGTGTCAGCACCGGACTCTGAACTCAACCGCCACGTCGTGATGCCCCTGAAATTGTGAATTATGCCCTGTTCGCACGGCCAGGAAAGAGCCCAGCGAATTGAGAATAAATTCTATAAAAATCAATAACTTGAGAAATATCAGGCGCGCTGATATCGAAGCCTCCAAGCACCTGAATTGTCTCTATGGCGACAACGGTGCCGGTAAAACTACAGTTCTGGAGGCCATGCTGATACTTGCTAAAGGGCGGTCGTTTCGAACCGGCCAGGTCGGCGCGCTGATTGGGCCAGAGGCCGATCAATTTCTTATCACCGCGGAAATCAATCACCAGGACATGAGTCCGGTCAAGGTTGGGGTACAGCGTTCTCGCAATGAATGGCAAGCCAGGAGGAACGGAGAAAACATTTCTGCATTGAGTGACCTCGCGGCTGATTTCCCATTGGTTTTGATGGAGCCTAACAGTCATATGTTGATCAGTGGCGCACCTGAGGTGCGGCGACGTTACCTGGACTGGTCAGTGTTCCACGTGGAACATGGGTTCCTGCCTTTGTGGCGAAGGTATGCCCATGCAGTAAAGCAACGCAATGCCGCGTTGCGAATGAATGATGCTGAAATGTCTTCGAGCCTTGAGCCCGCTCTGGCGAAGATGGGCATGCAAATAGATGAGTATCGACAAACGCGCGTGAACCGAATGATTGATCAGGTTCAGGAGCGCCTTGAAGCGCTGTCTCCGAGGGTGCCCAAGCTTTCCGTGCGTTATCAGAAAGGCTGGAGCGGAGATGATTTGGCGGCCGCCCTTGCCAGTTCGCAGGCCAGAGATCTCGAGCGGGGCATGACCGGCCCGGGCCCGCACCGGGCCGACATCAATATTTCCGTCAAGACACACCTCGCGCGTGAATGCCTGTCGCGAGGAGAACAAAAGCTGGTGGCAGCGGCGATGTTGCTCGCTCAAGGGGATGCAATAGCTGACGCTGCGCGGCGACCCGTGTTCTTGCTGGATGATTTGGCCTCAGAGTTTGACGGCGGCATCCGGAAAAAGGTTCTTTCTGCAGCGCTCGACTTGGGTGGCCAGGTCTGGGTGACGGGTACTGAGCCTGCGACGCACACAGACATGGGCATAACCGATGCCCGCATGTTTCACGTGAAACATGGCGAAATATCGCACGGTTCGCCTCTCGGTTTGGGCTAATTCAGAGGTCACCACCGCACTGAAAATGCTATAATCACCCAGTTCTGTTTGGCCAGCCCGTGTCAACACCACAAGAACAGAATCATTGGAACCAAAGGGCTGGATTTTTGCCTTGCCAGAGTGTGTGCAAATGACCGACCAGACACAATACGACTCAAGTAACATCAAGGTTCTCAAAGGCTTGGACGCGGTGAGAAAGCGCCCGGGAATGTATATCGGTGACACCGATGACGGGACCGGTCTGCATCACATGGTGTTTGAGGTCGTCGACAACTCTGTCGACGAAGCCCTCGCCGGGCATTGTGACCAGATCGACGTTACCATACACGTCGATGGTTCCGTGAGTGTGACAGATAACGGCCGGGGAATTCCCATAGACCACCACAAAGACGAAGGTCGGTCTGCAGCAGAAGTTATCATGACCGTACTCCACGCCGGTGGTAAATTTGATGACAACTCGTATAAGGTTTCGGGCGGTCTCCACGGCGTGGGTGTTTCTGTTGTGAATGCGCTGTCAGAGACGCTGAATCTGAAAATTCGCCGGGATGGACGGGTTTGGCGGCAGACATACGAAATGGGCGTCCCCAAGGGCGACCTGGAGGCGACCGGCAAGAGCAGCAACACAGGCACGACCATTCGCTTCAAGCCCAGCCCGGAAATATTTTCCGTAACGGAATTTCATTATGACATTCTCTCCAAGCGACTGAGAGAATTGAGCTTTTTGAACTCGGGGGTTCGTGTAAACCTGCTCGACGAACGCAGCGGCAAGAGTGACCTTTTTGAGTACGAGGGTGGGATCAGCTCCTTCGTGGAACACCTGGCGAGGAAGCGAACGCCGCTGCATGGAAGCGTGATGCACTTTCGGGGCGAAAGCAACGACGTGGGCGTCGAGGTTGCTTTGCAATGGACGGACGCCTACCAGGAAACTGTATTCTGTTTTACGAACAACATTCCGCAGCGAGATGGCGGGGCGCACCTGGCAGGGTTTCGCGCCGCCCTGACACGCACCATTAATACTTACATCGAAGCCAATGGAGCTGCCAAGAAAAGCAAAATAAATACCACGGGGGATGATGCACGCGAGGGACTGATCGCGGTGTTATCCATCAAGGCCCCAGACCCTAAATTTTCATCACAGACCAAGGACAAGCTGGTTTCTTCGGAAATCAAGCCGATTGTTGAGTCGCTGGTCGCCGCTGAGTTGCGGGACTTCCTGCTCGAAAATCCGGCGGAAGCAAAAGCTATTGTCGCCAAGGTCGTGGATGCCGCGCGAGCGCGCGAGGCAGCGAGAAAAGCACGCGAGATGACGCGCAGAAAGGGTGTCCTCGATATCGCTGGCCTTCCCGGCAAGCTGGCGGATTGCCAGGAGAAAGATCCGGCCCTGTCGGAGTTATTTATCGTCGAGGGTGATTCCGCCGGTGGTTCCGCCAAACAAGGCAGAAACCGCAAATATCAGGCCATCCTGCCGCTAAAGGGCAAAATTCTCAATGTCGAAAAAGCCCGTTTCGACAAGATGTTATCCTCCGCTGAAGTGGGTACTCTCATCACTGCCCTGGGTTGCGGCATTGGCAAAGATGAATTTGATCCCGACAAGCTTCGCTATCATCGGGTCATTATCATGACCGATGCCGACGTTGACGGTTCTCACATCCGAACCCTGTTGCTGACGTTTTTCTACCGCCAAATGCGCGAGTTGATTGAGCGCGGCCACATTTATATTGGTCAACCGCCGCTTTACAAGATCAAGCATGGCAAACAAGAGCAATACCTTAAGGATGATGCGGAGTTAAATGAGTATCTTCTGGCCAGGGCGTTGGACGGAGCGGCCCTGGTGCTGCAACCTGACGCGCCCCCAATTGCCACTGAAAGTCTGGAAAATCTTATGCGGGAATATATGGCGTCATCCGAGGCAACGCAGCGGCTGGGACAAAGATACGAACCGCTGTTTTTACAAAAACTTATTGATTCTGAACGGTTTTCTGTGTCGTGGGATCAGAGCGGTGTGGCCGAGTGGTGTGCTAAAATGGAACTCCGAATGAACGCAGAGACGCCCCCGAGCGTCCAGTTTTCGCTTGCCCCTGTTGCTGGGGAAGAGGGTGTCGATTTACAACTGACGCGCCGTTCTCACGGGGTTGACGATACGCAGAACATCTCTTCTGATTTCTTTCGGTCGCCGGAATACCGGCTGATTGGCAACCTGGCGGAAAAGCTGCACGACCTTGTGCATGATGGCGCAATGGTGCGGCGTGGCAATAATCAATCAGAGGTTCGTGATTTCGGGGAGGCCTTTGATTGGCTCATGCAGGAGAGCAAGAAGGGTCGAAGCATCCAGCGCTTCAAGGGCCTTGGCGAAATGAATCCCGACCAACTGTGGGACACCACGGTGAATCCGGAAACCCGGCGCCTCCTGCAGGTGACTATCGAAGACGCTTACCGGGCCGATGAGATTTTTTCCACCCTCATGGGTGACGAGGTTGAACCGCGCCGAGACTTTATAGAGACTAACGCGCTGCAGGCTTCAAATCTCGACGTGTAAAACAATTAAAGCCCTTCGATTGACCTCAGTTGCGCCAGCAGGTCGTCTGCACCGGAATTCAGTGCTGACACCCACAGGGAGTGAATCCCCATGCGCGCGGCGGCTTTGAGAAATGGCTCACTGTCACTGATCAAGATTGCCTCGTGTGCCGATACGGCGTAACGCTTGAGAATGTCCTCGAGTGCGCCTTTACGATTGCGGTCCTGGGTAAGCAATGACCGCGGCACATAATAAACCCCGTCAAACTCACCTCCAGCGCTTTGCATAGCGTCCTGAATGCTGGATTGGTGCCTTAAAACAGAGTCGACATTCCCGCGGGTTGGAAGCCATTTATCAGGTGCCGCAGCAGTCACCAGCAGATTAAAGCCGATTCGATGAAGCTGTGCGAGTCTCCGATAGACTTGGTCGAGTGCATCGCCCGACTCGATCTGGAGAAGCACGTCCCTACTGATCATTAAAAGTCGCATTTCGGCTTACTTATTGTGCTCAGGCGGCTTGGGACAGGTCAGCAACCCGATCGAAAAGACCCTTCAGGCGCCCCAACAGGGCCAGGCGATTCGCACGGATTACCGGGTCGTCGTCCATGACCATTACCTGTTCGAAAAACTGGTTGATGGTGGGGTGAATCTCGGCCAAAAGAGTCAGTGCCTGGCTGTACTCGCGGGATGAGTACAGGGGCTCTAACAACGCCGAAACCCTGATAATTTCGTCGAAAAGTGCCCTTTCTTCTGCCAATTCAAGCCTATCGTCCTCTATCTCCTTGATTTGGTCTTCTCCGGATTTTCGCAGAATGTTGCCAATGCGTTTGTTTGCGGACACCAGAGACTCTGCCGATCGTAGAGTCATGAATTGACTTAGCGCATTCAGGCGTGATTCCAGGTCCTGCAAAGACGTCAGAGGAGCACTCAGAACGGCATTAACAAGACGAGTATCGAAGCCTTTGTCACGAAACATCTGCCGGGCTCGGTCAACGATGAAATCGTGAACCTCCAACAGGGTTTCATCTGAAACGTTGAGCTGGTCTTCCAGGGCCGTTGCTGCTGTCTCAATCAGCGGCTTCAAATCCATGTCGATACCGGTTTCGGTAAGCAGTCGGACGAGGCCCAACGCGGCTCGGCGAAGTGCAAAAGGGTCTTTGTTACCGGTGGGCTTCAATCCCGTGGCGAAAATACCCACCAGCGTGTCGAGTCGATCAGCGAGCGCAAGAATCCTTCCCGGCTGGCTTGCGGGCAGTGAATCGCCGGAAAAGCGGGGTGCATAATGTTCCTTGATGGCCATTGATACGCCTTCGTTTTCGCCGGAGGCGAGCGCATAATAACCGCCCATCGTGCCTTGAAGTTCGGGAAACTCGCCCACCATTTGACTGACGAGGTCGCATTTGGACAGTTGAGCTGCTCGCCGCAGGCTTGCAACATCTTCACCCAAAAAATCGGCGATTTTGCCACTAATTTCGGCTAAACGTTCTGATTTGTCGCTAACGGACCCGAGTTTTTCCTGAAAAACGACATTCTCCAGAATGGATAAACTCGCTTCCAGAGGCTGTTTTCGATCCTGGTTCCAGAAAAACTGCGCATCGGCAAGGCGGGGCCTGATGACACGCTCAAAACCCTCCCGGACCGCATCGATCTGTTTTGATTCAAGGTTGGCTACCACGATAAATCGTGGCTGCAGGCCGCCCTCGTGATCCAGGACCGGAAAAAACTTTTGATGGTCCTCCATGCTTGCGATCAATGCCTCGGGCGGCACTTCGAGGAAAGCGGCTTCAAAGGCGCACTGCAAGGCCACGGGCCACTCGACGATGTTATTCACCTCGTCCAGCAATGCCGGGGTGATTCGGGGTGTGTCGCGATCCTTGTCTTCGATGCATTGTTCTATGGATTCCCTGATGATTTGACGACGCTCAGTCGGGTCAACCAAAACGTAAGCCTTTCGAAGCGCATCAATATAGCCGTCGGCTGATGGGATCTTTATCGGGCCAGGATGGTGAATGCGGTGGCCCCGAGACAGGTTGTCGGCTCTGTGTCCCAT
Source organism: Candidatus Nitrosopumilus sp. (assembly GCA_964225175.1). Classification (GTDB taxonomy): domain Bacteria; phylum Pseudomonadota; class Gammaproteobacteria; order Xanthomonadales; family SZUA-36; genus WTJD01. Next base: position 1,205 of record CAXQNK010000029.1, on the reverse strand, counting down.
CAATTCGCCCTGCAAAACCTCATCGCCGTGAAGAACCACCAGCCAGTGAACCGGTCGCACGAAGCTGAAGGCATGGTCAGCCCAACGCATGGGTTTGGCTACGGGCAGGGCGCTCAGGGCGTTTTCCAGGATGGGAAACAACAGTTGTTCAAGCGTTTTTCCCTGGTCCAGGATTTCGCAATACAGCCACTCACCCTTTTCGTTGCTCAATCGTTCGAGCTCAGAGACCTCGACGCCTACAGACCGGGCAAAACCGAGGGCTGCCGGTGTAGGATTGCCCTGCTCATCGAAAGCAGCTGCGACTGCCGGTCCTCTTCTTTGTAACTTACGGTCAGGTTGTCGTCCCTTGACCGAGCCGATTGAAAAAGCCAAGCGCCTGGGGCTGGCGAGCGCCCGGCTGCCTGAGCGATCGAACTCGATGCCGTTTTTTTCCAGCTGCTCACATACGCTATTGAAAAATCCTCTGGCCAGGCGATCGAGTGTTTTGGGTGGTAATTCTTCACAACCCAGCTCAACCAGGAGCGTCGCTGATCGTGAGTCACTCATCGGCCGAAGCTCCCAGCCCGGGAAAACCAAGCGCTTCGCGGCTCGCGTAATAGGCCTCGGCCACCTGTCGGGCGAGGTCTCGAACTCTCAGAATATATCGCTGGCGCTCCGTAACGGATATGGCGCGCCGTGCGTCGAGGAGATTGAAGGTATGGGATGCCTTGAGCACCTGCTCATAAGCGGGCAGGGGCAGGGCAGCATCGACAAGTCGGCGCGCTTGTTGTTCACAGGTCTCGAACCAGCCAAACAAGGCGTCGATATCTGCCAGCTCGAAATTATATTTCGACTGCTCCACTTCATTTTGGTGATACACATCCCCGTAGGTAACAACCTGGCCCCCCCGGTCGGACCATACCAGGTCAAAGACGCTGTCAACGCCCTGGAGATACATGGCCAGCCGCTCGGCGCCATAAGTGATCTCCCCCATGACGGGCTTGCACTCGAGCCCCCCCACCTGTTGGAAATAGGTAAATTGGGTCACTTCCATACCGTTGAGCCAGACCTCCCAGCCAAGCCCCCAGGCGCCAAGAGTGGGCGACTCCCAATTGTCCTCTACAAAACGAATATCGTGTATCTCGGGATCAATCCCGACCTCACGAAGCGACGCAAGGTACAGTTCCTGGAAATTTTCCGGGGATGGTTTGAGCACGACCTGGACC
>CAXQNK010000028.1:0-8681 GCA_964225175.1 Candidatus Nitrosopumilus sp. | reverse complement strand
CAAACCCAAGGATGAGCGCCCACGCCAGGGCCTCGCTGGGAGTTTTCCAACTGTAGTCCGGACCAATGACGCCATGCCAGGAAATCAGGTCGGGCTTGGCCTCGAAAACGGCCAGTTGCTCGACGCTGGCTCGCCAACCACCACTCGCGTCAATGACAAAGTACAGGGCGAGGAGGGCGACGGCCGTAAACAGCAGGAACATGAGGGTATCGGTCAGGATCACCCCCCTTGAGCCCGAGTAGAGGGTGAACAGGGTATAGCCAAACCAGGCAATGAAGATCGTCTTGGCGCCTGAGAGTCCGGTCACCTGGCGGATAATGAGAGACACGCCCCAGGTGACTGCGAGCAGGTAGCAACTCAGGCCGAATACAATGGTCAATCCGGCAAAGGCCTGCAGCCGATGACTTTGGTAGCGTGCGTAGAAAAATTCCGGTACGGTCAGTGCACGGCTGCGCCGCAGGTAGCGTCCGAAAAACAGAGCGCCGACGATGTAGCCGGTGGCATTGAGCGTGGTCATGATGACGATCAGGGGCCCGTGGCCGCTGTAGGACATCCCCGCCTCGCCGATAAACGCGTTGGTGCTCAGAAAGCTCGCAACCAATGTGCCGATGATCAGCAGGGTCGGCGCATTGCGTCCGGCGATGTAATAATCGTCGAGGTGTTTCACCTTGCGCCCGGCATACCAGCCCACGCCCAGGTAAATGACAATGCTCACCACGATGCCGAGGAAAAATGCGCTCATGATTCACACCGGCGCTCGGGTGATCTGTACACATGTTGGGCCTGGATTGTCCGCCGCGCCACGTCGGTTCAGTGTCTGCGCCCGAGAGCGAATTCAATAAAGGAGCGGATTTCTTCCCGGCTTGCGCTCGAGGGGTTGCTTGGCGCCGCCGCATCGCGAAGGGCTGTGTTTGCCAGGATATCCGGAGCCGTGGCGGAAAGGCCGATTTCGTCGCCACGTGGATTGGCTGAAATACCAGAAATCAGCGTGGGTTCAAGCCCGTTATTCGACCGGATATTGAGCGTGTGATCGATAAAAGGCAGGCCATGGCTACCCCGGTCGGTGACGAGCAGGTGGTGCCCAATGACGGCCTCCAGACAATGCTTGTCGCGCTCCGCGAAAAGACCCGAACCACAGATTGTCGGAAGGGTGAGGGTCCAGCCCTGTGCTTGCTCGAGATGCATCCTGGTGAGTTTCCGGGGTTCGTGGGGACCCTAAAGCATGGATATCCGCAAGCATAGCTGAATTCAAAACCCTGTGCCCGTGGGGTGTTCTAGCACGCGGACAGACCATCGCGCGGCGGCTTTTTGAATCGGTTTCGGCTTACGGTGCCAGCTGGCCTATACTGAGTTGGGCTGGCGTAATCCTGATGAAATCTTCTGCGCCGCGGACATGACCAGCCAAGGGATGTCGCTGATGGAAATGGACAGGACCGAAGACCTTACCCGATTGCCTTGCCAGGGCGAACGCAGTTTTCTTGAATTCCCGATCGAAACCCGACTCGAGACCCTTGACGCTCACTTTGCTGTGCTTGGCATCCCCTTTGGTATGCCCTATCCAGAGCATGATTGGCCCAATGAGCAGAGCAAGGCACCGGATGCGCTCCGCAAAGTGAGCAATGCCGAAGACATCCGATATACCCGGGCACATCACGATTTCGACCTGGGGGGCGCGCTCCTGGATGGCAAGGATATTCGCATCGTTGATTGCGGTAATGTCACCGCTGTCCCGGGGGCGCCGGAAATTCATTACCAAAGGGCAGAGCAGGCGGCGCGCCTGATCCTGGCCGCCGGCAGTGTTTTGATTGCGTTGGGTGGCGATCATGGCGTCACGATACCCATTGTGCGGGCCCTCGAGGTTCTCGACAAACCGGTGACTCTGGTCCATGTGGACGCGCATCTTGATTGGCGGGACTCGATTGGGGGTGAGAGCGAAGGTTATTCCAGCCCGATCCGGCGGGCCTCTGAGTTGCCGTGGATTCGCGATATCATCCAGATTGGCATGCGCGGCATTGGTTCTGCCCGGGATTCGGAGATTCGGGACGCTGCACAATGGGGTAGCAGGGTCATCGACGCTTATGCGCTGCATGAGCAGGGCGTGCAGGCCGCCCTGGAGCAGATACCCGATGGTGGCCCTTATTACCTGTCGATTGACGCCGATGGCGTCGACCCTTCGCTGATGCCCGCGGTGCTTGCGCCCACACCAGGTGGATTGGATTGGTTACAGCTTCGAGGCCTGGTGCATGGCTTGTGGGCCAAGGGTCGCGTCATTGGCATGGACCTGGTGGAAATTGCCCCGGCACATGATGTGCGCGATATGACCTTGCTCAATGCTGAGCGGCTGCTGTGTAATTTCATAGGTGCCGGCGTGCGTTCGGTTTTCATGGGTTCATGATCCGGCGCAGCCTGCATGACTGGCTGGTCATGACCGTGGTGAGCGCAGCGGGAGGCGTCATTTTCCTGCTGCCGTTTTTGCAGGAGGTCTACTACAAGCCTCTAACTTTTGCGCTCGGGATCGACAACACCGAGGTGGGTGGGCTGATGTCGGCTTTCGGTGTGACTGCCATGCTGTCTTACCTGCCCGGGGGTTGGCTGGCTGACCGCATATCGCCGAGAGGTCTACTGACGCTTTCGCTGATCAGCACGGGGATGCTGGGTTTTTATTTCGCCAGTTTTCCGTCTTACCTCGTTTGCCTGGCCATTCATGCTTACTGGGGGGTCAGCGTGACCTTCCTGTTCTGGGGGGCAATGATCCGGGTGACCCGTGACTGGGCGCCCCATGATGAGCAGGGGCGGGCGTTCGGAATTCTGGAGTCGGGGCGGGGGCTCGCCGAGGTTCTGGGCTCGATGGGCGTGTTGGCCATTTTCAGTGTTCTCGGATCTGGGGATTTTGCCCTGTCATCGGTCATTACGACCATTTCCGGGCTGACCGTTGCCTTGGGAGTCGCGGCCTGGTTCGTCATTGATGAGCGGGCAGGCACTCGCAGGCCGGTCGATGAGCGTGCGCCGATTGGATTGGATGATGTCTTGCAGGTTCTGCGCATGCCGGTGGTCTGGTTGATCGCTATCGTTGTGCTTTCGGCCTATTGTGCTTACTGGGGCACGTTCCGGTTTACGTCCTACTCGAGCGATATTTTTGGTTTGAGCGTGACCATTGCAGCCGTGATCAGCGTGGCCAAGATGTGGTGCAAACCAGCGGCTGCGCTGGTGGCCGGATTTGCTTCAGATCGCCTGGGTATTGCGCGTTCGGTGGCCGTCTTGTTCCTGGTTCTCATGGCGAGTTTCGCAACCTTTGCGTTTTTGCCTGGTCGCGCCGCGCTGATTCCACTGATGCTGGCCAACGTGGCCCTCGCCTCTCTCGCAGTCTTCGCGCTGAGGGGAATCTATTTTGCCCTTCTGGAAGAGGGTGGGATTCCCATGGCCGTCACGGGTACCGCCGGGGGCATCGTTTCCGTCATTGGATTCACCCCCGATATATTCATGCCGCTGCTGGGTGGCATGTTGATCGATCGCTATCCGGGAGCTTCGGGCTACCGGGCCTTTTTCATAGTGATTGCCGTCATCTGTGCCGTTGGATTGACCTCGGCGCTTGCCATTGGGAGATTGTCGAAGGCCAGGAAGCGTTCATGATAGCCATCATCTGACGCCGTGTTGCTGTCACAGCAAGCCTGGAAAAGAAGGCCGAGGTGAGCGGGCTGGATTTCGTGGCTATTGAGCGGACAGGCTGCGGGGACCCCAGGCGGCTTGGGATTAAAATTCAGGCCTCGTGCTTACGCCAGAGTTCTCGCGCAAGTTTTCCGCTCTCAGGACCTTTTGCTTCGAGGCTCAAACCGGGCGGCGTGACCGTGACGCGATGTTGGTAAAGAGACCGGAAAACAAGGCCGACCATAATGGATAGAAGCAGTCCCGACCCACCGATCCACCAATGCAATGTTGAATACGCCTCCCGGACCATGGCGCGGCTCGGCGTAATCTGAATGAGGAAAGACACTCCGAAGTCCTCGCCCCACGGTGCCATAGCCGTATACGTGGGGGCATACTCCTCGGGTTGCGCATTGCTGAATGTGGCCTCTATCGATGCACCTGTTTTGGTCTGATCAACCAGGGTGGCCTGGCCCTCGAAAGCCGTAATGCCGGGATTCAGAGAGATGATCTCCTTGATCAGCGTGTCAACATCGATCACGCAGAGAACGAGTCCAATCAGTTTTTCCTCCCGTGCTCTCTCGCTTACAGGGTAGAGGGAATCCTGGAAGACTGGCTTGAAAAGCAAAAGACCGGGTCGCTCAGTCTGCACGAGCGTAATCATCTCGCTTAACTGGTGACTTCCCCGGATGATCGAACGGCGAATAGCATCATTTCTGGCCGGGTGAGAACTGAGATCGTAGCCGATCGCATCCTCATTTCCTGCCTGAGGCACGGTAAAGGAGACCGGGTAGTGGAAAGGCTGCGCTATCGGCGGTGATTCTCGGCCCCGCTCATCGAACTGTTTGAGTCGAAAACCCAGATAGTGCCTGTGCATGGCCTCTTCGAACGCGGGAATATCCGCAGCTGCCACCCTGGGCACCCACTCTACGGCGCGGACACTGGGGTGTTCGGCAATCAGTCGCTCTGCGTATTGCCTGAATGCAGAGGGCTCAAATGACTGCAAAAGGTCGGTCTTTACCCGAAGAACTTCCAGGGATGTTGACTCGTGCTCAAGCGATTTCTCAATCTGGAGTGCGAAACCTTCGGCAAGGCGCTCCATGTCACGGCTGATCTGCCTTGATTCGTTTAAATGCAAGGTCGTCGAAGCGCCAATGGCGAATAAAATAATTCCCACCACGACGATAGATCCCTCTGTCCAGAGTTTTGAACGGGAAGCCTGTATCATTGAGAAGGTTTGAGGTGCTCGGGGCAATACGCGTTGATCAGCCTGGTCCCTGACGATGCCCTGGTCGCTCAAATCGAATGCCCATGAGGCCAGCGCGACAATAGGCGCGCAGGTCATCAACAGCAAAAAGATGAGTTTAGCGACCCAATTCGGCAAATCAAGGATGGGAATCATGACATCCGTGATCTGCAAAATGAGCCAACAGAGCACGAAATAAGCGATCAAGGTGCGAAAGACCTTCCTTCGCTTGAGTTCAGCGATGAACGACATAACTATTTAATTTTTCTTCCCCCGACGATTCCGTGTCGGTCAATCTGTGGTCGCGCGAGGCGACATTTTTACAAGCTGTGATATCTACAATAGTAGGCGATGATCTCCAGAATTCAAGAAAGCGCGCCGCTAAAGGTCCATGCTGATCGGTCTAACTCATTGTCGGTGATGGTGCATCGATGAACCACGTCATGCGAGGAAATCCCGCTTCGGCGTAATCGGAACACCGTAATCTCAAATCTACGATCAACCCGTATTTTTCGCTACAGCCGAGTAGTGTTCATTTTTTTGCTGCGTTCATTAAATGACTCCTTCGCCCATTTAATACGAACGTTAGCACGAGCCTGTATATTGCCACATATGTCATAAGTCATGCGCCGGTATTATTTTTCGGCTGGCTTCGGGATACCACATGTACCAGAGTGGTAGGGTCCAAAGTGCGATCTTTCTTTTTTACCTGAAGGCCCTCGGTGAGTCCCAGCCGGTTTTTCGCTTGGTTTATAATTCACCCTCATCCCGGCCATTCACAATAATCTGGTCATTGAGTTTCATGGAATTGATCGTTTTCGACCTCGACGGCACGCTGCTTGACAGCAACGGTGAAATTTCACAATTCACCCGAGATACGCTCGCGGCCCTGTCTCATCGCGGAATTGCCTACACTGTGGCGACCGGAAGAACCTTGCACGCCTCTCGCGACCTGTTGTCCGGCCACGGATTCAGCCTGCCGCATGTCTTCAAGAACGGCGTGATGATCTGGGATCCGGCCACCGAGGAAATCCTCCATCAAAATTACTTGGCCGTCGATGAGGTCGAGCACGTTTTGACGGCCATCATGCATGAGGGATTGGCTGCTTTTATTTTTACCCTGGATGGTCAAAAGAAACATGCGGTGTATCACACGCCGCTTCAGAGCGAGATCGAGCGCAAGTTGTCGGTTCATTTCTCAGGGCGCGAACAGCTCGAGGTGCATCCAGCGGCGCAGTTGCCGCCTTACGTTGAAATCACCAATATCAGCGCGCTGGGCGTGCCGGAGTCCGTCGAGCGCGTGCGTCGCTTCATCGATGACGAACCTTTTCTCGTCGCTTACAGCGGCCAGGCCTGGGACGGGGATGAATGGCAATGGATCGATATACACCATTGTGACGCGAGCAAGGGCGGGGCTGTGGATATCCTGCGAACGCAACTTGAAGTGAGTCGCGTGATCTGTTTTGGTGACAGCGATAACGATCTCAGCATGTTTGAGCAGGCTGATGAAAGTTACGCTCCGGACAATGCCGCTGAACATATTCGGAACGCGGCCACGGCGGTGATCGGACACCATGACGAGGATGGGATTGCACACTTTCTCAGGGAACGATTCGACATTCGCTCATGAGCCGTTTGTTGTTTGTCAGCCACTGTCCGTCGGAGAATACTCGGCGGCTGCGTGAAAGCGTTCTGGAAGGCATTGATTCCCTGTCACTCGATACGCTTGAAATGCGTTCGCTCGATCCGCTCTCGGCCGTAGCTGAAGATGTGGAGTGGTGCGACGGCATTTTACTGGGTACCACGGAGAACTTCGGCTACATGGCTGGGCTGGTCAAGGATTTCTTCGAGCGCATTTACTATCCATGCATCGAATCCCGACAGGGCCTGCCCTTTGCCTTGTACATTCGCGCCGGGCAGGACGGTCGCGGCACACAAGACAGCATCGCACGCATCATTTCAGGTTTGCGTTGGCGCTATATCAGCGATCCATTGATCCTGCGTGGAGAATATTGCGAGGCATTTGAGCACAGCGTTGCGGAATTGGGCATGACACTGGCTGCAGGGGTGGATGCCGGTCTGTTTTGAGTTGATCCACACGGTTAGCGGCGGGGCCGATTTCTGTTACGATAAACGGCCGAAATCGGGGTTGGGGGGAATCTCCTGTGGCTGAATCCAGCAAATTCAATGAGATGTTGAGGCTCGGCATGGAGAGCTTCAAGTCAGGCGGGCGATTGGACCTGGAGGAGCTAGATCGAATTCTTGCCCTAGGCCTTGAGGACGGGGTGCTTGACAAGAACGAACGCGACACTTTGCTCAATATCATCACCAGCATGAGCGCCGTCGATTTTACGCCTGATGTCTGGGCAAGGGTCGAGAAGTTGATTGCTCAATTTCAGCTGGATGATCCCGATGCAACCTAACGCTGATTCAGTTAAATCTTTGGCGTGAAGCTGCGCATTTTTTCACTGAATCCACACGCCATTACGTGAACTCAAATTTAAATTTAATATCATGAATCAAGTTCGTTTCGCTGTATTCCTTGGTCTGCTGCTTGGCAGCGGGCCATTGAACGCCCAGTTGTACCTGGCGGACAAGATTGACATTGACGCGGCCCTATCTGCGAAGCCAGAAACGGTCTCGTTGCCCGTCGGTGTCGAATTGATCAGTGTGCAACCCCCCGGGCCGGCAGACGCACTGGGCGATGATGGCATTCAATTGGAATATCTGATCTGGGAAGGGAGTTTCGAGGGAGCCAGTTTGCCCCCAGGCTGGATCAGCAACACGTCACAGAACTGCCAATGGGCGCCGACGACGGTAGACGCTAATATCGGATCATACTCGGTCTCGCCCGTGGGTGGCGGCGCTGGTTGCGCAGGCGTGCCCGGGGCAAGTTACCCGAACAACATGCAAAGTTTTCTCTACTACGGACCCTTTGACCTCAGCGACCCTGACCTTTCAAGTGCGTCTTTCAAGGGCAGTTTAAAACGTGACTTGGGCCTGGGTGACACAGTCTACGCGGCGTATTCAGCTGACTGCAATACGGGTTGGCAAGGTTATCCGTTTGAAGGAGCAGGGGCCTGGACAGCGTTTGATTTGCCGCTCGACGCACTACTGGGTGATGATTCAGTTTGTGTAGCATTCATATTCCTGAGTGATGAGTCGGCGCAGGCGAATGCGGGCGTTTTGGTGGATGACGTACTGATTACCCGTTCGGATGATCTTTCGCCAGGTGATCTCTCTGTGCAGTCTGTCAGTGTGCCTTCAGGTCCCTTCAGCTCTTCGGAAGGCATTGTAATTGACTTGGTTGTAGAGAATGTCGGAACGGAAACCACTTTACCGTATAACTTGGATTTTTATAGATCCGCAGACTCAATAGTGAATGAAAGTGATGTTTACATCGGTACCCTGCCAGACCGTGATGCACTCGATTCGGGGGCGCAATATGAACAAGGCGTGAATCTCGGCAGTTTCCACGTCGGAGATTGGTGGATAGGCGCAATCACATCATTACAAGATACCGATAACAGCAACAATATCAATTCGACCGACAACCCGGTAACGGTCTCCAATTCACCCAAGGTTCTGGTCTCTCCTGCTTCATTGATTTTCGTGGAAAGTCCGGCAAGTACATCCTCCATCGCTGAGGATGCGCCAGCAGCCGTGTCCTACCAGGAAATTCAACAGTCCAGCGCTCAATTGAGCCGCATACTGCAACGATTGGAGCCGGCGCTTGCAGAACGTGGTACTGCCCGGATCCTGGTGGGTCTCGATGTGCCACATCGTGCTTATG
>CAXQNK010000027.1:0-23591 GCA_964225175.1 Candidatus Nitrosopumilus sp. | reverse complement strand
ACCTCGCGCTTAAGGGCGAGGACCAGCCGAATGGGTACACCGAGCCTTTGCTGCACGCGTATCGGCGTCAATTCAAGGAGAGCGTATCAGCATGAAAACCATCATTGAACCGTTCCGGATAAAATCCGTCGAGCCGATCAGGATGACGACTCGCGCCGATCGCGAGGATTTTGTCAAAGCGGCGCATTACAACCTGTTCCATTTGCATGCCGAGGACGTTCTGATCGACCTGCTGACCGACTCAGGGACCTCCGCGATGAGTGCACGGCAGTGGGGCGGCGTGATGGAAGGTAATGAGGCCTATGCAGGCAGCCCTTCCTATTTCCGCTTCGAGCAGGCCGTCAAGCGACTGATGCCATTCAAGTATCTGGTGCCGACCCACCAGGGCCGGGCTGCGGAAAATATCCTGTTTACCGTGGTTCTGGGCCCGGGCCAGGAAATTCCGAACAACACGCATTTCGACACCACGCGGGCCAACGTCGAGGCGCAGGGTGCGGCCGCAGTCGATCTCGTCATAGAGGAGGGGAGGGACCCGGAGTCCGAGCATCCCTTCAAAGGCAACATGGACATCGAGGCCCTCGATCGCTTCATCCGCGAGAAAGGCGCGGACAGGGTGCCCCTGTGCATGATCACGGTGACCAATAATTCCGGTGGTGGGCAGCCTGTTTCCATGGAAAATATCCGGCAGACTCGCGAGGTATGTGATCGCCATGGCATACCGCTGTTTATCGATGCCTGCCGATTTGCTGAAAATGCCTGGTTCATCAAGACTCGCGAGGCGGGTTACGAGGACGTTTCGGTGGTGGAAATCGTCCAGGAAATGTTCTCCTACGCGGACGGCTGCACCATGAGTGCGAAAAAAGACGCCCTGGTCAACATGGGTGGCTGGCTGGCCATGAATAATGAAGACTGGGCAGTCGAATGCCGCAATCGCCTGATACTGACCGAGGGGTTTGCAACCTACGGGGGGTTGTCGGGCCGCGATCTGGAAGCTATTGCCATTGGCCTGGAGGAGGTCGTCGAGGAGGATTACCTGCGTTACCGGATTGCCTCGACCTCTTACGTGGCGGATCATCTCTCCCGTGCCGGGGTCCCGACCATGCGTCCGGCCGGCGGCCACGCGGTGTACATCGACGCCCGAAGGTTTGCCCCGCACATTCCTCCCTTGCAGTATCCGGGCCAATCGCTCGCGGTGGAGTTATACGTGCACGGTGGCGTTCGGGGCTGCGAAATCGGAACGGCCATGTTTGGCATGCGCCCTGACGGCACGGAGGCGGCAGCCCACCTGGACCTGGTTCGACTGGCGATTCCCAGGCGAACCTACACGCAAAGCCAAATGGATTATGTCGTCGAAGTGGTGACGGAGGTGTTTGCCCAACGCGATGCCTTGCGCGGCATGAAGTTCACGCGCCAACCCCGTGCCCTCAGGCATTTCACCGGGCACTTCGACTACGTTGAGGATTGAGCGGCAACCAGGCAGTCCCGGGCGCGTGCCTCCACGGCCTCCCATTGCGCTGTGGCCAGCCATGCGGGCTCGAACAGCGTGGCGACAAAACCAACGGCGAAGGCCCCGGCGCTAATCCACTCAGCGGCATTGTGATGGTCGACGCCATGGGTCGGAACAATCTTCAAAAAGGGCATCGGGCCGAGCATCGCCTGTACGTAGGTCGGCCCGCCGCCCGGTGCCGGAAACAGCTTGCAGAAGGTTGCGCCGGCACGGTGTGCCGCCAACATTTCCGTGGCGGTGTGAGTACCGGGCATGGTGGCCACACCCATGCGCTTGCCCGCTTCGATGACCTCCCCGTCGAACACGGGTGAGACCAGGTAGGCTGCGCCCGCCGTTCCGGCACGCTCAGCCTGTTGCGTGTCCAGCACGGTCCCTGCACCCACCACGACGTCCGGCCGGTGAGCAAAGTCCTCGATGAGTTCGTAAACGCCAGGTATGGTCAGGGTGAATTCGATGACTTTGAATCCGCCTCGAATGGCGGCTTCCATCGCCAGGGCTGCTGCATCCTGTTGATCGGTGCGCAGGATCGCGCTTGCTCTCTCGCGGCCAAGCATTTGGGTGAATGCGTTAATTTCCATGAGTGAAGTGTCTCAGCTGCCCTTGTCAGGGGCAAGAGGCAATGGGCGCTTGTCGTTGTGGCGCGCGGCAATGACAATAGGTCCATGCAGTTGAACAGGCAACAGCGCGATATGCTCGACGGTCGCGCCGGGGAGGCTGCAGCCTTGGCCATGCGCGTCATTCAGGCGATGGCCAAGGCTGAGAACGCGACCCGACTGATCGAGGTCGAATCCGCTCACGTGGACGGTTGCCTGCTGCATGGAGCAAGTGGTGTCGCCTTCGCGGAGAAACTGGTGGCCCTCGGTGCTCGGGTGCGGATACCGACTTCGCTGAATGTGGGTGCCATGGATCTGCGCAATCCCGCAAATATCCGGCTGGAGGAACAGGATCGGGAGCTCGCGGTTCGCTTGATGAATGCCTACGTGGCCATGGGTTGCCTGCCCACGTGGACCTGTGCCCCGTACCAGGCGGGCTTTCGCCCGTTGCCCGGAAGCCAGGTGGCGTGGGCGGAGAGTAACGCGGTGGTGTTTGCCAATTCGGTGCTGGGGGCGCGCACCAACCGTTACGGCGACTTCATGGACATTTGTTGTGCTTTGACCGGCTACGCCCCTTATTCCGGCCTGCATCTCGCGCACAACCGCCGTGCCACGATCGTTGTCCATCTCTCAGCATTACCGGCGGAGCTGAAAAAGGAGGAGACCTTCTATCCCGTTCTGGGTGCCTGGTTGGGGCGCAATACCGGGAACGAAGTGGCGGTATTGGACGGCTTGCCTGCCCCAATTTCTGAGGATCGGCTCAAAGCCCTTGGCGCTGCCGCGGCCTCCAGCGGGTCGGTGGGATTGTTTCACGTCGTGGGCGTTACTCCGGAGGCGCCGACCCTCGAAGCGATCCTCGCTCCCGGTCCGTTCCGTGAAATGACGCCTTCGCTCGACGCGCTGCGCGAAGAGCGTGACCGGATGACCACTGCGCGAGGGGACCAGCTTGATGTCGTCGCGGTGGGCAGTCCGCATTTTTCACTGGATGAATTCGGGCAATTGCAGAACTTGCTGGCAGGGCGCTCGCTCGCCGTGCCGGTGTATGCATGCACCGGCCGGCATGTTGTCGAGGAGCTGGAAGCGCGTGGCGAATTGGACGCGCTGCAGGCGGCCGGTGTCGTGATCCTCGCCGATACCTGCGTGGTGGTGACGGCCGTCCTTCCGAGCCAACAGGGTGTGTTGATGACCAATTCGGGTAAGTTCGCGCATTACAGCGAATCACTGGTCGGGCACCAGGTGGTGTTCGGCAGCCTCGCAGAGTGCATTGAAAGCGCGGTGAAGGGGCGCGTTTTGCGCGATGACGTCACCTGGGGGCGATCGTCTTGAGGGGCCGGGTGTTGGTTCCTGGAAAGGCCTGCGGCCAGGTGTTGAGACTGGCAGAGCCGGTCAGCTTCTGGGGCGGTATCGATCCCGGCAGTGGTCGGGTGATTGCGACCGGACATCCCCAGCGTGGCGAAGTGTTGGCGGGACGGATCCTTGTCCTCGAGCGATCAATTGGCTCAAGTTCGGGCAGTTCGGTGCTCCTGCAGCTGCTGGCATCAGGGCTTGGGCCTTCAGGAATTATCCTGGGGGAAGCGGACCTGATCCTCACTCTGGGCGCGGTCATCGCGCGCGAAATGGGTTATGCGAAGGTACCGGTAATCGAATGGCCAACTCGTGATTTCGGGCAGTTGCACGGGTGTGTGCAGATCTCCGAGACCGGCGGCCTTCGTGCGTGGCCACGGGATTCTTGAACCGCCTCTGGCCTTCGTGCACAATTCCGGTCCCGCGGCGTCAATGTTGGACGTTGCGGACTATGGTGGCCCCTGTCGGTCACCCCGCAGCGATACGTTGTGAACCCCGTCAGGCCCGGAAGGGAGCAGCGGCAGCAATGGACTCGGGTGCCGGGGAACGGCGGGCGGGGGTCGCCTCCCACCATCTGCTATAGTGGGGCCATTCCAAAGAGATCACTAATGCTGCGAATCAAGACCCCATGAGCTACCAGGTACTTGCCAGGAAATGGCGCCCTAGAAATTTCGAGGAAGTGGTCGGCCAGGAGGCCGTGATCCAGGCCCTGGTCAACGGGCTGGACAACGACCGTGTCCATCATGCTTTTCTGCTGACCGGCACCCGCGGAGTGGGTAAAACGACCCTGGCTCGGGTATTGGCGAAGAGTCTGAACTGCGAGGCAGGGATGAGCTCGACGCCCTGTGGTGAGTGCGGAGCCTGCGCCGATATCGACGAAGGTCGTTTCGTGGATATGTTGGAAATCGACGCGGCCTCCAAAACAGGGGTGGACGATATCCGAGACCTGATCGAGAACGCGCAATATGCGCCGTCACGCGGTCGCTTTAAAGTGTACATCATTGATGAGGTGCACATGCTTTCCCGGAACGCCTTCAACGGTCTGCTCAAGACCCTCGAAGAGCCGCCGCCGCACGTCAAGTTCGTGCTTGCCACGACCGATGCAGACAAAATTCCCATTACCATTCTGTCGCGTTGCCTGCGCTTTAATCTGCGTCGGCTCATGCCGGACCAGATTGGCGCTTACCTGGAAAAAATACTGCGGTCAGAGTCCTTTGAGTTCGAGGCTGGCGCCGTGGAGCGCATTGCGCGCGCTGCGGACGGCAGCATGCGTGATGGACTCAGTCTGCTCGACCAGGCAATCGCCTATGGGGGTGGCGCGCTGGTGGACAGTGAGGTTGCTGACATGCTGGGCAGCGTCGATCACGCGCATCTCGTTGCGCTGATCGAGTCCGTTGTGGCTGACGATGCCCCCGAGCTGCTAAAACTGGTGGAGGAATTGTCCGCACAGGCCCGCGATCTGGAATCAGTGCTTACCGGGCTGGCCGAGGTTTTGCACCGGATTTGCCTGGTCCACTGTGCGCCGGATTATCGGGATGAGACACGGAGTGATTGGGATTCGATCGTTTCTCTTGCGGAGAAAGTCACGCCACAGGATGCACAGTTGTTTTACCAGATTGCCATACAGGGGGGGCGAGATCTCGGCCTGGCGCCGGACCCCCGCACCGGCCTGGAGATGGCGATGTTAAGAATGTTGGCGTTTCGACCGGTCGATGGTTCTGACAGTGCACCGTCGACCCACTCGTCCGGAGCGTCAGCGAAATCTTCGCAGCCGTCTGTCGGTGCTCAGCGCACAGCTTCCTCTTCCGCAGCACCATCGCATTCCCCTGCGGTGGCTGAACGCACAGCTTCCGCGTCGACAGCGCCATCGCAATCATCGACAGCGGTCGGGCAGAGGGCCGATTCCACGGCAGCTGATGCGCGGGAAGCGCCCCCCGAGCACGCAGCCGGGAATGAGTCCGTGCTCGAAGGCGGTTGGTTGAGCATCCAGGAACGGCTTGGCCTCACAGGCCCTGCACGCGAGTTGGCCAGGAACGTGGAATTAGTGGAACAAGCACAGGGTCGCTGGCGATTTCTTGTTCCAGAGACCGCAGCCCATTACGGCAGCAAAGGTCTGGTGGAGCAACTCGAGGGGGCACTGAGCCAACTGGCCGGCACCGCGATTGAAGTGGTGCTGAACGTTTCAAAGCAGCAAGTGAATACCGTGGCTGCCGCTGAGGAAACCACGCAACGCGGGCGGATGAGCGAAGCAGAGAAAGCCATCACTCAGGACGAAACTGTTCAATCGCTCAAGGAGCGGCTTGGTGCCAGCGTGGTGGAGAATTCTATTCAACCATTGCAGTAGGCCGGGACGGAGTGCTGCGCGTGCAACAACTTGGGAGTGAAATTCAGTGAAAGGTAATTTGGCGGGTCTGATGCAGCAGGCTCAGAAAATGCAGGAGGAAATGCAGCGCGCCCAACAAGAGCTGGAGAGCCTCGAGGTCACGGGTCAGTCTGGGGGCGGCATGGTGGAAGTTGTGATGACAGGCAAACATGCGGTGCGGCGGCTGCGTATCGATCCTTCGCTGATGGATGATGCCGATATGCTCGAAGACCTGGTAGCGGCAGCGGTCAATGACGCTGTGAATCGCGTGGCGCAAGCCATGCAGGAAAGAATGTCGGGCATGACCCAGGGGCTGAACCTGCCGCCCGGGTTCAAGTTGCCCTTCTGATCGAGCCCAGTCAATCAAGCGGTGACAACCGGTGAGTAACGTCTCCTTGCTTGAGCAGCTGATCGACGCCCTGCGCTGTCTGCCCGGAGTTGGACCCAAGTCCGCACAGCGCATGGCCTTGCATTTGCTGGAGCGGGAACGGGAAGCGGGGCTCCACCTGTCGAGGATGCTGGAGCGTGCCATGGAGGACATTGGGCGCTGCCAGACTTGCAGGGACCTCACTGAGCATGAGCAGTGCGTGATATGTTCAAACGCGGGTAGGGACCGGTCCCTGCTGTGCGTGGTGGAATCTCCGGTCGATGTATTAGCGCTTGAGCAGGCCACGGCCTACCGAGGCGTCTATTTCGTTCTGCTGGGGCGACTTTCTCCCCTTGATGGTATCGGCCCCGAGGAATTGGGCATGCCACAGCTGGAGCAGCGCTTGCGGGGTGAGCCGCCACGAGAAATAATCATCGCGACCAATCCCACGGTGGAAGGCGAAGCCACCGCGTATTACTTGCAACGCATGGCCCACAAGCTTGGGATAACGGTGTCCGTTATCGCTCATGGCGTTCCCCTGGGCTCGGAAATCGAATACACCGATCAATCGACGCTCGCACATTCATTTGGAAGTCGGCGGGCCGTCGCTCCACCCCGGGATTAACGGCCCGCGACCGGGCTCAACGTTTATCCCGTCCCGGATCTTCAGTACCTTCGAATGCAACGTGATCTCTGAAGCGATCGACTGTGGATAGGCCAATCCCCTTGACGTTGACCAACTCGTCGACGTGCTGAAAAGGACCGTGCTTCTCCCGGTATTCAACGATGGCGCGAGCCTTGCTGAGCCCAATACCACGTAGGGCATCGGAGAGCTCTTGTGCATCGGCAGAGTTGATGTTCACCGTGGTATTGGCCAGGGCAGTGATGCTGATCAGCGCAGCAATGGTAATTGACAGAAATCGGTGCATGATTCATTCCCCCTTTGTTCTTCAGGATTGTTGGCCGCAAAGTGCGGACCGGGAAAGCTTAGCCTGATCGGTCCGGGCAGCGAAGGGTAAAAAGACGTTTCTCAATGTCATCCAATCCGGTTGGGTTTTCGCTCTCATGTTTTGAGAACACCTGCAGGTTTAATACCGCTGAAGGCTAGTGAATATCCCAGGAGGACACCATGGAACTGATCGGAAAAACCATCTCGGGCGTCATCGCAGTTCCCGCTGAGAGCGTTGACAGGCCAGGGCGCATCTGGATGCTGCAATTCACAGATGGGACACACGTTGAGTTCGTCTCACCCGAGGCACGACGGCAACTGGAAAGACTCTCCGGCGTGCCCCGCGCACGTGCCATTCCGCGAGCAGACGACCCGCAGTTGGCACTCGAAGTCGCATGATCACGGTTATCCACAAAAGCTGTGGATAACCCTGTGGGCAAGGGTACGCCCCGACAGCGGTACTGTCAGTGGGTATGGAATGGTCAAAAAATGACCACAATAATTTAGCCGATAAAAATCAGTAAGTTACACTGAATGACGACTGCAAAGGGTTTCCGGGGCGCTTGTCATGTTTTTGTCATACCAGCAATCAGGGACTTGTGCATAAAAACTTCAAATACTTTGAAGATTTCTCGCGTAAGTGATTGATAGTTGCCATCCGGGCCAGTCATCGGGTAGATGAGCTGGCCTGCAAAGCAAGGATTAACATCCGGCGCTCGAGGCGATTCTTCAGATTCTTCACATCAGTCAGTTTCATGCGTTCAATCTCACCCTCGAATCCCCGGCTTGTCCGGCCCCCGGGACCCAAAGCTCGGACAACAAGGCGGATTTTACCGGCTCGTGTGCGGGTGGACTCTTTGAGGTAACCCAGCGCTCGGGCCAGATGCTGTTCGGTGTGGGTGAAGTCGCTGCCATTGGGGTAGTCCCTGATCAGCCCGCGTTCACGAAATGGCGCCAGGGCCTCGCGCACTCGTTCAGGTGAATTGTTTCTGAATGCGCAAGGAATCTGCCAGCCCGGATCCAGTTTTCCCGCCTGCGTGGCGCTGCGCCGAAGGGGCTCCTGCCAACGGCTGTCAGTGATGCACAGCAGCCTCTGGATGGTCTCCTCGTCGCTGCTGCCCCTCAGGTCTGCTACACCATATTCCGTGATGAAGATATCGCGCAAATGACGCGGTATGGTCTCGTGGGGATACTCCCACACGATGTTCGATTGCTCGCCCGCAGGCCCTAACCGGTGGCTCCTGAGCATCAATACTGAACGGCTCTGGTCCAGTGCATGCGCCATGGCCACGAAGTTGTATTGCCCGCCCACGCCGCTGACCACCAAGCCATTTTCCAGTTGATCGGACACCGCTGAGCCGAGCAAGGTGGCTTTCATGGTGGTATTGATGCACCTTGCGTGCAGGCGCTGCAAACGGTCCAGCGCCTCGTTGCGGTACAACTGGTTGATGCGGGCCACACGCGTCATCTGGAACTGCCGGCGCTCGACACGATCCATGTCTTTCAAGCGCTGATACATCCAGCCAGATCCCAGGAAAAAGGCCGCGTGCAGCAGGCTGCCGTTGCGCAGGCGGGCGCCCAGGCCGTGTTGGGCCAGCGCTTGCCGATGTGTCTGCTCGTCGAAGTCGTTGGGGATCCTCGTCCCGTCGGCGCACAGCAGGAATTCCTCGCCGTCCAGAGTGCTGCCCTCGGCCAGCACGCCGTAATACAGGAACACATCGAGCGTGTCCGGGTCGAGTCGCCGCGGTAAAGTACCGTGCCTCCAAAGTTGCTCGATGCTGTCAGCCTTCAGTCTCTCCTCGATTGTGCCGTCATTGAGCTGCTTTTGCAGACCAACATGGTCGTAGACCTTGCGTTTCAGGATGCCGACATCGTAAAGGTGCACAAAGCCATCCATAAACATTTCACTGGCGGCGTACAGACCCTTGTCGAACGGCCCCAGGCCGCCCCACTGTGCGAGCGTGTCATGGGGGATACGGGTCTCGCCTTCAGCGGCCCTGAACAGCTCGAGGTATTGCTCGTTGTCGGTTTGCCTGAGGCCCGCCAGGAAGGCCACGGCATCGCCGAGCGAGCCAATACCCAGCTGCAGGGTGCCGTGATCACGGATCAGTGTGCTCGCGTATAAGCCGATCATGAAGTCTGCATCGCTGACGGGCATCCTCGGAACGCCGAACAACGGTTGCGGGCAATCTTTCAGGACCAGGTCAAAAAAAGACTCCGGCACTTCCGCGTCACCCTCCATGTAGGGCAGCTCCGGGTTGACCTGGGCAATTCGAACAAGGGGTCGGCCGGTCATTCGCTCTGCCAGTTCGAGCGTGACGTCGGGGTTGCAGCTCAGGCTGAAATAACCGGGCCGTTCAGGGTGGATGCCGACCATCTGGACCAGCACATTGACGTTACGGGCCTGCATGTCGCGGGCCACGTGCGTGTAATTGCTGGACACGTAATGGCGCTGCATGTGCGTGTTACCCAGCCACGCGCCCGAGCGAAAATAGAACTCGCTGATCGTCACGTTGTCCGGGACGGAATCCCGCCTCAGGTCGACGAGATAGTTCAGCCGCGGGTAGTCGCCGAAATGACGTTCCAGGAAGGGCTCAAGAAAACGTCTTTGCAGACCCTCTCCCGGCCAGGGTGGGTCCAGTGACAGCGCGGTGAATATGTGCAGTTGGAGGTCCGGTTCCGCGCGGGCGCGCGCGTAAAATTCGTTCAGAAGATGGTTGGGTTTGCCCAGCCCGAGTGGCGCACCCACCACGATATGCCGGCCGAGCTTTTGCAGGCAGAAGTTAATGCATTCACCGGGGTCTCTCAGCGTACGGGGTGGGTGTGCTGTACTCACTCGGTGTTTCCCTTTTCGGGAAGACCCAGGGAGTCTGCCCAGTTCTCAAGTTCCCTGAGAATCTTCAGGGCCTTCGCATCATCGGCAAGGTTCGCGCGCTCCCCGGCAATCTCATTGCGGAATGCCTGTAAACCGAGAATTTTGCTGCTCTCGGGAGCCAGCAGCCGCTGGAGACGCTCGGCTTCCCAGCGTTCCTGTTCCGCTTCCGACAAGGTCCCCGGAAAATTCCGGGCGCGGTAACGGAACAGCATGACTGGCAGGCGAGGGTCTTCGAAAGGACAGCTCATCGCGGCCAGCTTTTCGGCATCAGTTGCACGCACTTGTTCGAGCAGATGTTTGTCGTGCTCCGAGAAGAACCCGCCGCCGTAGAGCTGCAAATCGGGATCATCGCTTCTTGTGCCATAAGGTTCGCCGTACAGTGCAAACAGCTTGGCACGGACTTGTTCGTGCTGTTCAATGATGCGCTGGGCATGAGATTCGCAAAGCTCGGGCTCCAGCCCGATGCGCGCGAGGTCGACATTCCTGAGGGTCTTGACCGGCGCCAGCATAGGCACCTGATTAACGCGAATTTCCTGCAGGGGGATTCGCTCAACACCTTCGGGCATGTCCTCGCCCGCAACGAAAACGCGCTCGCGTATCGCCTCGGGTTCGAGCTTCAATAAAGCCCCGGGATCAGCCATCAGATCGAAGGCGATCACCGCGTTCCGGTTATTGGGATGAGCGAGCAGGGGCAGAAACAGGCTGGTGCAGCCGCGTTTTGCCGCAACCCTCGAGCTGGTGTAGACCACGGGAGAGGGGTGTGTCGTATCGAGGAGACGGTTGGCGTTCGCCTTGCTGCGCATCCTCAGCGCCCAGTCCACAAGTCGGGGCTGGCGCCTTCTGAGCAGGCGCGCCAGGTTAATCGTGGCGCGCACATCGGCGAGGGCATCGTGCGCGCCCTCATGGTCAATGCGATTGGCCGCGGTCAGGTCTTCCAGCCTGAAACTGGGTATGCCACTGTCGTGCACTGGCCATTCAATTCCCTCGGGTCTTAACGCAAAACACATGCGCACCAGGTTGATGAGATCGAACCGTGAATTGCCGTGGGCATATTCGTGGGTATAGGGATCGTAGAAGTTCCGGTAATAAAGATGCCGGCTGAATTCATCGTCAAACTGTAAATTGTTGTATCCCACAATGCAGGTGCCCGGCTCGCTCATTTCTTCATGCAGCTGACGGGCGAATTCCGCCTCGCACACGCCACGTGCCTCGGCCTGTTGAGGCGTGATGCCAGTAATCAGGCAGGCCCTGGGATGGGGCAGCATGTCGCGCGCCGGGGCACAAAACAGCTCCACGGCTGCGGAATGTTTTTCCCAGGATGGGTCGGTGCGAATCCCGGCAAATTGGGCGATGCGGTCTGCACCGGCGTCCGTGCCAAAGGTTTCGTAATCGTGCCAGAGGAAACTGCGGGTTGGGCTTTCGTGCGTTCTCATGGAGTATCAGTTTATCGCGAGGCGCGGGCCAGCATAAGGACCCAGGTCAAATGGAGCCACCCTATTCATCAAGGCTGGGCTACACTTGAGGTTCAATATGCAGCCCCCATGAATCAGAGGGGCAAGTTTAGCGAAATCACCTGGGCAGAGCGGCGATGACAGAACAACACGACTCTATAGAACAGCTCCTGGCGCTGATGGAGCTGGAGCCGCTGGAAGTGAACCTTTTTCGGGGCATCAGTCGCGACATCGGGACCCCGCGGGTATTCGGCGGACAGGTGCTTGCGCAGGCCGTCCTTGCGGCCCGGTCGACCGTCGAGGATCGCATGATCCATTCGCTACATGCCTATTTTTTGCGTGCGGGTGATCCGGAGGCGCCCATCGTGTACGACGTGGACCGTAACCGCGACGGGCGCAGTTTCACTTCCCGGCGTGTCGTGGCCATCCAGCATGGGCGTCCTATTTTTACCCTGGCGGCATCATTCCAGCTGGACCAGGACGGTTTTGAGCATCAGTTTGGAATGCCGGATGTCGTTCAACCCGACGAGGTAACGCTGACACCTGCCCTGCAGTCGGAGAGCCTCGAACAGGTCCCCCAGAAACTCAGGCGCTGGTTTTCGCGTTTCGGCCCCTTCGAGTTCCGCCCGGTACAGTCCTGGGACCCATTTGAACCCATGCCGCGACCGCCTTATCGGCAGTTGTGGTTCCGATTGCGTGGTGAGGTCGCACCCGACCAGGGACTGCATCGTGCCCTCCTGGCATATGCGTCCGATTTTCACCTGATCGGCACGGCCACCTTGCCCCATGGCCTGTCATTCGTGGACGGCCGGCTGATCATGGCCAGTCTCGATCACGCCATGTGGTTTCACAGGGACGTCAAGGTGACCGATTGGTTACTCTACGATTGCGACAGCCCCAGCAGCAGCGGTGCGCGTGGCCTGGCGCGCGGCCTCATTTACAATCACCGTGGTGAGCTGGTAGCCAGCACGGCGCAGGAAGGCATGATCCGGCAGCGAAAAGCCTGAGGAAACAGTGATATGAGCGAAGCAGTAGCAACATTTGGTGCGGGTTGCTTTTGGGGTGTGGAACAGCGCTTTCGTCAGCAGCCGGGCGTCGTTAAGGTGGTGGTGGGTTATATGGGCGGCAGCCTTGACGACCCGGGTTATCGCGACGTGTGCACCGGGCGCACCGGCCATGCCGAGGTCGCCCAGCTTCATTATGACCCGGCGCAGGTCAGTTATGGCGAACTGCTGGCGCTGTTTTTCAGTCTTCATGACCCGACCACGCTTAACCGGCAGGGCCCGGACATTGGCAGCCAGTACCGCTCCGCTATTTTTACCCATGATGAGGCGCAGTCCGTCCAGGCAAAGCGCGCTCTTGAGTCACTGCGTGAGAGTGGCCGGTTTGGCGATCCCGTGGTGACCCAGGTCGAAGCGGCCGCCCGGTTCTGGCCGGCCGAGGAATACCATCAACGTTACCTTGAGAAAAACCACGGCGGGTTTTGTCATCTGGGAGACAATGGTATAACTATCAGTGATTTGGGATTATAATCGAGAAATGGCATTGCATAAGGACCAGAGAGCAGGGACGTGGCTGGGCAAGGCATCAGCGCCGCCGGTATGGCTCGCCTCGGTGCTGCTGGGAATCACTGCGCCAGCACTTGCGGATCGGGTCTACACGTGGACGGACGCCGATGGAATCACACACTTCACCAACGTGCGGCCAGACGACGTGCGCGGCGTGGCGACGCTGGATTTCCCGTGCTACGCCTCTGACCCGAGCTGCGGAAAGATCGATTGGGAAGCCGTGCCTCTCGATACGCGGGCGTTTGCCAGAGAAATTCGCAACGCGGCCAGTGCGCACCGGGTGGACGAATCACTGATCCGGGCAATCATCCATGCAGAATCCGCCTTCAAGGTGGACGCTGTTTCCCCGCGCGGCGCGCGTGGCCTGATGCAACTGATGCCCGAGACCCAGGCAGAGCTCGATATCGGCAATGCATTCAACCCGGAGCAGAACATCACCGGTGGGGCAGCGTACCTCGCGCAGATGCTGGATGAATTCCAGGGTGATTTTGAACTCGCGGCAGCCGCTTACAATGCCGGCCCGGGTGCCGTCCGGCGCCATGGGGGCATACCGCCATTTCCCGAGACGCGCGAATATGTGCGACGGATTGGCATTCTGTATCGGCGTTACCAGCGCAACCGGACCTGAACAGGCCCATTCAGTACAGCAGGCGTGCGTCCTTGACATCCTCGAGCTCACTGAGCGCGGCCACCAGTTCCTCGCAGGCCTTGATGGACCACTCGTCGCCTAACTCGAGCCGGGCACGTGCCCTGGCGTTTCGATAGTCCACGACCACGCGCGCCGCGCCGCGCCGATAGGGCGCAAACGTCGATTCGAGCTGGTCGCACAAGCGCTCGCTGGGTCCCTGGACGGTGATGCGCACCCCTCGCGCATAGTGCGCCTTGGCCTCGGCCAGTGACATCACGTGGTTCGCCGTCATGCGATAACCCCCTGAGAAATCATCGATGGAGACTTTGCCCTCGACAATGATGATTTCGTCTTTGAGCAGCAGTTCGGCATACCGGTTGTAGACTTCGTCGAACAGGGCCACTTCCAGGCGGCCCGTGTCATCTTCCAGTGACACGAACCGACCGCGTTGGCCACGCCGCCTCAAGGTGGTGATCAGACCGGCGAGGATCATGTTCTGGCCTGCGCGGCGCCGACTGCGATCCTCGCCTGATGACCTGGGAACATGCTTTCCCAGCGCGCCCAGGGCGCATTGCGTGAAGCGCTCGAGATCGTCACGGTGAACGCGCACCGGATGACCTGTGAGATAGAGGCCGAGAGATTCCTTTTCCGCCCCTAACTGGGCGAGTTCGGACCAGGCCGGCATGGCGGTCACCTCGAGGCCCTGTGCCTTCGGTGCCTGTACGGCACCAAACATGTCGTCCTGTCCGGCGGCCTGGTCGCGCTGCGTTTGCTCGGCGGCTTTCAGCACCATGGGCAGATCATGCAGCATGCGCGCCCTGTTGGCGTCAGGGTCGAGCGTGTCCATTGCTCCCGACTTGATCAGGGTCTCGAGGACGCGTCGGTTGATCTTTTGCAGATCGATTCGGCAGGTGAAATCTTCCATGCTGGCAAATTCGCCGCCCGCCAAGCGCTCGTCCATGACCCCGTCGATGGCTGCGCGTCCCACGCCCTTGATGGCACCCAGGCCATATTGAATGGTGTCCTCATCCACCTCGGTGAACGCGTACATGGAGTGATTGATATCAGGAGGTCGGAGGGTGAGGCCCATATTGCGGCACTCGCCGATCATTTCCCCGATCTTGTCGGTGTTGTCGAGATCCGCTGACAGTACGGCAGCCATGAATGCAGCGGGGTAGTGGGCTTTCAGCCAGGCGGTCTGGTAGGCGATCAGCGCGTAGGCTGCAGAGTGGGACTTGTTAAACCCATAGCCCGCAAAGGTTTCCATCTGGTCGAAAATGTAATTGGCCGTGTCCTCACTGATCTGCCCGGCCACGCAGCCCTGCACGAACACCAGCCGCTGTTTGGCCATCTCCTCTGGTTTTTTCTTGCCCATGGCCCGGCGCAGAATGTCTGCATCGCCAAGCGTGTAGCCGGCCAGTTCCTGGGCAATCTGCATGACCTGTTCCTGGTAGAGAATGACCCCATAAGTGGGCTTAAGAATCTCCTCGAGCTTTTCATGAGGGTAACTGACCGCGGAGCGGCCATGCTTGCGGTCAATGTAGTCGCCGACCATGCCGGACTCGAGTGGCCCGGGTCGGAACAGGGCTACCAGCGCAACGATTTCATCGAAGCTGTCTGGCACCAGTCGGCGAATCAGGTCCTTCATGCCGCGCGATTCCAGCTGGAATACGGCGGTGGTCTGACAGGACTGCAGCAGCTGGTAGGTACGTTCATCGTCCATCGGCAGTTTTTCAATGTCGATGGCTGCTTCGTCATTGGCCGCTCGCTGTCGATTGATGGTGGCCAGCGTCCAGTCGATGATGGTCAGCGTGCGCAGACCGAGAAAATCAAACTTCACCAGGCCGATGGATTCGATGTCATCCTTGTCGAACTGGGTTACCAGGCTGCCGCCCCCCGCCTCGCAGAACAGCGGAGTGAAATCGGTCAGCGCGGAGGGCGCAATGACCACGCCGCCCGCGTGACGCCCGGCGTTTCGCGTCAGCCCCTCCAGTGAGCGCGCCAGGTCCAGTATTGCGCGGGTGTCGTCCTCTTCATCGTATCTGCGTTTGAGTTCCTGTTCCTGCTCGAGTGCCTTGTCCAGGGTCATGCCCAGCTCCAGCGGAATGAGCTTGGCGATGCTGTCCACGAAACCGTAACCTTGCCCGAGTACCCTGCCGCAGTCACGGACCACGGCCTTGGCTGCCATGGATCCGTAGGTAATGATCTGGCTGACCTGGTCGCGGCCGTAAGTCTCTGCCACGTAATCGATGACGCGGTCTCTTTGCTCCATGCAGAAATCGATATCGAAATCCGGCATAGAAACGCGTTCTGGATTCAGGAAACGTTCAAAAAGCAGGTCGTACTGCAAAGGATCGAGCCCGGTGATGCCCATCGCCCAGGCCACCAGGGAGCCGGCTCCGGAGCCACGCCCGGGCCCCACCGGTATGCCGTTGTCCTTGGCCCAGCGAATGAAATCTGCAACGATCAGGAAATAACCGGGGAAGCCCATGCGGTTGATCACGTCCAGCTCGAGCGCCAGTCGTGCCTGGTAATCGGTCTCTGAGTGACCGTGAGCGGTGCCATATCGTGCCAGTCGCGCGTCCAGTCCTTCGCGCGAGACCCGGCCGAGAAAATCCTCGACGGACAGGCCCTCCGGGGTGGGATAGGCAGGCAGGTAGTAACGTCCGAATTCAAGCTCCAGGTTGCATCTTTGCGCCAGTTCTATCGCATTTTCGAGCGCTTCGGGGACATCTGAAAACAGTGCGCGCATGTCCTCAGGCCCTTTCAGGTACTGGTCTTCGGAGTAACGGACTTCGCGGCGCTTGTCGGCCAGTAATCGCCCGTCGTGGATGCAGACCCGGGCCTCGTGAGCACGGTAATCCTCGCGTTCCAGGAATCGCACATCATTGGTGGCGACCACGGGGCAATCCAGCAGGGAAGCGAGCTGGATGGCGCGGGACTCGTAGTCCTGTTCCTGGGCGCGACCGGTCCGCTGGAGCTCCAGGTAAAAGCGCTCGTCAAACAAGCGCATCCAATGCTCCGCGAGGCGTCTCGCCCGGTTGGGGTGCTGGTTGAGCAAAGCCTGCCCGACATCGCCCTCGCGCCCCGCTGACAGCGCGATCAGCCCATCGCTAAGCCCATTCAGCCAGGTCTTGTGGATGTGGGGCACGCCGTGGACCTGGCCCTCCCGGTATCCACGGCTCAGCAATTTACACAGATTGAGGTAGCCTGATCGGTCCTGGCACAGGAGCACGAGGCGGGTCGGGTGGTCAGGGTCCTCTGGGCTGCGGATCAGCACGTCCGATCCCGCGATGGGTTTAATTCCGGCAGCAACGGCCTGGCGATAGAATTTGACCAACGAGAACAGGTTGTTCTGATCGGTCACCGCGATTGCCGGCATGCGCAGGTCGCGGCAGCGTCGGATCATGTCCTTGAGTCTGAGCGTACCGTCCACCAGCGAGTATTCGGTGTGCAGGTGAAGGTGAACAAAAGTGTCTGTCATCGATGAGATTGCAACGGCGTTTACGGACCAGATTGAGCGCCTAGTATACGGGCAAGTTTGCGGTCAGTGTCCTCGGCGAGGAAATAAATTCCATGGTCAGGGAGCGCACTCCGGCTTGGGCCCCAC
The DNA here is from genome assembly GCA_964225175.1 of Candidatus Nitrosopumilus sp. Classification (GTDB taxonomy): domain Bacteria; phylum Pseudomonadota; class Gammaproteobacteria; order Xanthomonadales; family SZUA-36; genus WTJD01. Next base: position 6,337 of record CAXQNK010000027.1, on the reverse strand, counting down.
CAATGGGGTGAAACGCCGCCAGATCAGCGGGAGGTTTGGAGGGCCGGGGTGCCGATGATTCGCTTGTTCCAACTTTTTGGGTGGGTCAGGGTATGATGTACAAGTTATCCAAGTAAAGTGGATGATGGCTTCAAGCCGACAACACGCATACGGCGAGCACGTTCTTCGCATGAGGATGGGAGAGAGAAATGGTAAGAGTGGGATCTAGGGAAGCGTTTTTTTTCGGGCTGATTTTGGCGATCACAGGGGCGGTAAGCGCCGCGCCGGGTGACGGTAAAAGCAAAGCGCCGGAATTTGCGAATCAGAAATTCGACCGGGCTGCAGCGATGCGCGAGCGCGCGGAAACGCATGCCTGGCTGATGTCAGAAGCCGTAAATCGCGGGCGCAGCGCCGCGCTCGAGGCGACGCCTGACCCGGCCGCCAGGCGGGCCATTGACGATGCGCCCCGATTGCAGGCGCCGGAGCTGGTGGGTCTTACTGAGTCGGTGGCGACGGAAATCAGTTTCGAGGACCTGAGTCCCGCAATGCTGCGGGGACAGCCGCTCAATCGCGCCCTTGGCGCCGTGCAGGGCACCGCTGATGGTGGTTACGTGTACACCCTCACACTGCGCTCAGCCGGCGCAACCGCGCTTCGGATTCATTTCGACCAGTTCTCTCTGCCCGAGGGCGCCTCCGTGTTTCTCTACACCGAAGACGGGCAAGCCTTTGGGCCGTACGCGGCTCGAGGACCCCAGGGTAACGGTGAATTCTGGTCGCACACCGTGATGGGAGAAGAGCTCTCCCTGCAGCTACGACAGATTGGCCCGGTCAGCGGCCGGGACCTGGGCACCACGCGGCTGCGGATCTCGGAACTGGGTCACCTGCGACCGCGCTACCTCGGTTTCTGCTCCGGTAACGCCGGCTGCGTCCAGAACATCGAGTGTGGCAACACGGACCCCGATATCAACGACGCGAAAAACGCCATCGCCCACATGCAGTGGGTCTCGGGAGGGTTCTTATATATCTGTACGGGCGGGTTGCTGGCCGATACTGATTCCGGTTCCGAGGTGCCCCTGTTCCTGACCGCCAACCACTGTCTCAGCCGGGACCGGGACGCAGCCAGCCTTGAGAACTTTTTTCAGTACACCAAGCCTTGCGGAACCGGGGGTGATTGCGATGATCTTTTCGATACGCGCGCCAACCATCCCCAGGGCCTGCGGACGCTCGGCGCGAGCGTGCTCTCTACCAGCCGGAATACGGACCATACCCTGCTGCAGCTCTCCGAGTCGGCTCCCGCGGGCAGCGCGTATCTCGGTTGGACTTCCAGCCCCATCGCCGAGACTTCCGGCGCAAAGCTGATCAGGACTTCCCACCCTAATGGGGCGCCACAGGCTTACTCAGAGCACGAGGTGGATACCGACAGCGGAACCTGCCGAAAACTGCCACGCGGAAACTTCATCTACAGCACGGACACCTACGGCGGCACCGAGGGGGGCAGCAGCGGATCGCCCGTACTCAATGATGCCGGACAGGTGGTCGGTCAGCTCTTCGGGGCCTGCGGTTTCAATGTCAGTGACAGCTGCGACAGCGTCAGCAACAACACGGTAGACGGCGCCCTCGCGGCTTACTTCAGCAGCGTCGAGAGTTACCTCGACCCGGGCAACGCCTGCGTGCCCAGCCCCGAGGTTTGCGATGATTCGATCGACAACGACTGTGACGGGTTCATAGATGGCCTGGACCCGGACTGCGATGACGGCGGTGGTGGTGGCCTGCCCAAAGGCGCCTCCTGCTCTGTCAACAGTGACTGCGCCTCGAACAAGTGCAAAGGCAAGCCGGGCAGCAAGACCTGCGGCTGAATGGATGGACCCCTGCGGGCCCTTGAGGCCCGCAGGGAAAATGCGTTTACGGCCTGAAGCCTTGTTCGAGCAGGATCGAGCCAAGGGCTGCAAACCCGAGAGTTGCGGTTACCTCGATAAGGTTTATAATCTCGCTCTCCGACCTGCTCGCAGTACCATGCCATGACGGCTGGAACCGCAGGTCGACCCGAGAACCGATTGGTTCGGTCTCGTCGGGACAGCGTGATGACATGGGCGCGTAGCTCAGCGGGAGAGCACTACGTTGACATCGTAGGGGTCGGCAGTTCGATCCTGCCCGCGCCCACCATTCCACCCGGCGCTAAAACCGACAAAGCCTCCACCTGACGACATGCTCTGGAATGGCGGGTTCGTCGGTAGGCCCGTCTTTTGATCGACGAAACCGCTGCATGTCAACAAGGAAACCGCCCCGGAGGAACAGGCCCCCGGGACGAGGTGGGCTTACTTGAGAACGTGTACTTCCACGGTCATGTTGTTGCCGCGAGAATCCCAGGTGACGATGTCGAAGTTCTGCGAACCGTCAGAAATCTGCACCACGTGGTGCATGGTGATCACGGGTCCCTGACGTTGCCAGTAGCCCGTGAACTGGCCACTGACCATGCCGTCGCCGACCACGCCCTTGCCCTGGCCGTAGACCTTCCCGCCGTCTCCATTGATTTCATTCGTCAGGTTGAAGGTCACGTAGACCTGGCCGTACTCGTCCATCTCTCCCACCGAGGTGATGGTGGTGAGGCCCTCGCTGTAGGTGACCGATGTGATATTGAAGGTCGCGTCGGCCTGACGCTTGGGCAGTGTCAGGGCGCCCTCGTGGCCGTCTGCGGCCGCGGTATGGCTCGCCAACAGGAACAAGACGATGACAATGATTCGCATGGTGTTCAGTCGCATGGGGTTCACTCCTCTGGTATTAAGTTGTCTTTCCGAATTGTAAATTTTCTTCGCCATCAAAAGGCCTTGTAGCGCGAGTTCGGCTGGTTGATCTGGAGGCCCTGTTCGCCCTCGGCGAGCAGGGGCAGCAGTTGGCCGATCAGGTCGTCCTCGGTCTGGCGCCAGTTCAGGTATTCTCCGTAGCTGTCGTAGCTGTCCCAGTTGGAGACCACCCAGACCGTCTCGGTGGCGTCGTTGACGAACATTTCAAGGCCCAGGCACCCCGACCAGGCCCGGGTGACGGGCAGCCCGTTGTCACTTTCGAGCAGTTCCAGCAGCGGGTCGATCCCGCCGGGTATTGCGGTGAGTGAGACCACGACGGGATGGTTCGGGGTGAATGCCGCGGCCATGCCGCCGTAGTCGAAGAAGTCGCCCTGCTCGATGATCTGGCCTTGCGCGTCGAAATTGAAATAGTGGTAGCTCCTCAGTTTCAAAGGCAGTCCCGTTGCCGCGTGGACGCCCGTCCAGGTGCCGTAGGTCCGCACGCTGCCGTCCGGCTTGCCCATCTCGTTGGTGCCGGGCAACCAGGTGGCCTCGGTAAACGCGAGGTCGTCAAATGCGGTCTGGTAACCCCTGACCATCTCGGCGACCTGCCCGTAACCGACTGCGTCGCTTGCATAGATGGGTGGATACAGCGTGACGTCTTCGCTCCAGATCTCCATCTGCTCATCGAAGGCTTCCTCGGCATGCAGCCTGAACAGGTCCTGAGCGGTGGCCAGGTTCCTGGTGTAGTCGGGATGTTCGCCGGTGCAGGCGGCGACGAAAAAGACGGTGCACAGCAGTGCGGTGTTGCGAATGTTCATTTGCTTGTTCCTCCGATATGAATGCCAGAGTGGCTGAGCCGGACGAGGCCTTGGTGGTGCGGGGTCAGATTACCCCACACCAACAGGGCCCATGGAGCCCGCCGGTCTTACTCGACCCTCGATACTTGCGCGGTTGCAGTCATGATCTCCAGGTCCGCATTGATCACCGTGTACTGGTAGGTGAACTGATCCGGGTTCTCTGGGTCCAGGGTCAGCGTCCAGGAGTTGACATACTCGTCCTTGCCTTCCTCCAGCCCGCTGCGCCCGGCATCAGTCGTGAAGCTCAACACGCCATTCTCGGCAGCGGTCAGCGTGGACACGGGCCGGTTCATCAGGCCGCAGTAGTGCGTGGAGACCAGTTCACCCTGCTGGACATTGAATATGTTCAGCATGGCGACGCCGTCCTCGTCGCTCTCCTCGACGACCGCGCTGTCGTTGGCGCGGACGCTGTAGCTAAGGGTCAGGGCAATCTCCTCGCCCGTTGAGCGCTGGAGCGTGCCGGCCCAGTCCCCTGAAAGCGTCTTCAGCTGCGCGAACGCCTCGTCACTGATCTCGGCGCTGGCATGGATGGTCCAGCCTGCGGCTACGGCCACTGCGATCCACTGTTTTAAAATCCTGTTCATAGCTTGACCTCTTGATACTGTTATTGTTTATGGCAACCGCCCCTCGGCGTTCGCCGGCCGATTGAATCATCACGTCCCGCGACACACGCCGAGATGTTAACTCAGTTCCGCTTGGTGTTCCCCTTAAAATTAGCAGCTCAGGTTTTTTTTGCCATGCCCTCGGCGTCGCCACTTCGTGGCGGTCGGTCAAACCTCGGGGTTGCGTTGCCTGCCCAACTCAGCCAGGAGCCGGTCACAAGCCCGCATGGCATTGGCGTAGATGGTCAAGGAGGGAGCCTCACCACCACCCGAGGTGGGGAAGACGCTGGCGTCGGTGATCAGCAGGTTGCGCCACCGGTGGCTGCGGCAGTGTGCGTCGACGACCGAGTCCGTGGCGCTGGCGCCCATTTTGCAGGTGCCAAACACGTGCGTCGAATTGAACATGTCGTAGGCCCCATACTCCTCCACCAGGGTCTCGGCCCCGCTGGCCTCGAGTATGGCCCGGCACTGACGGGCCATGAAGTCCAGCCTGTCGAGCTCCATTTCGGGCAGGAGACTGTGGATGCGTGCTTTGGGCATTCCGTGACCGTCACGCTGCTCCGGGTCCAGGTCGATATAGGAGCCCGGGTTGGGCAGGTTCTCGCCGATTGCGCCGACGCTCAGCACGTTGCCGAACATGCGCTGCATTTGCTCGTGGTGCCGTTCTCCCCAGCCGCCGACGATTCGCCGCGCGTAGTTCAGTGGCCCGGACAGGTCTGCTTCCAGAGTTCCCGGTGAGAATCGCACACCGCCCACGATACCGTTGATCGAGTCAGGCGCATTGTAGTCCCAGCAGATGGCATCGGAGGGCAGTCCCCGGTAGCTGGCCATAGGTTCGGGGTGCAGGGCTGAGCTGGTGAAGAACAGGGTCTCCATGAAGTTTTTTCCCACCCGCCCCGATTCATTGGCCAGCCCGTCAGGGGCGCGATTGTCGGCGGAGTTGAGTAACAGCCTGGGCGTCTCCACCGCGCCGCAGGCGAGTACGAAGAAATCCGACTCCAATCGATGCTGGGCCCCATCCCTGTCGGAGTAGATGACGGCGTTCACCCGGTCATCGGGACCGGCCTCGAGCCTGAGGACCTCGCATTCCGTTTGCAGTCGGCACTTGCCCGTGGCAAGGGCCTTGGGGATGTATGTGAGGTCGGCCGTGCCCTTATCAAAGCGCGGGCAGCCTCGCGCACACTGGCCACAATAATTGCAGGGTGGCCGGCCGTCATAGGGTCGGCTGGCGCTCGCAACGGGGTTCGGGATCCAGGACAGCCCCAGCGTCCTGCAGCCCGCTCCGAGCTTTGCGGTGGCGTAGCTCATGGCGTGCGCGTCCATCGGGTAGGGTCCGCTCCGTGGTCTCGTCGTGTCATTCCCTCCACCCGCGACCCCGATGATGCGCTCTGCCTCGGCGTAGTAAGGCTCGAGTTCCTCGTAGCTGATCGGCCAGTCAGCAGCCACGCCGTGATCCGTGGACAGGCGCATGGCGCGTGGGTGCATCCGGTGCGATTCGCCCGCGTAGTGGAGCGTGCTGCCGCCCACCCCCATCACGTGGCTGTATCGGCTGAATGTTCTTTGTGTGCCACTGACCAAACGGCCCTGTGCCCTGCTCCAGGAACGAATTCCGTCCCGGCGTGAGTCCAGCGCCTGCAGGCTTGCGTGTGTCTGGCGTCCGAGTCCTGAGCGCTTGTGGGGAAATCGGGAGGCCTCCCAGTCGCTCTGGTCGAGACGATAGTCCTGCTCCGGGCGGTAGGCAGGACCTACCTCGAGCAGTGTGACGCTCAGGCCAGCGCGCGACAGGGAGTGTGCGGCCGCTGCACCTCCGGGGCCGGAGCCGATGACGGTCACGTCGCTGCGCGTCACGCGCTTTCGTCCGGAGCCCGGTCGTGGCCGGCGAAGCCTGATGGCTGCGGTGGTCCGGCATAGGACAGTGGGCGCCAGGATTCCGGAGAGGCGTAGTAGTAACGAAACGCCAGGTCGCGTGTTGAAGAAAACAGGACCCGGGGCAGAGACCTCCGGGCACTGCGCTCGGCTGCCGCGATGATGGACGCCCGCACCGGAGCTGCAAGCTCAAAGAAGGCGCCTTCGCCCGTTGAGTGGGCCGCTTGGTCCAGCCATCGACAGCCCGCGG
>CAXQNK010000026.1:0-37865 GCA_964225175.1 Candidatus Nitrosopumilus sp. | reverse complement strand
ATGCTGATTTACAAGGGTGGGCCGATTATTTCCTTCGAGTTCCTGTTCTCAAGCCCAACCAATGGCATGACCGCCGGAGGTATCTTCCCGGCCCTGCTCGGTACGATATTCCTGGTGCTCGTCGCCCTGGTGGCCTCTGTGCCGCTGGGAGTGGCCGCGGCCATTTATCTCAGTGAATACGCACCAGATAATTGGTTTACCCGGGCAATCAATCTCGCCATCATTAACCTGGCGGGCGTGCCGTCGATCGTGCACGCCCTGTTTGGTGTCGGCGCCTTCGTGATATTTTTCAAATTCGGCACCAGCATTCTTGCTGCCAGCCTGACGTTGGCGATCATGACTTTGCCCGTTGTGATTGTTGCGACTCGTGAATCCTTGCAGGCTGTGCCACAGTCTTTCAGAGAGGCCTGCTGGAACATGGGGGCCACGAGATGGCAAACCATTCGCAGCGTGGTTCTGCCCAATGCGATCACGGGTATTCTGACCGGCGTGATTCTCGAAGTGTCCCGGACCTCGGGGGAAACCGCACCCATCATGTTCACCGGGGCGGCATTTTTCCTGCCCTTGTTGCCGCAGGGTATTTTTGACCAGACCATGGCGATGTCTTTGCACCTGTTTGTAGTGTCCACCCAGGTGCCCAACATGCCGGAGCAGCTGCCCTACGGTGTGGCGCTGGTTTTGATCTCTATCGTTCTGCTAATGAACAGCGCGTCCATCATTCTGCGAATGTATCTGCGTGGCAAGAAAAAATGGTAAACGACGGATCAGTTCAACCCGCTGACGGGGAGACGCTACCCTCCAAGCTGGTGGTCGAGGATCTCAGTATCCATTATGGCGAGGAGCTGGCGCTTGGGGGGGTTAACCTCGCGATCAGGGAGCATGAGATCTTCGGAATTATTGGGCCAGCCAATTCGGGTAAGACATCATTTCTCAAGGCCATTAACCGGATGAACGACTTTAATCCCGACATGCGGGTCAAGGGTTCAATACGATTTGATGGTCTTGAGGTGGGGCAGGTCAGGAATGTGTATGGTCTGAGGCGGCGGATCGGCGTGGTCTTCCCCTTACCGGTCGGCCTGCCGCTATCGGTATATGACAACGTGGCGCTCGCGCCGAGGCTGGCAGGACAGAAAGACCGCGCGGAACTCGACGTGATCGTCGAACGCTGCCTGCGAAGAGCAGCACTTTGGGATGAGGTGAAAGATCGTCTGCATTCCCTGGGGAGCCTGCTTTCGGGTGGACAGCAACAACGACTGACCATTGCCCGAGCCTTGTCTCAAGAGCCTGACCTGCTGATGCTCGATGAGTTCTCAATTGCCGTTGACCCGGTTACCACGATGCGCATCGAGGACGTGCTCAGGGAACTGAAAAACGAGTTGACGATCATCCTGGTGACCAACCTCGTGCAGCAAGCCCGGCGGCTCGCGGACCGTACGGCATTTTTCCTGGAGGGCGCGTGCCTTGACATCGCACCCACCGAAGATCTTTTCAGCGGCTCGGTGTCCGATCAGCGCACCAGGGACTATCTGGAGGGGCGATTCGGATGAGCGGTCAATCTCCCGGTGCCATACACGCAATTACAACCACCGGGTTCAACCTCTGGTATGGCACCTTTCAGGCCCTGTTCGACGTGGACCTCGATATCAAGCAGGGCATGATTACCTCCATGATCGGGCCCTCAGGTTGCGGTAAGAGCACTTTTTTGCGCAGTGTAAATCGTATCAATGAACGCCTGGGTTATGTTCGCACGACCGGCCAGATCGAAGTGATGGGCCAGGACATTCTCGGCAAAAATGTCGAAATCGTACAGGTTCGAAAGCAGGTCGGCATGGTCTTTCAGCGCCCGAATCCACTACCGATCTCGGTAAGGGGGAATGTGTTGTTTGGTCATCGATTGCACTCGGGTGCCGGTAAAATCTCTCGCGATGAGGAGGATGGGATTGTTGAATCGGCATTACGCAAGGTTTTGCTCTGGGACAAGGTCAAGGATCGGCTGGACGCCAAGGCAACGGGCTTGTCTCTCGAGGAGCAGCAAAAGCTTTGCATCGCCCGCCTGTTGCCGGTCAAGCCCAGTGTCCTGTTGATGGATGAGCCTTGTTCGGCGCTCGACCCGAAAGGCACCGAGGCCGTCGAGGAATTAATCTGGGAGCTGCGGGGGGAGTACACGATCCTGATTGTGACGCACAACATGGCCCAGGCGCGGCGGGCGAGCGAAGAATGTATTTTCATGCTGATGGGCAAGGTCATCGAGCATGGAGACACTGCGGAGATGTTCGTAACACCGCGAAACAGGGAAACCGCGGATTATATCGAGGGGCGTTACGGATAAAAAATCCGGGCTTTGCGGACCGGTTTCACACTCTCCGGCATTGACAGCTTACTGCATGATGTCTTCGACTTGTCTCGGAGCAGCCTTGGGCAGGTCCTGAGACATTAATGCTTTGCGTTTGAGTTCACTGTCTACGTAAGCAATCCACTGCTGCGCGGCGCGTCGGCTGCGCTTGTCACCGAGTGCGTCTTCGAAAGCTTTGCGCGCCAGGGACAGCTTTTCCTGGTTGAACAAAGCCATTCCATAAAGAATGTTTGCCGTGTCGGTTCGGTCAATTCCACCGATGTTCAGGCCGGTCTTCGCAGCTTGTGCGGCCTCCGACCATTCTTCCAGGTTAATGTGGGACTGTGCCAGGCGAATGTACAGTTCCCCGTCGCGCGACAGCTCAGCGGCTCTTCTGAGCGGCGGGATGGCTTTGCGGTCCTCACGAGAAGTGTAATAGGCCTGCGACAGTAACCGGAGGTTCCTGACGTCCGCTTCTACCCGCCCATCGGCAATTTCCTTGTCCAACAGCAGCGCTGCCTTGTATGGGGTTTCATGAAGCAGATAGAGGTTTGCCAGGTTCACGATATGTGTCGGGTTGCTCACCATGCCGATCTCATAAAGCGCCTCGACCAATGCCAATTGCTTCTTGGTGTCGCCCAGTTCGCTGTACACACCTGCAAGGGTCAGCACATAGGTATCTTTGGGATAGTAAAGAATCAGTTGTTCCAGCACGCCAATCATGCTGGGGAAATCGTTGAGTTCGTAGTAGCACACGCGCAGCAGCAACAGCCAGTTTTCAGCAGGCACCCGCCCCTGTTCCTGGTACATGTTAATTGCAGTCTGGATCGGTTCCAGAGCGCCCTTGTAGTCCTGTTTCTGAAACAGTGCCTGGCCAAGAAGCATGTACACATCTGCGCTCGGCTCAGGAACGATTGCCATTAACTGCCGAACTGTTGACAGGGCTGCATCATAGTCTTCGATCGTAAACTGCAGCTGGGCCATGGTCTTCAGCGTGCTTTGCTGCAAAGCCTCAGGCAATTCGGGTTGCTGAAGCACGCGCTTGTACGCGTTGATTGCCTGCGGATAGTTTTCTTCTAGGTAATAGGCGTAGCCGGTCAGGTTCCAGATTTGGGCCGTCTCGTAAGGGCTGAGCTTCTTTTGCTGAAGCATCTCGCGCAACTTCGCATGGCCGTCTGCATAGGCTTTGGCCTCCATCAGTTCCTGAACTTCGGTCAGCTTTTCATAAACCTGTTGGCTCATGGCCACGGTCTGTTTGGTCTTACGTCCACCGTTCTCGTCGTCCTGGGCATAGGCGCCTTGTGCGAGACAGCAGATGAGCAGCGCTGTTAGGAGGCGACTCATCACGCTATGCCTGATTTGTGTGCAGTCAATGAATTTCATTTGCGCTATTCGGTAATCTCGTAAGTGAATTTGTTCTGGACCCCTCGAACTTCGATGGCTTGTCCGTCCACGACCCGGGGCTTGTATTTGAACTTCAATGCAGCTTGCAACGATGCCCGGTGGAACAGGCTGGATGTGCATTGGTCTTCGACAATCATCGGGTCACGAATCGTGCCCTGTCGTGTTACGGTGTACTGCACCACGCAATAACCTTCGATGCCGCGTGACAGCGCCCTCTGCGGATAGATCGGCGCCACTTTCACGATCGGCAGATAATCACCTTCGCCGACGCCAAGGCTGAATCCTCCGGACATCTCGATCTCGGTCTGCACGGGTACGGCCGATATGGCTATCTTGTCCGCGCTGGGATCAAGGTTGTCCATTTGGGGCGTTGGCGGTTGCGGCGGCGCAGATTCCGGGGGAGGGGGTTTCTTGGGTTTCAGCTGACGGCGCTGGATGGTCTCATCACGCTGAATACGCACAAAATCCAGCAGGCTGCCACGCGAACCCTCGTCCAGGCTGCGGTCAGCTGTCTCGATCATGTACTGCATCAGCCAAAACAGGAACAAGGTGATCGCGAAACCAAAAATCACCCCGAGCAGCACTCGTACCGTGCCGCCACTGCCGGAACCCAGGCTGGCATTAATGCTCATGGAATTCGCCATCTTGATGTTTTCCCTTACTGGTCCTGGGCGGCGATCGAGACGTTGTAGACTCCGGCCTGGCGGGAAGCGTCCATCACCTGGATCAGCGTATCGGTTTTGGATTCCTTGTCAGCCTGAATGACCACCGAACCCTGGGGGTTCTCTGCGTGGAGACGCTCGATATTGGGTCGCACTGAACGGATGTCTATTTGCCTGCGGTCGATCCAGATGTCATTGTTGGGCCCGATTGCGATCAGGATGTTGGCTTTTTCCTGCTTCACCGCAGTGGCCGCGTCTGGTCGGTTGACATCGATACCCGCTTCCTTGACGAATGTCGCGGTCACGATGAAAAAGATCAGCATGATGAACACCACGTCCAACATGGGCGTGATGTTGATTTCAGACTCTTCTTCTTGCTGGGCTTGATTGAAAAATTGCTTCATTCCGTTTCTCCGGCGATGTGCCGCATATTAGGTTGAGACCGTGTTGGTGTCGGTAAGTTGCTGTTCATGGATGACGAGGTTGTCGCTGATCAATTCCCTTTCCCGTTCCGCTCTGCGTTGCAGGTACGTGCTCATAGCCACGCCCGAAAGCGCTGCCACCATGCCTGCCATGGTCGGAATCGTTGCCTTGGAGACTCCTGATGCCATGGAACGGGGGTTGCCCGAACCGGAAATCGCCATCACCTCAAATACCTCCACCATGCCAGTCACCGTGCCGAGCAGGCCCAGTAACGGACACAGGGCCACGCAGGTCTGAATCAGGCTGATGTTTTTCTCAATGTGACTGCCGACCAGTGACACCAGGCGGATCCTGACCTGGTGGGCATTCCACGACGAGTGGTCAGGCCGTCCTTCCCAGATCTTCACCGCCGTCTTGACGGCCCGCTTGTGACCCACTCGCAGATAAATGAGTCGCTCAACGATCAGGGCCCACATGAACAGCGTGAGCAACCCGATCACCAGCAAGACGTCGCCGCCGAGTTCGATGAAATTCCTGATCGTCTCGATGAACGGGAAATAGTAATAGATCAGATCCATGCTGATTCCCGTGCCTAGTGTGTCTGCTCAGCTTGTTCAGCCAGAATGCCAGCCGCCTCCTCCTGCAGAATCTGCGTCAGGCGACGCGCCCTGCTGGCGACGAGTGTGTGCAGAAACACGGTTGGGATCGCGACGCACAGACCGAGTACTGTGGTGACCAGTGCGGTCGAGATACCGCCGGCCATCAGTTTAGGATCACCGGCTCCATACAGCGTTATCGCCTGGAAGGTGATGATCATGCCGGTCACTGTGCCAAGAAGACCCAACAACGGGGCAACCACTGAAATAATTTTCAGTAATGGCAGCATGGAGGACAATGCGGGAGTTTCGCGGAGGATGGCCTCACCGAGTTTCAGCTCGAGAGATTCAACATCTGCATTCGGATTGTCGGTGTGAACCTTGAGTACACGACCCAACGGGTTGTTGCCAGGTGTCCCCGGATTCTTTATCTGTTTCTTGACCTGGGCACTAACGGCAGACAGCGCGAGCAGACGCCAGATGGCAATGATGATACCGATGATACCGATGGTAATAATCACGTAGCCGACCTCTTTACCCTGGGCGATACGCTCTGTCAGGCTTGGGGATTGCACCAGCAGGGACAGTAACTGACCGCGGGTCGGGTCGAGCCCAATCGCGTGCAGGCCGGAATCAGCCGACTCCAGCCCGCTGACGCGGCTCGTGTAGCGGCTTTGAGGTTGCCGTTGCAGTTCCACCAGGCGACCCGTCTCAGCCACATACTCCAGGTACTTGCCGTCGCTGACAACATTGAACACACCAACGCGTGTGACTTCCTGTGTCGTCTCTTCACCCTCCGAAGTGACCACGGTCGTCGGGAAGCTGACCACCTTGCCGGTTTCTATCATCTCGCGTTGCAATTCGAACCACAGGCGCTCAATTTCCTCGAGAGACGCCATGCGGCTGGTGTTGCCCATTTTCGCAGCGAATTCGGTAAGGAATTCAGAGCGCTCGCCGAACTGTACCTGCGTCAGTGAGCCACTGAATTGCCCCAGTGCATCACCGGAGGCCTGCTGCAGAACGCCGAACAGTTCCTTCAGGTCACCAAGACGTTCCTGCAGGGCCTGTTCGAGTTCAATGATCTCCAGGTCCTGACGCTCAAATGTATCTTCGAGCCGTTCAGAGCGGCGTTCCTGGCGGGTTTTCTCGTTGCGCATTTCGCTCAGCAGTTTTTGCTGGTTGGCGCGATCCTTGCGGAAGGCGTCAATTCGAGCTTTTGCCTGCTCAGAGTCTTTGACCCGCCCGGTTTTTACCTGTTCGAGAAGATCATCAAGGCTGACCGCCGTAGCGGCCATCGCCGTTCCTGTCGCGAGCCAGGCGACGCCCAGAACGCACGCTATCTTCGTGGCGTAATTTTTCATTGTGCGGCTCCCGTGGCAGCGGCGACCGGGATCACGATCAGATCCGGAGCAACCTGTTTGCGCGCAATTTTCAGACCCTGCGCAACCTGGGCCTTGTAGGTTTCGGGGGGAAGTTCGACCCACTCGCCAGCGTTACTGTCCCAACCACCGGTTGCGTTGCCACCCACGGTTTGATACGTCAGCGAAACCCGGCCGATGCGAAGGAAATCTACCTCCTGCGTGCGGCCATCAATTTCGAGGGACCCCTTGTAGGCTTCAATGGTGCGACCGTAGTCCATCTCAATGGAATACGCTTCCAGAACCCGACGAAACTTCTCTGCGGCGGTGACGTCGCTGCGTTCCATCATGGTGCGCAGTCGGCCCATGCGTTCGTTTCGCTCGCTGGTCAGGAAGGGCGTGTCGAGCTCGATGAATTCATCCAGCGCATCCAGCATGCGGGTCATCAATGGAATGATTTGACGCTCGATCAGTGCAACGTTGTCTATTGACGTGCGCAAGGCGTCCATTTCTGCGACCTGGTTATCGACCTGCCGCTGCAAAAGGTCGTTGTAGACGATGAGTCCGTCCACCACCTTGGCCTCGGTCTGATAGTCCGCCACCAATTGATCGATCTGGCTGGCGATCTGCTCAACACGCTGTTGATCCGCTGCGGCTGCATCGGAGCGGGCTTCGCCTGCGTCCGTCACTTCCTGGAGGGTGGCTGCGTGCACGGTAGCCGAGATTCCGACTGCGGCGAGTAGTGGGCCCAAAACAGCCTTGGCTGCGAGCGAGCTCTGTGTCAATCTTTTTAACATGCCTGTTCCCGGTTAATAGTATGTGAGTCAAAAAAGTTGAACGCACACTCTATCCACAAGACACCAAGCGGTCAATTACAAATTCACTGCATCTGATTGCGGGAGTGCCCCGCAGCAGAGCCGCTTTTAGCGCTGAATGGCGAGCCTGTATTCTGATTCTGTTTTGCGAAGTGTACGCGTTCACCGCTCTATATAAAAATACACCACTGCGCTTTCAACACAAGGCCTGAAACACTCTGGTCCCCGCCTGCCGCAGTCACCTGAGCCATTATTCATTTTTCGAGGAAGTGTTCGGCGTCTTGAAGTTCACGACATCAGGTAAAACGCGCTCCAGCGCCTCACCGAGCACGCTGGTCCAGTGAGTGGCACCGGTTTCGTCGTTGACGAGGTCCTGCCTGATTTCGATGCCCACGCAGGGCAACCCCTTGCGCTCCGCATGATGATCGATTGTGAAGTCATCGGGATGCTGGCCGGAGTAGGGCTCGTTGTCGCCCACGCAAACGCCCTCGAACGATTCCAGTTGTCGCATGAGCGGAACGGGAATGCGGTCATCCTGGTCCCACATAATGCCAAAATGCATCTCCCGAACGACGTCATTGAAAACAGGCGTGCAGGTGTGAATGGCGATTATCGCCGGTTGCACACCGGAGGCGAGAAAAGTGTCAATCCGTTCGGTAATGGCGCCATGGTAAGAGTCAAAGAACGAGGCAATGCGATCTTGTCGCTCCTCGGGAGCGAGGTCAATATTGCCTGGAACTGTGATGCCGTCACTGACCTCGATGAATGCGCCCGAAGTGTGGAGTTGTCGATTCAGGTCCACGATGAGCCGCGAGTAGCCGGCAAGAATGGCGGGTGCGTTGAGTCGATCGGCGAGCAAGCGGGTGACCGCGGCCGCGCCAATATCGCAGGCCACGTGACGTTCAAGCACCCAGTCTGCAAGGCCCAGCTGATTCATGGCCTGAGGAAAACGATTGCTTGCATGATCGCAAACCAGCAATACCGGTGCGGGTCCTTCTCGATTGTAATGAGTGTAAGGCGGGGGGTCTCCCGGGCCGATCAACGGCCACCGGGACACCTGTCTCTCACTGTCCTCAATAGGTTCTTTTCGAAATGGTTCCACCCGGGCAGATTCCGTTTCTCAGGCCCTGCCGGCGACAGATGAGTCGGGCGCGTTGTTCTGCACCGCTGCATCCCCGGAGCTGAGTCGCTGAAAAAGTCTCTGAGCCTCCATGAATTGCCGATAAGCACGCTCGAGGTAGTTTTTGACTTCATCTTCATAGCCATCGGTCGATGCAGACCAGACCCGGTTCACGTAGCGTTCGCCCGCGGCAAATGCGCTCATGACAGTGGCATAGTCACGCATGCCAAAGACGTGAATCATGGTTTCCCTGGCTTCAGCAAATGCGTTTAGGTCGTGCCGGAGCCTGCGGTCAATCTCGAAGCGTGCCTCATAAACGGGCAGGGCATCCTTTTTGGAGGTGAGGTCCTGTAGCTCCCGTTCCAGATTGTCCAGGCAGCGAGCCAGGGTTTCCATGCCGCCGGTGATGCGATCGCCAGCCCGAACCTCGCGATGCTTGGCCCTGCGAAACATGACCAGGCCCGCCGCCCCGACCAGTAAAATGGGAATCATCCAGGACCAATCGATCCGCGTTGGGTCAAGCACCGCGACAAAGGCTCCGGCCAGGAAGGAGAGCATGACCGTTAACAACGACAGGGTTTTGACGTTCATACAGCCTCCAGGATCATGTAAACGGCAAAGCCCACGCCCACCAGGGCTTCACCGACAATGACGCCGGCTGCCAGCGGAATGCCAATGTCCTCTGCGAATTCGTTGCCAAGCTTCCAGTCAGAGACGACTCGTAACAGCGTTCCGATCGAGTACGTCAGGACGATACTGAAGGGCAAGTAGAACCCGAGTCCGACCGTGATGCCCAGGCCGGGCTGGGCGATGCTGAGCAAGGCGCCAAGCCCGGCGCCGGCCAGGTATTTCTGAGTGGGCACATCTCCGCCGACGATGCCATTGACCATGCTGGCCAGAGCCTGCCCCTGCGGGGCCGGAAGTTTATCGCTTCCCAGCGTGTAGGCTTCATGGAGCACAAAAATCAGAACGATGATGAGGATCGGTCCCAGCCACGCCCCGAGAAATTGGCCCAGCTGCTGCATCCGGGGTGTGGCGCCCACCAGGTACCCGGTTTTCAAATCGAGCATCAAATCGGTGGCCTGGGACATGGCCACACAGGCGGCGGCGCCCACCATGATCGCGGAGACGATGGCGGCCTTGGAGTCGCCAAGACCGCTGGAGATGAAGATCAGAATCGTCACCGCAATGAGTGTCATCCCTGACAGCGGAGACCAATTCGTCCGCCCGATCGCCTCGGAGAGTATTACTCCGGCGATCCAGATCCACAACGTGCCCACGACCGCCATCGTCACGCCCCGGGCAAGGCCCATTTTTTCCGTGGACAGCACCGCCATGGCCGCGAGCAGAATGGCCGCGCCGGCAATCGCCACGTACAGCAGTTTGATAGGCATTTCGTCACGCGAAATCGTGGATTCAGCCTTTGCGGCGTCTTGCATGCTGCGCACTGCAGAGACAATCATCGGGAATGCCATGATCACGCCGGCGACGGCGCCGCCAATCAACATGCCAATCCCCACCGGGCGAAACAGCAAAAGCCTGAGCGCCTCCGGGTCACCCGTGGCCTGGCCACTCGCCGCGTCAATCGGAAGTTTGTCCAGCCCGCTGAGCATGGGTGCCAGCAGCCAGTAACACACGTAGCCGCCGATGATGAAGGCAACGCCTCCTTTGCCCGCGATGTAGCCCACCCCGACAGAAAGCAGGGACAGGTACCAGATGCCGTTCATGTATTGCGGCCAGTCCAGAATGGCGCCCAGATCCCAGTACTCCACGTGGGTGTATTGGCTGACAAAGTGTGCGATGCCGCTGATCGCTGCAGCCACCAGCAGGAACATGGCTTTGCGTATCCCTGCGCCAGGAGATTTCAGGATGGTCGCAACGGCAACGCCTCCCGGGTAGGTCAGGCGCTCATAATCGATCATCTGCTTGCGCAGTGGAATGATGAACCCGATGCCGAGAAATGCCCCTGCGATGGCACCAAATGTCAGCAGGACCGGATTGAATTCCATTCCGTAACCAAGGATAAAAATGGCGGGCACGGAGAACATCATTCCGCTGGAGGCGCCATTGACGCCGCTGGCCACCGTCTGAACGATGTTGTTTTCAATAATGCTGTTGCGGCGCAACATTCCCCGCAGAATGGCAAAGCCGAGGATGGCCGCCAGCTCTGAACCTTCGATCGAGAAACCCAGTATCAGCGCCGCGTAGCCAATGCTCACCGCGATGACGGCTCCCAGGAAATAGCCCACGAGCACAGCGGTGAGCGTCAACTCAGGGTAGGCCCCGCTGCGCACGGGGCCGGAATGCGATTCAATGCTCGTCATGGGTTCTCATAGCTTTTCGGAGGGGTAATGGTGTCAAAGCACGCGCAGATGCTCAAGCCCCATTGTTGAAGGTTTGGCATCACAGGCCATAGGCCCATATCAGAACACTGCCCAGGATCAGCCAGGTACCAAACGCCAGCGGCAATCCCACGCGGACAAAATCTCCGAAGGTGTAGCCGCCCGCGTTCATGATCATGATGTTGGTTTGATAGGCCATGGGCGTGACAAAGCTGAGATTTGCGCCAAACAGCACGGCCAGTACGAATGGTTCAAGGGGCATGCCCAGCTGTTGGGCGATACCTACTGCGATGGGTGTGCCGATGACCGCTGCGGCGTTGTTGGAAACGATATTAGTGAGTATGCCCATCATCAGCATCAGGCTCATCATGACCACAGAGGCAGGCGCGCCGAACGTGATATGGACGAACAGGTTGGCCAGGTAGTCCGCGCCGCCGGTTTGCAGAAGCGCCGCACCCATGGCCAGCGAAGCGACAATGATCAGGATGACCTGGGTGCTCAGGGCGTTCATTGCGTCTTTCCAGTTCAGACAACCGGTCAGGATCAGAACAAGGCAGCCCAGAAGAGCGCTGATCTCGATGGGCATCACGCGAAAAGCGGCGAGGGCGACCACGGCAATGATGGTGGCTAGCGCGATGGGGGCTTTCCGGGTTCGGGGCAATTCAATGCTGCCGTCCAGCACCAGGAATTCACTGGAAGTTTTCAGGCGAGCCAGGTTCTGAAGGCTGGACTGCACCAGCAGCACGTCTCCGGTCCGAAGACGGATGTCATCCAGGCCGGAAGATCCGCGATCCTCCATATCCTTGAAGCGGTTAAAGGCGAGGAGACGCAGACCAAAGTCCCTGAACAGGCGTGCGTTACCGATACGGGTTCCATTCAATCGGGAGGCGGGTGTGATGGACACTTCGGCAATTTGTTCGCCGCCCAGCGTCAGCGGGTGGGCGTCATCAACCTGTTGGTCGCCAGAGTAGAGCGTGCCGCCGAGCAAGCGCGAGAACTCCCTGAGGTTCGACTGGGTATGGCTGGTCGTGATCCTGTCGCCCGGCTTGAGCTTCACGTCGGGGAGCGTGCGCAAAAATACGCCTCGATCACGTTGAATGCTCTCCACGCGCATGCCATCGCCGACCCGAGAGAGCGCCTCGGCGAGGGTTTTGTCAACCACCGGGCTGTCACTGTTGAGGCGAATCGGCGCGGTGTAGTAACGCGATACGCCGCGATTCATTGGGGGCTGGCGCTCCGGAATCATCCTGGGCGCCAGCAACCAGAGATATAGGGTGGCCGCCACCGCGGCGATCAACACCGGGCCGACGAAGTCGAACATGTTGAAGCGGTCCATGCCCAGGTCTGTTGCGACATTGACCACGAGAAGATTGGTCGATGTGCCGATGGTGGTTGCCATCCCGCCGAGAATGCTGGCGAAGCCCATTGGGATCAGGGTGCCCGAGGGTGAGCTGCCCGTGCGCACAGCCACGCCAATGAGTATTGGCAGCATGAGCACAACGATGGGCGTATTGTTGATGAAAGCGCTGAGCACGGCCGTGATCATAAGCGTGAGAATCAGGGAGATTCCCGGTCCCCGGCGCCACAAACGTGCCAAAAACCGCCCCACGGGTTCGAGTGCGCCGGTGCTGATCATGCCTTGCCCAACGATCATCAGCGCTGAGACGGCGATCAGAGCACGGTTTCCAAAGCCCAGGAAGAATTCACTCGGATGAACCACGTGGGTTTCGGTTTCGTAAGGAAACAGCTGAAAACCCACCGTGAGCATGACCAGCACCACCAGGCTGGTGGTTTCCAGAGGGACCTCTTCGCGTGCGAACAATACCAGGGCGATGACGATGAGAATCATCACCGAGAGTGCATGCGGATTGGGCAGTGCAAGTTCCAGCATTCTCAGGCTTCCTCTCTCAACAGCTCAGCAACTGCGGTCGCATCAGTGACGGGCGGCAAACACGTCAGTCCACGGCATACGTGAGCCGATGCGGCACCCCGGTGCGGCAAATTGCCCAGGATACCGGGTAATGTCTGATCGCCCGGATCAATAGAATAGCAGTGCACGCGGGGCCCATCATGCGTGAGCGCTCGAATCTCGGCGGTCAGTGCGCGAATGGCCTCCGGACTCTGGCCAATCACGATGACCTGCGCAGGGGGAAGGATCTGTCGATGCAGCGCTTGAAGCAATGCAGCGTGAGCCAGGGGATAGTTCCGCATCTCGCCTTGCACCATATGAAGTGTGCGGCGTGTGGCTTCGAGATAGCGCGATTCACCACTCAAATGCCCCAATTTCATGAGCGCGAGTGCGGCGAGGCCATTGCCCGCGGGCAGTGCGTCATCCTGGATAGGTTTAAGTCGCTGAACAGGCGCTTCAGCACCGCGGCGAGTGAAGAAGAATCCCGCTCCGGAGTCGTCCCCAAAGTCATCGAGAAGACTGTCGGCAAGTTTCGTGGCAAACGCGAAGCGCTGCGGAGTCCATCTGCATTCAAGGAGCGCCAAAGTTGCCGACAGCAGGGCGGCGTAGTCATCGAGATAAGCTGGAAACTGTGCTTTCCCGCCGGCATGCACCGAGTACCGCTGATTTTCTCGCCACATTTCCCGGTGAATGAATTCGAAAGCAGATTCAGCAATCTCGATCCAGTCTTCCCGCTGCAAGGCAAGGCCCGCGCGCACCAGGCCCTCGATGCACAGGGCGTTCCAGGACGCGATCCGTTTCTGGTCTGTGGTCGGCGGAATTCTGCCCTGGCGTGCCATCAGCAATTTCTCAAGCGCGGCGGCGGGCAGGTCTGACTCGGGCTGATCGTCAGCTCGAACCAGGTGCCAGCTTTGAGCTTCAAAATTTGGTGGGCGATCGAGGCCAAACAGGTTGACGACACGTTCGGCTTCATCCTGGTCGAGCACAGCCTCTAGCTCCTCCCGCTGCCAGACGTGGAACCCGCCTTCGTGACCATCTGCATCGGCGTCGATGCTCGCTGCGAATGCGCCGTTTTCATCGCGCATGCTCGTACACAACCAGTCCACGATGCCTGCGCTGACATCGCGCAAGAACCGACGGTCACTGCGAGCGGCGGCCCGGGCATATAAAGGCAACAACTGGGCATTGTCGTAGAGCATCTTTTCAAAATGTGGAATGGTCCAGCTGTCATCGACGCAATAACGAAAGAAGCCGCCATCAAGGTGGTCCCGAAGGCCACTCATTGCCATGCCGACAAGTGTGGCCTCCAGCATACGCCCGGCCGGTTCGGAAATCTCCGACCTGGCGTCTTCGCTTAGCACCTCGAGTAAAGCCAGTAACGGTGCCTGGGGAAATTTCGGACCACCACCGAACCCGGTGTGGATGCTGTCAAAGTTTTTTTCCAGCTTCGAGGGTAACGGATCAATACACTCAATGCCCGGTTCGGGACCCGAGGCGGACGATGGCTGAATGCTTGCAATGGCCTCCGCAAGGCGCTGGCTTTGTGACTGGATGTCTTCCCGGTGGGTGTCATACCAGGCGCGAACCTTTTTGATGAGCTCGCCAAATGACGGCAACCCATGGCGTGCGACGGGCGGAAAATACGTGCCGGCGAAAAATGGGGTCAAATCTTCCGGGTCAAGAAACACGGTGAGTGGCCAGCCGCCGCCGCGACCACTCAGGACCTGCTGCGACAGTTGGTAAATCCGGTCAAGGTCCGGGCGCTCTTCGCGATCGACCTTGATGTTCACGAAAAGGGCATTCATCCATTGGGCGATATGGGGGTCATCGAAAGACTCATGCGCCATGACATGGCACCAATGGCACGCGCTGTAGCCGATAGATAAAAGGATGGGTTTGCCGCTGCTGCGGGCTTCCTTCAGCGCGGCTTCATCCCAGGGTTGCCAGTCAACAGGCTGCTCCGCATGCTGTCTGAGATAAAGGCTGTTTGACTCGGATAATCGATTCATGATGTTCTGCGCTGGAATGTTCAAGCTGGGCGAGAATTGTGACCCGCAACGCGCCATCCAGATGGTCGCTTGCGGGCCTTAGGTGGGTGCCCTATGCTCCCGGAGCACCGATTGTAACTTTTTCCCGGTCTTCGGGTCCGAAAAGTCCGGTTGAGTAATGATGAAATCCGACTACCTGTTGATTGTTTTTGACCCCGTCGCGCTGGCCCTGGGACCACTGCAGATCCATTGGTATGGGATCATGTACCTGCTTGCATTCGCCGCGTTCTGGCTGTTGGCCCGACGTGCAGTGAAACGCCGCTCGTGGCTTGCCTGGTCTCAGAATGACGTCGATGATTTTCTTTTTTACGGGATGCTGGGTGTTATTCTCGGGGGCCGACTGGGCTACGCTTTGTTCTATGCCATAGATCGATGGATCGCCGACCCGCTGTTCGTGTTTCGGGTCTGGGACGGTGGGATGTCATTTCACGGCGGATTAATGGGCGTGATTGTTGCCATGGCCTGGTTCGGCCGAAAAACAGGGCGCAGCTTCTGGTCAGTCGCAGATTTTGTTGCACCGCTGGTGCCCATCGGCCTGGCGTTTGGACGCTTGGGGAACTTCATCGGGGGAGAGCTCTGGGGAAGAGTTGCGGAGGTCCCCTGGGCGATGATTTTTCCGGCAGCCGTTGATCCTCGGGCGCTCGGTGGTTTGTCCATGGAGGCGGCCTGGAAGACCGGGCAGCTTGATGCATTTGCGCGCCACCCCAGCCAGCTATACCAGGTCGCTCTCGAAGGCATCGCGTTGTTTGTCATCCTGCAGTGGTTTGCGTCGCGGCCGCGACCTGCTGGTGCCACTTCAGGATTGTTCCTGCTCGGCTACGGGACTTTTCGGTTCCTGGTCGAATTTTTCCGGGAACCTGATGCCCACATCGGTTTCCTGAGCGGCGCATGGTTCACCATGGGCATGCTGCTGTCCTTGCCCATGATGATCGCAGGCTGCGTCATCATGTGGCTTGCACGCAATCGATCGCCGGATCTGGAAGGGAGTTGAAACCGCCGCCATGCAAACTTACCTGAATTTTCTTAACGACATTCTCGAACAAGGCGTTCGCAAGGCAGACCGAACAGGCACCGGTACCATAAGTCTGTTCGGTTACCAGATGCGCTTTGACCTGGCCGACGGGTTTCCGGCGGTGACCACGAAGAAGCTGCATTTGCGGTCGATCATCCACGAGTTGCTGTGGTTCCTGAACGGCGACACGAATATCGAATATCTCAACACCAACGGTGTGACCATCTGGGACGAGTGGGCAGACGAGCACGGCGATCTTGGCCCGGTCTACGGGGCACAGTGGCGAAGTTGGCCGACCCCTGGTGGCGATTCAATCGATCAGGTCGAGGTGTTGCTGGACGATCTGAAAAATCGACCCCATTCACGTCGTCACATCGTGTCGGCATGGAATCCGGCGGTGTTGCCTGATGAAAGCATCAGCCCCGCGGACAACGCGCGCGCCGGCCGTCAGGCTTTACCGCCTTGTCATACGCTGTTTCAGTTTCATGTCAGCGAGGGCAGGCTCAGTTGCCAGCTCTACCAGCGCAGCGCAGATGCATTTCTCGGTGTGCCGTTCAATATCGCTTCCTATGCGCTGCTGACGCAGATGATCGCGCAGGTCACCAGCCTGGAGCCTGGAGACTTCGTGCACACCTTTGGTGATGCGCACATTTATCTGAATCACCTTGAGCAGGTCGAAACGCAATTGTCCCGCACGCCGTATCCCTTGCCCAGGATGCAGCTCAACCCGACGGTAAGTTCCCTGTTCGATTTCCGATATGAGGATTTCAACCTGGAGAATTACCAGTCTCACCCCGCCATACCGGCGCCCATTGCAGTGTGATGACGCTGGTGCCCAAGCCGCGAGCACACGCCACTTGGCTCGCCGCTAGGTCATTTTGGTGATGACGACCGGGACCTTGACGATTATCGCTGCCATGGGCCGCAATCGCGAGATTGGGTTCGAAGGGCGAATGCCGTGGCACCTGCCTGCTGAACTGCAACACTTTAAAAACGTCACCATGGGCAAGCCCATCGTGATGGGACGGAAGACATGGGAAGCGATTGGACGGCCATTGCCGGGCCGCCAAAACATCATTGTGACTCGATCGACCGCTTACTCGGCCAAGGGCGCACAATGCGTCAATTCTCTTGAGCGCGCCCTGGAGATTGCTCAGGGCCCGGAAGTCATGCTGATCGGTGGTGGCGAACTGTATTTCCTGGCCTTGCCAATAGCCAGCCGGATGATTCTTACGGTCATAGACTGTTCACCAGCGGCGGACACATGGTTTCCAGAATGGCAGAGCGAAGACTGGCAATTGATTGACTCAAAATGCTTTGCGGCAGAAGAAAGCAATCCGTTGGCTTACGAGATACGCGTGCTTGATCGGATCAGGACCGCCGCCCCCTGACCTGAAAAACTTTTCGATCCTCCATGCGAACCGCGGTTAATTTTCCACCCCAGACACAGCCGGAATCCAGTGCAATGTAGCGTTTGCGGACCCGAAAACCCAGGGCCGCCCAGTGGCCAAAAACCATCGTGACCGAGCGAGTCTGCCGATGTCGATGTTTGAACCAGGGCTGGTAGCCGGGCCCTTGCGTACCGGGTTTTCCGGTCAGTTTGAGCGCCAATCTTCCATTGGCTTTGCAAAACCTGATGCGAGTGAGAATATTCGAGATCAGGCGAACGCGACTCCAGCCCTTGCGCTGCTCTTTCCATTTTGCTGGCCGATAACCATACATGCGTTCGAGAAACTGGCCCCGTTTGTTGGAACGCAACAAGGCTGTAACTTCCCTGCTGCGCTGAATGGTCTGCTCGGCGTCCCATTGAGGAATGACGCCTGCATGGACCTGCAGGACCAGCTGATCGCCATGCCACCTCGCCAGGGGTTGACGAGCGAGCCACTCGATCAGCCGGATACGGTCAGGCGCTTTCAAGATTCGATTGAATTCGCGGTTTCTGCAGGGACTGTCCGGGTGGTGGTGGTCGGTCGCAAGCAGGTACAAATCATGGTTGCCCAGCGTGACCTGAACTGATTTTCGAATGCTGTGCAGAAGTCGCAGGGTTTCCAGAGACTGCCCGCCGCGGTTGACGAGGTCTCCGCACAGCCACAGCCGGTCTCCTGCCGGATCGAAGTTGATGTGTTCCAGCAGTCGGGCGAAGGCGTCATGGCAGCCCTGGATGTCACCCACCGCATAAATGGACATAAAAACCTTCTGCCTTAGTGCAATGAGTCCGGGGCGTGCAGCGCAAACTCGGGAATTTCAGCCCGGAATGACTCTCCGTCGGCGGTGACGAAACCGTAAGAGCCCTTCATTGACCCCACGCGTGTGGGAATCAGCGCACCGCTGGTATAGGAATACGAGGCGCCCGGCGCCAGTTCGGGCGTTTCACCGATGACGCCTTCGCCAATGACTTCTTCCTTGGAACCATCACCATGGGTGATCACCCAGTGACGATTTCGCAGGGTGATCTGTTCATCGGTTTCGTTGGTAATGTGAATCGTGTAGGCAAATGCGAACTGTTCCTCGTGCTCTCCGAGAAATTGCGGAATCGCGACTACCTTGACGGGATACTCGGCGCTCATGTCAGGACCAGAACGTAAACTGACTCTTATTCTACACCAGCCCTCTCATGATTCAGCAGGCATCGGGCCGACCCGGATGATCATCCTGAAGCCTCGAGCTGCTGTGCAAGGGCATCGAATTCCCGGACACCAAGCTGTTCCGCGCGCAAGCGCGGATCGATTCCTGCTGCCTCGATCTGTTCCGATTTCAATACCCCACGCAATGCGTTGCGAAGGGTTTTTCGGCGCATTGAGAATGCGGCTTTGACCACGGTTTCGAACAGAGCGGGTTCGGACTCCGCGATGGGCTTTTCCCGGGGGATCAGCCGGAGAAACGTTGAGCACACCTTGGGCCGGGGTGTGAAGCAGTCCGCAGGAATGTCGAATAATGCTGCAGATTGGCAGAGGTTTTGAATGATGACGCTGAGGCGGCCGAAACGACGGTCTCCAGGTGGCGCGACGATTCGGTTGACCACTTCGGTTTGCAGCATCAGGTGCAAATCTGTCGGGGCCTGGCGTTGGGACAAAACATGGAACAGTATCGGCGTGGAGATGTTGTAGGGAAGGTTTCCGACCATGCGAAAATCCCGGCCTTCGCTCAGTGCACTAAAGCTGGTGTTCAGAGCGTCTTGTGAGTGAACGATGAGATTCGACGGCCTGTCGAGTGCATCGGAGAGCTTTCGGGCCAGGTCGCGATCGATTTCCACAGCATGTACCTGTGCGCCTGACTCGACCAGCGGTCGGGTAATGGCGCCGTGGCCGGGGCCGATCTCAACGATGAAGTCATTTTCCCGGGGTTCAATGACTGAAATGATCCGGTCGATGACGCTGGCATCCGTCAGGAAGTTCTGACCAAACCGACGCCGAGCAGTATGTTGCAAATCAGTGCCCCCCGGTAAGCTTCAGGGCCATTTCGGCGGCATGAAAGAAGCTCTCAGCATTGGCGATTCCTCGTCCGGCAATATCCAGCGCCGTGCCGTGATCGACCGAAGTTCGCACAAAGGGTAAACCCAGAGTGACATTGACGGCGCGCCCAAAACCGGCATGCTTGAGGACTGGAAGACCCTGGTCATGGTACATCGCAAGGACGACGTCACAACGTTCCAGGGCCGGTGGATTGAAGGCCGTGTCGGCCGGAACGGGACCGTAGGCCCGAATGCCCTGCGCATTGGCCGATTCGATTGCAGGCTGGATTTCCTCAAGATCCTCACGCCCAAGGTGCCCGCCTTCTCCTGCATGGGGGTTGAGGCCCAGAACCTGGATCCGGGGCTGGGTAAAGCCGAAATGTTCACGCAGGTCATGGTCAACGATTTGCAGTGTTTCCAAGACCCGTTTTGCGGTGATTTGTTCTGCAACGGCCCGCAGTGGCAAATGCGTGGTCACCAGCGCGACTCGAAGGGGTTCTGCGGCCAGGAGCATCACGACGCGAGAGCGCCCAGCGAGTTCAGCGAGAAATTCAGTATGACCGCTGAAGGGTATGCCCGCGTCATTGATAACGCCTTTGTGCACGGGTCCGGTGACCAGCGCCTGGGCTGTATTTTCCTGGACCAGCGAAATCGCCTTCTTGAGCGTTGCGAGCACGTAGCCGGCGTTGGCCTGATCCAGTCGCCCCGGACGCTCGACATGCATGAGTGGTACAGGGCAGCACATGGGCTGACCGGCCTGGACCGAGCGTCCGGGGTGCCATTCGGAGCAAGAGACATTGAGCCCCAGCCGCTCAGCGCTGCGGCTCATCAGGTCGGGATCGGCGACAAAAAGAAGCCGGAGATCGGGGTGATCTGCGGCCAGGCGAAGCGCACATTCCGGCCCGATCCCTGCGGGTTCACCCGGTGTGATCGCCAGGACAGGGAGGGTCATTGGGGATTGTCAGGAGTGGCCGGGCGAATCAGGAAACCAATCGAATGTCGACGTAGGCTTCTTCCCGAAGTTGACGGAGGAAGCGCTCGACTTCCGCATCCGATTTGCTCTGAATAATGCTGTTACGAGCCCGCGCCCGGCGCGCATCCTCGGTCACATCTTTTTCCCGAAAGCCCATTTTCTGGATGATGTGCCACCCCATCTGGCTTTGGAAAGGTTCACTGATTTCCCCTTCCTCCAGCGCCAGCAGAATCTGATACATCCGGTCCCCGTAAGCTTCTTCTGTAAACCAACCCATGTCGCCGCCAATGTTGGCGCTGGTGGGGTCATCAGAATATTCCTTGGCTAATTCGGAGAAATCACTGCCGTCGACAATATCTTTGCGAATCTCTCGGATGCGATCCATGGCCTCGCGTCCATCGGTCACTTCATTGACCGCGATAAGTATGTGCCTCGCGCGGAATTCCTTGGCCATGACCTGAACATTTTCCCGGTAGTCATTCACCTTAATGAGATGAAAGCCCGCTGGGCTGCGAATGGGCTGGGTGTGCTGGCCTGACCTGAGAGGCAGGATGGCGTCGGCAAATTCACGGGGTACCGAGTTCAGGTCCCGCCAGCCGACCTCTCCTCCATCGAGTGCCTCTTGGCCCTCCGAGTAGCTGATCGCCGCGGAGGCGAAGTCCATTCCTTCCTCCAGTTCTCGATGGATTTCCTCGATTTTTTTGGATGCCGCCTCAATCTGGGCCGGAGTCGAGCCATCAGGCAGGTTCACCATGATATGTGAAAGATAGTATTCGCCACCGGAGAATTCTTCTGACGCCAGCAGGATGTCCACCTCGGTATCACTGATCGGGTCCATGCTGTTGACCACGCGCTGACGCAAGCGCTCAGTCATGATTTCCTCGCCGATACTTCGCCGGAATTCGCTGAAATTCTCGCCGTCGGCTTCGATCACCTGACGCATCTGGCTCACCGATAAACCATTTTGCTGGGCGAGCATGGTGATGGCTTGGTCAATGTCATTGTCTGACACGCGGATGCCGGTTCTGAATGCCCTCTGGATCTGAAGTTTTCTTACGATCAAACGCTCCAGCACTTGCTTTTCGAGCAGATCCTGTGGTGGAAGGTTCCCGCCCTGGGCGCGAATGCGGTCAACGATGCCCTTGATGGACGTATCCAGTTCACTGCGCAGGATGACCTCTTCATCGACAACGGCAACGATATAGTCGATGTCCTCGAGGAGCTGGGCTTTGGCTGTCAGGCTGAAACATGCCGCGATGGCAAACAGCAACACGGATGTCAGGGGTTGTTTAACTCGCATCTAATTCACTCCACGGCGACCGCAGCGCCAGGTCTGTCGAATGCGTACTGGTCCGGATGGGCCGCACGCTGCCAGTATTCCGAGGGCGTATTCTAACCCAATGCCCGTCATTCGGCCGCGTCATAGAAAAGCGGCGGAGGCTGGCGGCCGAAGTCGCCGAGGCCCTTCAGCCTGAGTTCAATGTAGACGGCATCACGGGCATCACCCTCGCGATTGCGCAGATAACGCCTTGCGATCAGGCGCAGTCCCCAGCAGCAGCTCTCATATTCAAGACCCGCCTGGGCCTCCAGGAGTTCCCTGTCTTCGAGAGAATACTTGAGCCTGGACAGGACGGTCCACCGTTCATTGATCGGCCACAGGTAGCGCAGATCGAACTGATCCAGCCGGTCGCGCCTGAAGCGGTATTCGAAACCGAAGCGTCCGATATGCGTTGAGCGGTAATCGAGCCCGAGCGCCCAGACATCCATTTGCCGGTCACCCCAGTTCCATTGGGTCGTAATGCGGCCCGTGAATCGGGAAAATGGCGACCAGCTGAACTCGCCGATAAAAGGCGAGGTGTCAGCCTGGTCAGGGACCGTGTTGTCCAGTGACACCCGGAGGGGGTCGAAATAGAAGATCTGGCCAAACCCCAGACTCCAGCGCTCTAGTCCGGTGGTCGGGTTGAGCGAGCGCGTAGCAAGTGCAAGGGTCAGCTGGTTTGCATTGGATTGGCGATCAGCGCTGGTGAAACGGTTCGTATGAAACAACTGGCTGTAGCCGAATGTGAATTCCGAGGTATCGAAATCAGGCAGGTCATTCTGGTCTTCATAGGGCACGTAGAGGTAGAACACCCTGGGCTCAAGCGTCTGAAGCCGTCCATTGTCATTGCGCCGCTCGAAAAAGAGCCCGCCGTCGGCGCTAATCACCGCCGTGCCACGATCGGGAGTTTCATCGCCCGGTAACCCATCCAGGTCCAGGGCATAGCCGGTATAACGATACCCCGCTCCGGTTCTCAGGAAGCCCCAGTATTTCTCGAGGTTCCACGCGATGCGTGGATAGACGTCCAGCCTTGCGCCGGTGACCCCGATGGGACGATCAAAGTACACGGCCTCGCCCTGGAGGGAGACGTCCAGCCCTGTTTTGCCCAGCGGCCGTTCGGTCTCAAAGAGTATACGGGGCAGGCGTCGGTAGGGTTCCTGCCTGGCAGTGACAGATTCATCAATCACCTGGAAGTCATCTGCGATCAGGCTGAATGTCCAGTATCGTCCGGCGCCCTCGATTGTGGCGCTGCTCCTCAGAAACTGTCGAGCAGTCTGCGCCAGTGAAATACCAAAATCCTGAAAATATTGGTCGTCACTGACCCGGTGCACCTGGAGCTTGCTTCGCCATTGAGTGCTGATCCGGGCGACATGATTGACCTGGTACTGGTATCGCCGCTCGCGGGTTTTCTTGTCTTCGAACAGGTAATCCAAGCCCAGGCTCCCGATCGTCCGCGGGGTCATCAAACGATATTCCCCGGTCAGCATGGCGCCCCGGTTGGTGAAATAACGCGGAGTGATGGTGGCGTCCTGGTTGGGTGCGATGTTCCAGTACCATGGCGCGCCGATCTCAAGTCCGTTGTCATTGGCGATACTTCCCTCGGGGTAAAGGAAACCGGTTTTTCTTCGGTCATCTATGGGGAAGCTGAACCAGGGCAGGTAGAGTATCGGCACATCCATGAACTCAAGCTTGGCATGCCGCGCAATGCCAACGCCTTCCTCGTAACGAAACTCGACCTCGTCTGCGCTCAGCAGCCAGGCCGGTCGCTCACCGGGGCAGGTAGTGAATTCGGGGTCCCTCAGGTAGGTATGTGTGCCGCTTTCGGAACGAACCTCTGCCGCGCGCCCGTTCGCGGTCGCTCCGACGAATTGATAGCTGATTTCGCTGAACAGGCCCGACTCGTTACTGAATCCATATTTTCCCTGCTTCGCATCGATAGCAATCCGCGCGTCTTCGTACTGCAGCGGCCCCGGCATGGTGATGGTTTGGGTGTCGGCGGCGTAGTCGAGCACGTCCGTTTCCAGTCGTTGGTCCGCACGTTCCAGAAGGACATTGCCGCTGGCTTTAGCGGGTCCGTTTCGGGTCGCTTCGAAGGCGTCTGATTTGATGGATATGGGCGCATTTGTGCGGTCCGGCTGTGCAGGCAGGGAGGCCATCAGCGCCGGTTTCGGGCAGGCCAAATCCTGGGCGGCTACCAAGTCAACGTAGATTATGGACGCACAGGCCGCCAAGACGGCCATTGGTCGGTGCAACAAAGCCAATACCCTGCGCATGGAGAGTGGGTTAAGGTGTCATAGTTCGCGGTCAGAAGCAATGTCGGTGCACTCCCTGCTGAGCCAGCGTTTCCGCTGCTCATGATCGAGTCGGGTCAGGTCATCGATCTGCTCATGGAACGCAAGGGCGTTGCCGCCGACCTCTTCATACAATTGTCTAAACGCGCAGACTCCGCCCCGATAGAGGGCCAGGAGCGCGAGGTCCGCATTATTGAACGAATCGCTTGATCCATTGGTTAAGGTCGCCTCTGCCAAATTTTCCAGTTCTGCCTGCTTCTGTCGGCGCATCGCTTCAGCTCCGGCTCCGCTTGAATAGAGGGCCTCCAGCGTGCTGCGAGTCTGCTGCAGTCGTGCGTTGAAACGTTGCTGTTTGATCCGGGCTGCCTGCCAGGCATCAAGGCCTTGGGCGTCATCGCCCCGACTCAGCCACGCTTCCAATCCGGTCTCTTCCATGAATTGCGCATATGACTCGTTAAAATGGCTCTCGCCGCGGATGTAAAAGCGCTGATGCGCCAGTTCATGAATGATCGTGCCCCAGAAGCGGGCGGCACCGAGTTCATCCTCCCGCGAAATCAAAGGGTCATCAAACCAGCCCAGCGTGGAATAGGCTGACACGGCACTGACCCGAACGTCATGACCGCGTGACTCGAGCCGGGCAGCAAAAGCCTCGGCCTCAGCCAGGTCAAAATAGCCGCGATACGGTACGCAGCCGGCGACAGGAAAGCACCAACGCAGCGCCTGCAGCGAAAATTCGGGTGCGGCGACCACATTCCATGTGACGGGGCCTTTCGTGAGAACGACAC
The DNA here is from genome assembly GCA_964225175.1 of Candidatus Nitrosopumilus sp. GTDB lineage: Bacteria > Pseudomonadota > Gammaproteobacteria > Xanthomonadales > SZUA-36 > WTJD01. The sequence goes on along the minus strand of CAXQNK010000026.1, from coordinate 13,026 downwards.
TCCCGAAGCTGTCGCCCGCAGGCAAATCCAGCTCGGACTCGGCAAAATCAAGGAGGGTCTGGATCTGCTCCAGCTCCGCTCTGAGCGCGTTGGATGTGGTCGGGTCATTGAGCACTGAATCCAGCTCCTGGCGTTGGCTCATCAGGCGCAGGTGCCCCTGGGTTGCTTGCCACAAGTAGGCTGGGCTGGCGCACGCAGAAATCAGGAACGCGATGAGACCGCCGAGAACGGCGACCCGGATTCCCCGCCATTTCGCGCAAGCTTCGAAAGGGTCGGCGCTCATCGTGTCTTGGGTTCAGGCTAGCTGGGCCGGAATTTCAAAGATGCTGAGTTGATGCAATAGCGCAAGCCCGTGGGTGGTGGGCCATCAGTGAAAATATGCCCGAGGTGAGCCTCGCAGCGAGGGCAAAGCAGCTCGATACGGAACATGCCATGACTGCGATCGGGTCGTTGCAGAATGTTGGCTTCATCCAGTTCGCCATGAAAACTGGGCCAGCCGCAACCTGAGTGAAATTTGCTTTCGCTATCGAACAACTCATGCTCACAGCACACGCAGGTGTAAACGCCGTTCTCGAAGTGATCGCAGTACTCGCCCGAAAAAGGCATCTCCGTACCGGCCTCGCGTGTCACCCGGTACTGCTCTTCATTCAGTTGCTGGCGCCATGCCTGCTCTGTTTTGTTGATTCTGGCCATGCCTGAATTGCAACAGAACGCGCGCCGATTGGCAACGCTCAGTGCGAGGGAGATACGAGAAACCCACCAAGAATGGCTATTAATGCGAGCGGCAGGACATATCTGATCCATGCGATGAGCCAGCTTGCGGTTCGCGTCGAAAGATGGAGTGACAACTGCCTTTTCAGCATGTCGCCACCACGACCCCAAGAGGTGCCTATGACGGCAAGCAGGCTGCCCAGCATCAGCATTCCGGAGCCGAAGACCAGGTCCAGGGTTCCAATCCAGTGTTCGTTAAAGGCGATGGGGAGCATCACGGCGGATACCGCCGCGGATATGAAAACGGCGCAACGGGTCTTGTCGATTCGCTCGGGCAGCACCCTGGTGAGACCTGAGATCAGGGCATCCACAGTCGCGACACTGGTCAATATGGCGACCAACCCCCAGCCGATGAGGAACAGGCTGGCCAGCACCCGCCCGCCGGGCATGACCGAGAACAGATGTGGAAGCGTATCGAAAAGCAGCTTGGGCCCGGCGGTCATGTCGAGTCCAAAGGCGAGCACCGCGGGGACGACAAACAAGGCAGCCAGGATGGCTGCGCCAGCGTCCATTAGCCCAGTGACCAGCGCGGTGGGCAGCAGTTTCTCCGAGTCAGCGAGGTAGGCACCATAGGTCACGTGGAGGACACCTGAGAGTCCTACGGAAAAACAAGCCTGTCCCATGGCTGCGAACCACAATGTCGGACCAATTACCGTCAAATCCGGTGCAAGATACTCACGCAACCGGGGCAGGGCACCATCGAGGCTCAGCGCCACGCCAACGAGATAAAGGGCAATTAACCCGAACGCGGGGACCCACAGGCGATTGACCCACTCGATGCCCGAGCGCAGGCCCCGGTTCACGATCCAGGCACTGAGGGCAACCACGCCAATGGCGAGCGGGTATTGCAAGGCTGGACGACCAAGCCCATCGGCATAAGAATCAAAACCTGTTTGGGAGAACCCATACAGGGCCGCGAAGCCAGCGCTGTAAATGACCTTGGCGACGATCAGGTTGTAGTAGGCAAGCACGACCAGCACGCTGAACAACAGGCTCAAACCGATCCAGGTCCCAATGACGGGCCCGAACAAGGTTCGATACGCCGTCAGAGGACCTCCGCGGGTGTCTCGGCCCAGCGCCCATTCGCAAGTCAGCGCCGGTACGGCCAGCAGGACCATGCACAACAGGTAAATCAGGAGGAATGCGCTGCCGCCACTCTGGCCCATCATGTACGGGAACCGCCAGACATTTCCCAGGCCAATCGCCAGACCCGCGAGTGTGAGCAGGGCGGTCAGGTGGGAGCTGAAGCGTTCTCGTACCATCGCTTCACCCGTCCAATGTATTCAATTGCCCGAATCGGGCTGGAGCCGCACAATAGAGGCTATGCAAAAAGTATTCGAAGACTTCGACCTGACGCGAGTTGGTCACATGCAAAGCGTTCTCGAAGCCGCAGGCATCGCCACGCTGTTCAAAAACCAGTTCATGTCTTCTGTCATGGGCGAAATCCCATTCGTGGAGGTGATGCCTGAGCTTTGGGTGGTTGATGACCGTGACGTCGACCGGGCGAGGTCTCTGCTGCAGCCGTTGCTCATTGAGCCAACCGAGCCTGCGCCGGAATGGACCTGTGAAGATTGTGGCACTCAGTGCTCCGGAGTGTTCAGTCATTGCTGGAAATGTGGCGCTGCCGCGGGTGGATTGACGCCTCACTGATCCTCGCCCCGCAATGCCCTGACTGCGCTTTCCAGACGCTCGGCGGTGACTTCCCCCGGGGGAATGGGTGCACCGATACGCAATTCGATTTTCGACCAGAGTTTGTAGGGCCGGCGTTTAAGCACGGGATCGCGTCGACTGAATAATGAACCCCAGAGCTTGCACAGGGCCATCGGTACCACAGGCACCGGGTGGGCCTTGATGACTTTCTCGATCCCTCTCTGGAATGTCTGAATCTCGCCATCATGCGTGATCTGGCCCTCGGGGAAGATTCCCAGCACTTCGCCACCGTCCAGAACCTGGCCGATCTGCTCGTATGCAGCATCCAGCACTTTAGCGTCTTCCCTCCGTGAAGCGATCGGAATGGCCTTGCCTGTTTTGAATATGAAATGCAGCAGAGGTATGCGGAAAATTTTGTAATACATCACGAATCGGATGGGCCGGCGAATCATGCCGCCGACGATCAACGGATCGGCGAAGCTGACGTGGTTGGCTGCGATGATGACAGCGCCTGATTCCGGGACATGGTGCATGCCCTTCACGCGGACCCTGTAAATGGTGTGAATGAGAATCCACACCAGGAAACGCATGAGAAATTCCGGAACCAGTGAAAAAATGTAGCTGGCAACGATTGCGTTCAAAATGGCGGTCGCGAGAAATAACTCAGGGATGCTGAAACCGGCCTGGCCGAGCATGACCATGGCATACAGGGCCGCGATGACCATGAACAGGGCATTGAGGATGTTGTTGCCCGCAATCACACGAGAGCGACGTGAGGGTTCTGAGCGCTCCTGCACGAGCGCGTACAGCGGGACAATGTAGAAGCCGCCGAAAATGCCGATCATCAGCAAGTCGATAAAAATTCGCCAGTATTGGGGGTCTGAAAGGAATTGACCCAGCGTCAGCCCCGGTATTGGGCTGGCCGGGCTGGCAAAATAGAGGTCAATGCCGAACACGGTGAGCCCGATGGAGCCAAAGGGTACCAGCCCGATCTCCACGCGATGCCCTGACAGGCGCTCGCACAGCAGCGATCCGGTGCTGATACCAATGATGAACATTGCCAGTAAGCCAGACATCAGGTCTTCGTCACCGCCCAGAACGTTTTGGGAAAAGCTGGGTATCTGCACCAAAACGGTAGCGCCGAAAAACCAGAACCACGAGATGCCGAGCACGCTGTTCAACACGGTGGGGTTCTGATTGATAAAGCGGATGTTACCGATGGTTTCGGTAAAGATGTTCCAGTTAATTTTCAGCTCCGGGTCAACGGCTTGTGCTTCGGGGATCGCACGGCTGCAGAGATATCCGATGATCGCGACCGCCAGCGCAGCGCCACTGACCGCAATGGGCCAGTCCTGATCGATGCCGGCCAGTTGAGGACCTGCTATCGTGCCGGCAAGGATCGCCACGAAGGTGCCCATCTCGACCAGTGCGTTCCCACCGACCAGTTCCCGTCGTTTCAGAACCTGTGGCAGGATGCCGTATTTGATGGGTCCGAATGTGGTGGACTGGAAACCCAATAGAAAAAGTACCGCCAGCAGAATCGGCAAGCTGTTCACCCAAAATCCCAGGGTTGCCGTTGCCATGATGACCACTTCGAAGGCCTTGATGCGACGAATCTGGCGTGACTTTTCGAACTTATCAGCGAATTGTCCAAACAGCGCGGAAAACAGGAAGAAAGGCAGGATAAACACCAGCGCACTGAGGTTGACCAGTTGATCGGTATTCAGCCCCGCCAGCCTGCTGCCCTGAAACACCAGGAGCGCCGCCAGTGCATTCTTGAATATATTGTCATTCAGGGCGCCCAGCGCCTGCGTCCAGAAAAACGGCACAAACCGCCGCGCCCCGAAAAGCTTGAACTGGGAGTGTTGACCATCGGGCACGGTCAGGAGGTCAAGCCGGTCAATACACCCGCAATGGTGGCCGTCATCATGGTGGCCAGGGTGCCGCCGAGGACGGCCCGAATTCCGAAACGTGCCAGGTCGGCTCGTCGTTCCGGAGCGAGGCCGCCGATACCACCGAGTTGGATGGCGATCGAGGCGAAATTGGCGAATCCACACAAGGCATAGGTCGAGATGAGCAGTGCCTTGGGTGAGAGTTGATGCTGTATTTCATTCAGCGTGGTATAGGCTACGAATTCGTTGGTGACCACCTTTTCCCCGATCAGGCCACCCACGGCGACCACGTCCTGCATCGGAACGCCGATAACCCAGGCAAGGGGGGCCAGCAGGTAGCCGAGAATGACCGTCAGGCTGAGTTGTTGACCCAGCAGGGATTCAATCCCGGTGACGCTCCCCAGCCAGCCCAATGGATAATTGATCATGGTGATCAACGCAATAAACGCGATGAGCATGCCACCGACATTCAGTGCCAGGCGAACGCCGTCGGCGGCTCCGTTTGCGGCGGCCTCGATCACGTTCGTGGCGGTTCTTTCGACATGCACCCTGACATTGCCGCGCGTCAGTGACTCCTCGGTTTCGGGTTTTAAGATCTTGGCAAGCACCAGTGTGGCCGGTGCCGCCATGACGCTGGCGGACACGAGATGTTTGGCGTAATAAATGCGCATGGCCTCGTCACCGCCGCCCAGCATGGTGATGTACGCGGCAAGCACGCCCCCGGCAATCGTCGCCATACCGCCGATCATCATGGTCAGTAATTCCGATTGCGTCATCCGCGATATATAGGGTCTCACGACCAGGGGGGCTTCGGTCTGACCAACAAAAACATTTGCGGCTACCGACAAGGATTCCGAGCCGCTGACCCGCATCACCTTGAACATGACCCAGGCCATGGCCTGAACAATCTTCTGCATGACGCCAAGGTGGTACAGGACACTCATCAGGGAGGCGAAGAAAATGATGGTGGGAAGCACCTGGAACGCAAACATGAAGCCCAGGTTAGTTGCCGGGTCTCCGACGGGCCCGAATACGAAGATTGCGCCCTCCGAAGCAAAGCCAATAATGGTGACAAAAATCCGGCTAATGGCCTCGAAGAACTGCCGTCCGCCGGGTAAAACGATCACTATCATGGCGAAGACCAGCTGAAGCGCAACGCCTGACAGGACCAATTTCCAGTCCGTGGCTCGTCGGTTGTCGGAAAAAGCCAGCGCGATGCCGATAAGCACAGCGAGTCCAAATGCGCCGAACAGTATGCTGCCGATCATCGTAGATGTCTCACCGATTCTGAGGCCTGGGGTGCAAGCAATGTAAAGCCTTTGCGAGGACGTGGCAAATTTAGTTGGCAATTACCCGGTGACAATTACCAGGCCGCCTTGGGTGTTCAGTCCGGGCCTCAAGTCGGGGCCAAGCTCCTGCTTTTGCAAAAAAGGTCAGCCCGGGTTAGATTCCACCATTCCAATCACTGCTGCCCGGGGACGATCACAATGGTCACGACATCAATTCGCTGCTTCGCCGTATGTTTACTTCTTGGCCTGAGCACAACCATTTTTGCCAAGAAGCAGGACTTGCCGGAGAGCACGCCGGAGGGACTGGAGCTTGTAAAGAATTCCGATCTGACCGCGGTGTATGTTCGCCCGGGTGCTTCGCTTGAGGCCTACTCAAAGGTTTATCTTCTCGATGCCTACGTGGCGTTCGCCAAGAACTGGCAGCGGGATTTCAATCGTGATTCAAGAAGCCTGAGCCACCGAATCTCTGATTCGCAGATGGAGGACATCAAGACAAAGGTATCTGCAGAATTTGGCAAGGTGTTCACCGAGCGCTTGCAGGAAGGCGGTTATCAAATTGCCGAGGGCGCCGGGCCGGAGGTTATGGTCGTTCGCCCCGCAATCATTAACCTCGCGATTACCGCACCCGATCTCAAAACCCCTGACATGAGCCAAAGTTTTGTGCGCGAGGCAGGGTCTTTGTCCCTGTATGCGGAACTGTACGACTCGGTCACCAGCGACAAGTTCGCCCAGATTCTGGATAACGAGGTCGCCGGGGATTACGGGTTTGCCCAGCGCGCGTCCTCGGTCAGTAATAAAGCGGCATTAGACCAGGTCTTGCGCCGGTGGGCGGACCTGCTCGTCAAGCGCCTCGACGAGGCGCACACAGCGGGCAGCGAATGATCGCCCCGAGCGCGGAACGGTGATTGGCACGGGTGCTCGTTGTGCCGGGCCCCAGGCGATTTCTTGTGGTGGGCTCCTCGGAGCGGTGAGTGCTCGGGACTGGGTTGTGGTCCGTCAGACATTGATACCCAGCCATTTCCTGCCAGACCATTGCTGTACGCCGACCGCGGCCTGTCCGACTCGATAGGCGCTGTTCAGGATCCAGACCCCTAACATGCCGTAGCCCAGGACCGGTCCGGCGAGAAAGGCCAACGGCAGAAAGAAAACCCACTGGGAAATGATCGAAATCCACATACTCCGGCGGGTGTCTCCGGCTCCGATCAAGCCGTGCATGAGCACGACGCCGGCGGCGTCGAAACCGATACCCAGAGCCCACCAGACCAGCGGCCAATAAGCCAATGCTTGCGTGACTGGATTGTGCAGGAAGAATCCCAGCAGGGGCTCGGCCAGGGGTATCACGAAAAGTCCGAGCGCCAGGCCATAGATCAGGACGATCTTCGCGCAATCCCATCCCCATTGCAGCGCATCTTCGCTGTCTCCGCGTCCCAACGCATTGCCGACCAGGGTTGTTGTTGCCAACGCCACCCCGAATGAAGGCAGCAGAGCCGTGAGATGAAAAGTCATCAGGACGTTCGCGGCTGCCAGTTCGGCGGTGCCAATTTTTCCCAGGATCCACATCAGCACCACGAGGCCCGCTGCGAAAAAGAATTGCTGCAAACTGGCCGGCAGCGAAATGAAGAATTGTTGTTTGAGGGTCGAAAGCGATGGAATCCGGTGCAGAAAGCCCTGGTCGCGGGCGTCGCGATGGGCGTAGAAGAAGTAAATCACGGTGCCAATAAAAAGGGAGATCGTAGTGCCTAATCCGGCCCCGAACACGCCCATTTCAGGCATGCCGAGGTGGCCGAAAATCAGGACCCAGTTCAGGAAAATATTGATGGCATGCATCATCAGCAAAGTGCGCAGATACAGGCCGGTGCGATGTACGGCGGTCCAGTAGCCTCGAAATGAAAAATTCATGCCAATCGCTACCATCGCGGCGAGGCGTATCTGGAGGTAGGGAACGCCGGTTTCGATTACGGCGGGGTCATCGTTCAGGTAGGGGAAAGCGAGCGGTGCGAGCAGCAGCAGGCCGATGGTTGCGGGCACACCGATGGCCAGTGACAGAATCAGTCCACCATTGAGGGGAACGGCAGTTTCAGCATGGCGGTTTTCCCCCAGCCTTCGGGCCGCCAGGGCCTGAACGCCGGCAGACAGACCGATGATGAAAGCGATGCACAGGTAATTGGTGAAGCCCCCGATGCCCGTCGCTGCAAGCGCCACGTCTCCGAGGTGCCCGACCATGTAGATGTCGACCAGGTTCAGGATGTTTTGAGACATCATCCCGCCCATAATGGGTAAGGCGATTGCCCAAATTGCAGCCTGCCTCTCCCGGGTCGGAAACCATTCCCGCCGCTGAAGCCATGCAGTCTTCAATCGACGAATCGCAACGTTTCGCGGGTGTGGGAAAACTGGATATCTGGCCAACGCTCTTCGGTCAGCTGCAGATTGACCCGGGTAGGTGCGAGATAGACCAGTTGCCCACCTCCGTCCATGGCCAGGTTGGCCTGCATCTGGTTCCGAAACTCCGCCAGGTGCTTTTCGTCGTCACACCGGACCCATCGCGCCGTCTGCACATTGACGGACTCGAAAACGGCTTCGACCATGTATTCGTTCTTGAGACGATAGGCAACAACGTCGAACTGCAGCATTCCGACGGCACCGAGTATCAGGTCATTGCCCATCAGGGGTCGGAAGAACTGTGTCGCGCCCTCCTCGGAGAGCTGCTGCAAGCCTTTTTGCAGGGCTTTCAGCTTGAGGGGGTCACGCAATTGCGCGCGCCGGAACAGCTCCGGGGCAAAATTGGGAATGCCGGTGAACTGGAGGGCTTCGCCTTCGGTAAAACTGTCACCAATGGAAATCGTTCCGTGATTGTGAATGCCGATGATGTCGCCTGGCCAGGCCTGGTCGACATTCTCCCGATCCTGAGCCATGAACGTCAGGGCATTAGGGATCTTGATGTCTTTGCCCAAACGGACGTGCCTCACCTTCATTCCTTGTGAGAATTTCCCTGAGCAAATGCGCATAAAGGCGACGCGATCGCGGTGGGCCGGGTCCATGTTGGCCTGGATCTTGAAGACGAAGCCTGTCAGCTTGGACTCGTCGCTGCGCACCTCGCGCCCGGTGGTGGGCCGGTGCCCCGGCGGTGGCGCGTGCTGAACGAAAGCATCCAGCAGCGGTGTGACGCCAAAGTTGTTAATGGCGGAGCCGAAGAATACCGGGGTTTGCTCTCCTGCGAGGTAAGCCTGAACATCCAGTTCGTGGCTGGCACCCTGCACGAGCTCAATCTCCTCGCGCAGTTCCTCAACGGCAGATCCGAGTCGTTCCTCCAGCAAAGGATTATCAATGCCTTCGATCACTTCCGCCTGCTGAGTCACGTAATTTTTGCCAGCCTCGTAGAGATGTACCGAATCGTCCAGCAGGTGGTAAACCCCTTTCAGGCGGCGACCCATGCCAATCGGCCAGGTCACCGGCGCACACGTGATCCCCAAGACTGATTCAACTTCGTCCAGCAGTTCAATGGGTTCGCGACCCTCACGATCGAGTTTATTGATAAACGTGAATATGGGGGTCTGGCGCATCCTGCACACTTCCATCAGCTTGATGGTGCGCTCCTCCACGCCTTTTGCGCAGTCAATCACCATCAATGCCGAGTCCACCGCGGTGAGCGTTCGGTAAGTGTCTTCGGAGAAGTCGGCGTGTCCGGGTGTGTCGAGAAGATTGACTACGCGGCCATGGTAGCGAAACTGCATCACCGAACTGGTGACAGAGATACCGCGCTCCTGCTCCATTTTCATCCAGTCGGACGTCGCATGTCGCGCCGCCTTACGGGCCTTGACGGTGCCCGCCATCTGGATGGCGCCGCCAAACAGCAACAGTTTTTCGGTCAACGTGGTCTTGCCGGCATCCGGATGCGAGATGATGGCAAATGTACGGCGGCGCTGGAGTTGTTGGACGAGCTCAGACATCATCAAGGGCACACGGAAAAAACGCGCTATTTTAGCAGATCACCCGAAGAGGTATGCTGGCCCCGCCGTTGCCGCGTCGGGGCGTGACAGTGTATTCAAGGGTTGCTGAGTGGCAGCATTCCGCGCAGCAGCAGACCTTGACGGGGCACGGCCGGGGCACGCGATGCCTGTTGGAATCGAATCGGCAGGGATTCCAGTGCCAGGCCGACATTGATCTGGATGGCAAAGTGCAGGTGCGGACCGCTGCTAAAGCCGGTATTTCCGGAATCTCCGATCCACTGTCCGGTTTCGATTCGAGCACCCGCGTACACGCGCACGCTATTCGGATAGAGATGCGCGTACAGCGCCATGCTGCCGTCGTCATGCAGCACGCGAACGTAATTGGCTTTACCAATGTAACGCGTTTCCTGCCGTCCGCTGGCGTGAAAGTCCTCTTCGATATCCATGACCACGCCACCACGGACCGCCAGAATCGGTGTATTTTCCGGCATGGCGATATCTACGGCGAATTGACTTCCCGGCCTGTCATGCGTTGTCTTATCGTCGATGCCCTGTGTGACCATGAATTCATAACCCGATGGAAAAGGCGGTATGAAATCCAGCTTGGGCGGCAGTTGTGTCGCCGGAGCGCCGGGCACCGTGGAGTATTTCAACCTGAAGCTGAACGCCTCGCGGGGGTTCCTGGCTCTGAAGCGCACGGCCTGGATTTCAGACTGTCCTGGTATCACGAGTCGCCGCGGCAGGGCGGGCAACGCTTCGACATTCATGGCTTCGGTCACGCTTACTTCGAGCTCCACAGGCCCCCAGGTATGATTTCGAAACAGGTAGGCGGGCTGTTCATTGCTCCCCCCCTGGCGCATCGAGACGAATTGATTTTGCTCTCCGGGGACAGCAAAGGTCTGGAATTCCTGCCCGGATTCAGGAGGTTTGTCCCCGAAGTGCCACACCCCGTTTTTGTCCTGCCATTTGTACAGCTCGCCTGCCCAGGCAACGCCAAGGGACAGCCCGGTGGCGCAAATCAGGAGTTGACCAAGGCGTGTGCAGGTTCCGGGGCGGTTCGATTGGCACCCAGGTGAGATGCCGACGCCAAAGCCCCACCTGGATTGGCTGGGCTCACTCCACATGACAGCCTTTGTCGTCAAAACAGACAATAATGTCTGCGCGCTCAGCCTCACTGCGGTCATGCGTGATCATGAACGTGGTTCTATCCGTGCGCAATTCATCGATCGTATCGAGCAGAGCCACGCGATTCTCATCATCAAGGCCAGAGGTGACCTCATCGAGGATCAGTATGGGTGCAGGGCTCAATATCGCGCGCGCTATGGCGATTCGCTGACGCTGGCCCATGGACAAGGTCACGCCGCGTTCTCCCACGACGGTGTCGTAGCCGTCCGGTTGCCTGAGAATAAACTCATGGGCTCGGGCAATCCTGGCGGCATGTTCAATTGCCTCGAGTGTGGCATCTCGAGCACCCATCTGGATGTTTTCGCGAATGGTGGTGCCAAAAAGCAGCGTGTCCTGGAGTACGAATGCGACCTGTGAGCGCAGCGAGGACAGCGTGTACTGGCGAATATCCTTGCCGTCGATCCTGACGCTTCCGCTCGTGGGGTCGTGTAATCTTGAGATCAATTCAACGAAGGTTGACTTGCCCACACCGGATTCGCCCACCAACGCCACCATTTGCCCCGGTTGCACGATCAGGTTGATGTCGCGGAGTATCCAGTGTCCCGGGTCATGGGCAAAATCGACATGCGAGAACTCCACTTCACCGATGAACGTTGGTGCATCAATGGCGTTTGCCTGCTCGCTTATCTCTGCCTCAACGTCGAATACCTCCAGTACCCGATCTCCAGCCGCCGAGGCTTTTGCTAATCTTCCTGAGTATTTCGTGAAATTGGCCAGCGGCTTGGTGGCCGCTTTGAGGTAGGACATAAACACCAACAGGCTGCCCGCCGTGAGCTCATCATTAAGCACCAGGTAAGTGCCGTAGAAAAGCACTGCAGCCGTCGACAGACCAATCATCAGTTGCACCACGCCCTGGAGCTTGTTCAGGAGTCGCCTGAATTTCACGCCCTCCTTCATGTTTTTCTTATCTTCGCCGATAAATTTCTGGGCAAATTCATCTTCAAGGGAGAGCGTTTGAACCACCTGCATTGAGCCAATCATTTCCATGACGCCGGTAGCCATTTTCCCTTCACGCTTGCGTTGAACCTTGGACACTTTCTGAATTTCGCGCCCAAAGCGCAGCGTAGGGATCCAATAGAGTGGAGCGGAAATCAAGACAATGAGGGCGAGTTGCCAATGCAGCCAGAGCATCAGTGCTGCCATCAGGATCAAGATCATTAAGTTGCCCAACAAGGGCATGAAGGCGGTAACTGCCGTGTCCCTCAGCATTCCCAGGTCTGACATGACGCGGATCAGCAAGTCGCCGCTGCGCGCGCGGGTGTGGAAAGACCTTGCGAGGCCTTGAATGTGACGAAAGAGATTTGCACGCACTTCCGTCATCACGCGGGTTCCGACCATGGCGAATCCGACTTTCTCGTAATACAGGCATACGGCCCTGAGACACCTGATTAGGATCAAAGCGGCACTCGCAAGCGCAACGAGTGAAATTGGGTGCCATTGACTCAATTCGGGCAGTAAAGCGCCACCCGCATCACTGACGGGAAGTATGACATGGTCAAAAATGAATTTGAGCGGCCAGGGTTCAAGGGCACGCATGATCACGCCCAGGAACAGTGCGGTAAACGCCCCGGTGACCGCAGCACGTTGTCTGCGAACATACGGCCGCATGAATTGATGCAGCTTTCGTAATCCCGGTAACGCTTCTTTTAAAGATTCTGGGCGAGGCATGAGAATACTTTTTGGTTCATGGGATTTGCGCCTCTTGCAATGACTCGCACAGCCTAATGTTGTCTGTGACGACCCGTTGCAGCGGGATGATGCCCGACAAGCCCAACGAGTCGATCGAGTATTCAGCGCTGGCGCTTGAGCAATCATTGAATTCGATTCTGAGCAGTCCATCCGTTGATTGCGTGACGGTGGGTGGCACCTGGTTGAACACCCCGTCGGTGGTCACCTCTATGTCGAGCAACGCGGTGTCTCCCTCATAAGGCCCAAACGCCGTCAGCCACCGATGCCCGGGCTCGCCCAGGTTCGATGATACCGAGGCGTCGGGACGTTCCACCTCGTAGGTGAACCATGCAATGAACATCAGCTTGAAACTGGGAAAGGTGGCGATGAAGAACCCCTGTCCAGCTGTATCGGGATCATACCAGGCGTCACTGACACCTGAATTGATGACGAAACCAGCAGGTGGCCCATTGACGTTCACCCCGACACTGGCGCTGTCAGGATGACCCTCGCCCGTGCAGTCGAGATTGAAGGTATAGCTGCCCGCGGTGTTGAGGGTGAGCTGCTCACTGCCGTTGCTGGCGTTCTTGCTGCCGGACCAGTCTCCCGAAGCAATGCAGCTGG
>CAXQNK010000025.1:0-2140 GCA_964225175.1 Candidatus Nitrosopumilus sp. | reverse complement strand
CGATCGGCCAGCGCATCTTCGAATTGTCGATCTCGTTTCGAAAGAAGTCCCGGATCGGCGGGCCGTCGCCACAAACGCCGCCTTTTGTCTGGAAGATGTGGTCGAGTCGTTGCTCAACCTGGAGGCTCAGCTTCCGACAGGAATCGTGTCTGTCGAGCACTCGTTCCAACCCTGGGCCGGATTTCGCAGAGTCTTCGAGTCGACGAATCTCGGCAAAGAATCATCGAGCAATTCCGTGCAGGTTTGCTATGACCCATGCAACCTTTGGCTCACCGACGACGGCAAAAACGCGAACGCGATTACCGCACAGCTTCCCGTCGACAGTCTCTCGATGGTGCATCTGAAGCAACGAGTTGACGGTGCAATTTCGCAGCGACTGGAACCGGGCGAGCGAAAGCCGCCTCGGCCAATTGGATGGCGCGCTCGACCACCCGCGTTACGCTGGCAACCTCGATTTCCGCGACCCGCTCTCGACCCGTATCCTCGCTGAGTGCTCTCAGCAGTGCCTCGCGATGGTGATCAATGGACTGGACAAATCGGCGCAGGGTCAGGATGCGCGCTTGCAGGTCCCGTTGCCAGTCGGATGCCTGACCCGCACGCAAATGGTCCGCCAGCGTCTTGATGTCAGGCGCGCCGGCCGGCCGAAATCGATAATCAACGGTCCCCGTTCGTGGATTTCGGACCTTTATTTCGCGCTCCTCGGTCATGATATGCGCCCGCGATGAATGATCACATTCAGTTTTAGCGCGGCCAACAGGGCGGCAAACAGCATGAATGTCACGATGATAAAGGACCATTGATAGCTGCCGTAAAGGTCATAAAACATGCCCACGCCGAACGGACCACTGGCGCCGCCGAGTGTCTCGAAAATGATCAAAGTACCCATGATTTTGCCCAGCGAACTCAGCCCGAACAGCTTCGAGGGCAGAAGGTGACCCATGGTGTACAGCGAACCCCAGCCAAGGCCCAGAATCAGAACACCTGCCATGGCGGTGGGTACCGTCATCAGGCAAAGCATGGCGGAGCCCATCATCATCAGCCCAAGACAACCCACCAGCACGGGCCCCGGTCCGTGTCGGTCCGCGAGCCAACCCCCACCAATCTTGGTGACGATCGCAGCCAGAAAAAGAATCGACACGCTGTTGGCCGCCTGATTCAGTGACTGGGTAAGGTCCCTCTGCATGTGCAAAACGATATTGCTGGTCATGCCCATCAGGGCATAGAAGGTGATGAATGCTATCAATCCGAGCAGCCAAAACTGCGGTGTCCGCAGCGCCTGTGCATATGGAATCTCCCGCCCCTCAGGTATGCCCGGAGTGTCTCCGGGCTCATCCGCCCCGGCTTGATTTGGCAGACAGCGCGGTAATAACCACAACAGCGGCAACAAGATGGCAGGTAGCAAGGCGCTCCACATGAATGCTTCCCGCCACCCCAGCGCCTGAATCAATTCCGCATTCAGTTGGGGCACCAACGCATTGCCGATGCTTGAACCCGATACCAGGATGCCCAGTGCTCGCCCACGCCAAGCCCCGAACCATTGTGAAACGAGGATCACCGAGACCATCAGGCCTCCGGTGGCGAGCGCCGGGCCGAAGAGGAAAATATGCAGTCCGTAGATTTGACGCAAGGAAGTGACGAAGCCATACGCGACAAACCCAAAAATGATCAGGAGCGTGCCGAACAGGAGCGCGGGCCGCGCGCCGTGTCTGTCCACCAACACGCCAATCGCGGGTGCAATGGCCGCCGCAACCAGATAGTGCAGGGTGTCCCTGAATTTCAATTGGGCAACACTAACTTCCAGCAGCTGCAGGAGGTCGTTATCGAAAACGGTGATGCCCGCAAAGGTCAGGCCGTTATTGATGGCAAGAACGAGGCTGGCCACCAGGAGCACATAAGCCTGGCGTAATTTCATGCGCCTGCTGGCGAAATTCATGGCTCGAATGCCTCACGGTGATCTTCAATAAAGTCGGACAGGGAAATGGTTGGGCGGCCCAGTAACTCCACGGCATCGTCGCTGAGTTGTTCAAGCGCACCCGCGGCAATCTGCGCGAACAATTCGCAAACCGCATCCACATGCCACGGGCTCGAGACGACGCGTCCCAGAAAAGCCCGAAAGTCGGCTGGCTCCTGAGCGAAATAG
>CAXQNK010000024.1:0-12638 GCA_964225175.1 Candidatus Nitrosopumilus sp. | reverse complement strand
GGTCGTTGTATTATCAACATTGAGGGTCCCGGTGAAACCCGCAGAATTGCCTGAGTCCGATATGAACGAACGCCAACCTCTGTTTCACGCTCACTCGCCGTTTGTTTGGCTTGCGCTGGCCGGCGTGATCATCATGCTGGATGCTCACACCAAGCAGTGGGCGAGCGAAACCCTGATTCTTTACCGTCCCCTCGAGGTCAATGGATGGCTGAATTGGACCCTGGCGCATAACTATGGTGCCGCATTCAGCATTCTGAGCGATGCCGGCGGCTGGCAGCGATGGTTTTTCACGATTCTGGCCGGGGCGGTGTCCGTGGCACTGACGGTCTGGCTGTTTCGTCTGAATCGGGGCGAATGGCTGCTGGGGCTTGCACTGGGCTTGGTCATTGGTGGCGCAATCGGGAACGTAATCGACCGAATCACCCTGGGCTACGTGGTGGATTTTATCGACGTGCACTACGCCGGCTGGCACTGGCCAGCTTTCAACATAGCGGATTCAGCCATCAGCACAGGCATGGGGCTTTTGTTGCTTGACGCCGTGCTGGCCGTATTCAGAAACCGTGCCAGCGAACCAGGCAGCGGCGCATGAAGGTCATCCTCGCGAACCCGAGGGGTTTCTGCGCCGGCGTTGATCGTGCGATCGAGATCGTGGAGCGTGCATTGGACTTGTTTGGTGCACCCATTTATGTGCGACACGAAGTGGTTCACAATCGTTTTGTGGTGGATCAGCTGCGAAAGAAGGGCGCCATGTTCGTCGATGAGATGGAGGATGTGCCGGATGGGGGTACTGTCATCTTCAGCGCTCACGGGGTATCTCAGAGCGTGCGCCAGGCGGGTAAGATGCGAGATTTGAAAGTGTTCGATGCCACTTGCCCGCTGGTCACCAAGGTCCACATGGAGGTCTCACGATACTGCAAGGCGGGTGACGATGTGGTCCTTATCGGTCACTCGGGACATCCTGAGGTCGAGGGCACCATGGGCCAGTGGATCCCGGATGCGGCACTCGGCAACCAGATACACTTGGTTGAAACACTGGAAGACGTTGAATTGCTGCCCCGAGAGCACTCCCGATCCATCGCCTACGTGACGCAAACGACGCTTTCCGTGGATGACACGCAGGCCATCATCGCGCAATTGAAGAGGCGGTTTCCCGATATCGTGGGTCCTCGTCATGATGACATTTGTTACGCGACCCAGAACCGCCAGGATGCGGTGCGCTCGGTGGCGGATTCAGTCGAAGTCATGCTGGTGGTCGGCTCCGTCAACAGCTCCAATTCCAACCGTCTGCGAGAGTTGGCACACAAGCAGGGAATCCCTGCATACCTGATCGACGGCGCTGAAGATATTCAGACCGCCTGGTTGGATGGGGTGCAGAGCGTCGGATTGACCGCCGGCGCATCAGCGCCTGAGAGCCTGGTCAAAGGCGTGATTGATCGATTGCGCGCCCTGGGCGCAGGCCAGGTCACCGAGGTGGCCGGAATTCACGAGGACATGGAGTTTGCACTACCCCGCGAATTGCGTCTTCAGGTCAGGGCCTGACCAGCTTTGGGCAGGATTTAGACGCTCACCTAACCCAGCGTTTCCGCTGCATGTTCCAGGGTCTGGCAGTTGATCGCTGGTAGATACTCTACCGAATAATTCGTGCCGCGCTGCGCTCGCTTGATCAAGCCCTCGAGGTTAGGCCGCTTCGCGTCCGGCGCTGCCGGGCCGATTCCTCCACCGAACTCAATGATCAGTTCAACGCCGGCTTCCATGGCGCTGATCAAGTTGGCATGCCAAAGCACGGGATGAAAAAGCTGGAAAAACAAGCTCGAACGGATCGTGTTTTCCCCAGAATCGTGAAATTTGCCGGTAAAATTGGACAAAACCGCGATCTGTGCGGGCTTGAATGCCGTTGCAGACAGGACGTCGCGATAGTGAATCGCTGCTCGCACCATGTAATAGGTGTGAAAAGCGCCCTCGGTTTTAAGCCTCACCGCGCGCTTTCGGGGGAACGCCTCGGCAATGACTGCCTCCACCTGTTCGAGGTCCTCGGGGCGGCCCCCGATCACGGTTTGTTCGGGCAGGTTGCAACCGGCCACGGCGCAATGAAACCCTTCGGCAACGGGGCGCAAGGTATCGACATCGAGTGGAAACGCGGTCATTTCCCCTTCACCGTGCTCTCCCATCAGCGCACCACGCTGTTGCACAAGGCGTAGGGCGGATTCGAAATCCAGCGCGCCGGCAGTCATCAGCGCGCTGTATTCACCCAGGCTGTGGCCGGCCGCCATCGTGGCCTGGACCTTGCTTCCAGTGAGCGCCCGAAAAACTTCGAGGCAGGCGAAGTGATGGGTTAACAGTGCCGGCTGGGTATGACGGGTGAGGTTCAATTTTTCCTCCGGACCCTCGGCGCACAGTGTCGTGATGTCGTAGCCCAGGACGTCATTGGCCTGCTCGTAAACGTCGCGGGCCGCGGCGTGTCGTTCCCGGAGATCCTCTCCCATCCCGAGATACTGGGCGCCCTGGCCTGGAAACGCGAACAGAATGGTTTTCGAATTGGCCATGACTTTACCGTGGATTCTGGAACGATCGGTAGAATAGCCAGCGTTCGACCCGCAGGCAAGCCTGCCCGACTCGAATCTTCAGCTGTCCTTGAGAAGTGCCTCCGTTAACGAGGCAGGTGCCTGCACCAGTTCGATGAGCACGCCTTCTCCGCCAACCGGTGAGGACTCATTCCCCTTGGGGTGAATAAAGCAGATGTCGTGTCCCGCCGCGCCCCGTCGAATGCCACCCGGGGTGAAACGAACGCCGCGCCCCTCGAGCCAGGCGACCGCGGCCTGGAGGTCATCAACCCAGAGACCGACATGATTCAGTGCTGGTTGGTGTACAGCCGGCTTGCGTTGCGCATCAAGGGGCTGCATGAGGTCGACTTCGACACGGTAAGGTTCCTCACCCAGAGCGAGAATGTCCTCGGTCACATTCTCCGCCTCACTGGTGAAGCTGGCAACCTGTTCCAGGCCGAGTGTATCCACCCACAGATGCCGTAATCGGGACTTGTCCAGAGCGCCGAGGGCAATCTGCTGGATTCCGAGGATTTTGAAGGGTCTGTTGCGCAAGGGAGTGTTCTCCAGAATGGTCTCAGTCACGCCGCCGGTAGGCTTCGAGAAGCTGAGCCGCAGCGACGGCTGTCGGCAGTCGTTCTTCACGCACAGCCGTTTCAATTCCTGGAAGCAGTTTTTTGATTTCCTTGTCATTACGCAGATCAGCCTGCAGCTGCTCCAGCAGTTCTGTCCACATCCAGTGATGCGCCTGCTCGGCCCGCACTCGCTGCAATTCGCCCGTTTCATCAAGGGCTTTGCGGTGCTCGAGAACGGCATTCCAGGCACTCTCAAGACCTGTCCCATCGCGTGCAGAGCAGGTTTGCACCTCGACCTTCCACCCCGGTGTCCGGGCTTGGATCAGATGCAGGGCATTTCGATAGTCGGCTGCTGATCGTTCAGCAAGGCTTACCATTTCATCATCTGCCTTGTTAACGAGCACCAGGTCCGCGAGTTCCATGATGCCGCGCTTAATCCCCTGAAGTTCGTCTCCGCCTCCGGGTTGCAGCAGTAAAACGAAGGTATCTGTCATGTCCGCAACTCGCGTTTCTGACTGTCCGACACCGACTGTTTCGACGATGACCACGTCGTAACCGGCGGCCTCGCACAGCAGCAGACACTCTCGGCTTCGCAATGCAACGCCCCCCAGCGTGGCGCCTGCCGGGGAGGGACGAATGTACGCATTGGGTTGGCGTGCCAGGGCTTCCATCCGCGTCTTATCGCCCAGGATCGAACCGCCGCTGATCGCGGACGAGGGGTCGACCGTAAGCACAGCCACCCTGTGGTTGTCCTCGCACAAAAGACAGCCCAGCGCATCGATAAAGGTCGACTTGCCAACCCCGGGTGCGCCCGAGACGCCGATTCTGATGGCGCCTCCGGCGGCGCCCATGAGATGCTCCAACAGGGTATTCGCTGAATGACGGTGATCTTCCCGCACGGATTCCACGAGCGTTATGGCCCGCGACAATGCCCGCCTGTCGCCCTCGCGAATTGCCCGCGCGAGGGATTCGAGTCGTTGTGATTCCGGCGCCCGGTCCGTCATGTCCTGGATTTATTCGAATTCCATGATGAGTTCGCCGACCTCGAGGCTGGCGCCCGGTTCGAAATGGATTTTGGTCACTATACCGTTGCGTTCCGCGCGAAGCGTGTTCTCCATTTTCATTGCTTCCAGAACGGCGAGCTCCTCGCCAGCCTTGACTTCCTGGCCCTGCACAACGGCAACAGACACGAGCAGGCCAGGCATCGGTGAATGCAGCTGCCGGGAAGTATCTGGTGGCGATTTGATGGGCATATGCGGCATCAGGCTCGCAGCCCGAGGGTTCAGAACCAGTGCGTCAGAGCACGTGCCCGCGTGGCTCAATCTCAATGCGGGTGGACGTTGCTCGATGCGGAAATCCACGGCTTCTCCGTCATAATGGCCAGAAAACAACCGTTGGCCGAATGACCAGGTACTCAAAACCTCGTGGGTGCTGCCATTGCACTCGACCGAGCAGCCCCCCTCGATCAGCTTAACGGTCACCGGGTAGGCATCTTCTCCAAGAAACACAACCCATCGCGCTGGTGTGGAGCGGTCTCCATCATCCAGTTTCCCCTGCACGCGATCAGCTCGGGCTCTTCTCAGACAAGTGATCGTGGCCGCAATGCTTACGAAACGCATCGGGTCGGGGATCAAGCGGTCTTCCGCGCTATAACCTTCGGGGTATTCCTCGGTAATGGTGTGGGTCGTGATGTCACCGGCGGAAAATTTCGGATGGGTCACCAGCGCGGAGAGAAAATCCAGGTTGCACATGGGCCCGGCAAGGACAAATCCATCTAGAGCCTTGCGCATGCGGTGTATGGCGGCTTCACGGTGTTCGCCCCAGGTGATCAGTTTCGCGATCATTGGGTCATAGTGGATGGACACCTCGCCGCCTTCCATGACACCGGTATCGACTCGCACATGCTCGCTCTCCGGGGGCGGGCGGTAATAGATCAGGCGCCCGGTCGAAGGGAGAAAATTCCTCGCCGGGTCCTCGGCATAAACACGGGTCTCGATGGCCCAACCATTAATCCCGACCTCGGACTGGGGCATCGGCAGTGGGTCGCCTGAGGCAACCCGAATCATGAGTTCAACCAGATCCAGACCGGTAATCAGTTCCGTCACCGGGTGTTCTACCTGCAGGCGGGTATTCATTTCAAGGAAATAAAACTGCCTTTTTGAGTCAACGATAAATTCCACAGTGCCTGCAGAGCGGTAATTGACCGCCCGGGCCAGTGCGACAGCCTGTTCGCCCATGCTTTCGCGCGTTTCAGGATCGAGAAACGGAGAGGGTGCCTCCTCCACGACTTTCTGATGCCGGCGCTGCAGCGAGCATTCACGTTCATTGAGATAGATAATATTGCCGTGGCCATCGGCCATGACCTGTATTTCGATGTGACGGGGCTCTTCGATGAATTTTTCCATGAAAATTCGGTCATCCCCGAAGCTGGAACGCGCCTCGTTGGCGGCGCGTTCAAACCCGTCTCGACACTCCATCTCATTGCGAGCAACGCGCATGCCTTTGCCACCCCCGCCCGCGCTGGCTTTCAGCATAACCGGGTAGCCGATGTCTGCCGCCACTTCAATGGCGTGCTCCGAGTCTCGCAGTACACCTTCAAAACCGGGTATGACGTTGACCCCGGCCTCCGCCGCGAGCTTCTTGGAGGTGATCTTGTCACCCATGGCTTCGATGGCCTCCGGCCCCGGGCCAATGAACACTATGCCCGCGGCCTGCAGTGACCGGCAGAATTCGGCATTTTCCGACAGGAAACCGTAACCCGGATGAACGGCTTGTGCGCCTGTCTTACGGCAGGCGTCGATGATTCGTTCGCCAAGAAGGTAGCTCTGTGAAGAGGGCGCCGGGCCGATGCAGATGGCCTCGTCCGCCAACTGAACATGCAAGGCATCACGATCAGCCTCAGAGTAGACGGCCACGGTGCCGATGCCCATCTTTCGCGCGGTTTTCAGTACGCGGCAAGCGATCTCGCCACGATTGGCCACCAGTATTTTTTCAAACATGCCAACGCCCTCCGGCGAGCTTAGAGGGGAATGTTGTCATGTTTTCGCCACGGATTTTCGAGTTTTTTGCCGCGAAGCATGGCCAGAGAGCGGCAAATCCTTTTCCGGGTTTCACGTGGCAAGATGACGTCATCGACATAGCCACGGCTGGCTGCAATGAAGGGATTGGCGAATTTTTCCCGGTATTCCTCAGTGCGCTCGGCGATTTTGATCTCGTCCCCGATGTCTGCTCGGAAAATAATTTCAACCGCGCCCTTTGGCCCCATGACCGCGATCTCTGCGCTTGGCCAGGCCAGGTTGACATCGCCGCGCAGGTGCTTTGATGCCATGACGTCATAGGCGCCCCCATAGGCTTTTCGGGTAATGACGGTGATCTTGGGTACCGTGGCCTCTGCATAGGCAAAAAGCAGTTTTGCCCCGTGCTTGATGATGCCTCCGTACTCCTGTGCACTCCCAGGCATGAAGCCCGGCACGTCAACGAAAGTCACAATCGGGATGTTGAAGGCATCGCAAAACCGGACAAAGCGTCCGGCCTTGATGGAAGAGTTGATGTCGAGGCAGCCTGCCTGGACCAGGGGTTGATTTGCAACAACGCCTACGGGTTGGCCGTCCATACGCGCCATGCCGATAACGATATTCTGGGCAAAATCGGGTTGGAGTTCCCAAAATTCTTCCTCATCAACGATCTTATATATGGCTTCCTTGATGTCGTAAGGTTTGCTTGGGCTGTCCGGCACCAGGGTGTCCAGCGATGCTTCAATTCGGTCTGGGTTATCGGTGGTAGGTCTTCTGGGTGGCTTTTCCCTGTTGTTGGAGGGCAGATACGCAAAAAATCGCCGCACCATCATCAGCGTCTCGATGTCGTTATCGTAGGCCCCGTCGCACACTCCGGATCGCGTCGAGTGCGTGCCGGCTCCACCGAGCTCCTCGGCAGTAATTTTCTCATGGGTTACGGTTTTTACGACATCAGGTCCCGTGACAAACATGTAGGAGCTGTCTTTGACCATGAAAATGAAATCCGTAATGGCGGGTGAGTACACCGCGCCCCCGGCGCATGGCCCCATGATCACGGAAATCTGCGGAATGACACCTGAGGCCAACACGTTGCGCTGGAATACCTCGGCATACCCACCCAGCGAGACCACGCCCTCCTGGATGCGTGCGCCACCCGAATCATTCAGCCCGATGACCGGTGCACCCACTTTCATGGCCTGGTCCATGACCTTGCATATTTTCTCAGCGTGAGCCTCCGAAAGAGAACCACCGAAGACGGTGAAATCCTGGCTGTAAACAAACACCATGCGGCCATTGATGGTGCCGTAACCGGTAATGACGCCGTCACCAAGAACCTTGTTGTCCTCCATGCCGAAGTCAGTACAGCGGTGTTCAACAAAGCTGTCCCATTCCTCGAAGCTGTCTTCGTCGAGAAGAATGTCGATTCGCTCGCGCGCGGTCAGTTTGCCTCGTTCGTGCTGTCGATCAATGCGGGCCTGACCGCCGCCTAATTGGGCCGCCTCGCGCTTGGCCTGCAGTTGCTCCAGAATGTCTTTCATCGTGACTCCTGTTGTCCCTCGATCTTCAGCCTCGAGCGGGCTTGCGTCCATTCAGTCCGCGCTGTGCCGTGCCTGGATTTTTTCGAGAACTTCCTTCGCGGCAGTGAGAATGTGGGTTCCCGGGCCAAACACCGCCGCCACTCCAGCTGACCTCAATTCTTCATGATCCTGGGGGGGGATGACACCGCCACATACCACGATAATATCCGAGGCGCCCGCGTTTTTCAGGCCCTCTAGCACCTGCGGTACAAGGGTGCGGTGACCTGCCGCCTGCGAAGAAATACCAATGACGTGCACGTCGTTTTCGATCGCTTCAGCGACCGCTTCCTCGGGTGTTTGGAACAAAGGCCCAATGTCAACGTCGAATCCGAGGTCGGCGAACGCGGTGGCAATGACCCGCGCACCGCGATCGTGGCCGTCTTGACCCAGTTTGCAGACCAGCATGCGGGGCCGGCGGCCCTGTGCGGCTGTGAATTCCTCGATTGCTTGTTTCATGTCCATGAATTCCTGATCCTGTGCATAGGCCGCCCCATAGACGCCGGCGATGGACTGGCTTCTTGCACGATAGCGACCATAAACCGATTCGAGCGCAGCAGAGATTTCACCGACAGTAGCCTGCGCGCGAGCCGCATCCACGGATAAGGCGAGCAGGTTACCGCTTTCTTCCTGAGCCGCGCGCTTCAGCGCGGCAAGGGCGTTATCACACGCCGCCTGATCCCGCCCGGCGCGAAGCGTTTCGAGACGGTCCACTTGCGCCTTTCGTACTGCACTGTTGTCAATGGCGAGGATGTCGACCTCCGTTTCCTCGTCAGGCCGATAGCGATTGACACCCACGATCACTTCCTCACCGCGGTCGATTCGCGCCTGGCGCCTGGCGGCTGCTTCTTCAATGCGCATTTTTGGCATGCCAGATTCCACCGCCTGGGTCATGCCCCCGAGGCTTTCCACTTCATCGATCAGTTTACGCGCCTCGGTAGCGAGGTCGGCCGTCAGTTTCTCCACGTAATAGGAGCCTGCGAGGGGGTCGACCACGCGCGTGATGCCGGTCTCCTCCTGCAAAACCAGCTGGGTATTTCTCGCGATGCGGGCGGAGAAATCCGTGGGCAGGGCCAGGGCCTCGTCAAATGAGTTGGTATGTAATGATTGCGTGCCTCCCAGCGCAGCGGCGAGCGCTTCTATGGTGGTGCGCATGATGTTGTTGTATGGATCATCGGCCGTCAGGCTGACGCCCGAAGTCTGGCAGTGGGTCCGCAGCATCAGTGAACGCGGATCATTCGGAGAGAATTTTTCCGTCATCAATTGCGCCCAGAGTAATCGCGCTGCCCGCAGCTTGGCGATCTCCATGAAGAAATCCATGCCAATGCCAAAAAAGAATGACAGACGGGGCGCGAAGGCATCGACCGCCAGGCCGCTGGCAATTGCGGTTCGAACGTATTCCACGCCATCTGCGAGCGTGTAGGCCAGTTCCTGGGCACCGGTGGCGCCGGCTTCCTGCATGTGGTAACCGGAAATGGAAATCGAGTTGTAGCGCGGCATATGGTGCGCGGTATAGGTGATGATGTCGGAAACGATCCGCATGGATGGCGCCGGTGGGTAAATGTAGGTATTGCGAACCATGAATTCTTTCAGGATGTCGTTTTGCAATGTACCGGCGAGCTGTTCGGGAGACACGCCCTGTTCCTCGGCAGCCACGATGTACATGGCCATGACGGGGAGGACTGCGCCGTTCATGGTCATGGAAACCGACATGTGGTCGAGTGGA
Source organism: Candidatus Nitrosopumilus sp. (assembly GCA_964225175.1). Lineage (GTDB taxonomy): Bacteria > Pseudomonadota > Gammaproteobacteria > Xanthomonadales > SZUA-36 > WTJD01. Next base: position 3,209 of record CAXQNK010000024.1, on the reverse strand, counting down.
ATGCCATCGAACAGGATTCTCATGTCCGCAATGCTGTCTATGGCTACCCCGGCCTTACCGACATCACCGACCACGCGCGGGTGATCTGAGTCGTAACCTCGGTGGGTGGCCAGGTCGAAGGCCACGGACAAGCCGGTCTGTCCCGCGTCCAGGTTGCGCCGGTAAAACGCATTGGATTCCTCCGCGGTGGAGAAGCCCGCATACTGACGGATGGTCCAGGGCCTGCCGGCATACATCGTGGCCCGCGGCCCGCGAAGAAAAGGGGGCATGCCGGGGAGGGAGTCGAGATGGTCAAGCCCATGGAGATCGGCGGCAGTGTAAAGTGGCTTGACCGTGATGCCCTCCGGCGTCTCGGTGTTGAGGTCTCCAAGAGCCGTGCCTCGGCCCTCTTTTTCGGCGAGCGCGCGCCACTCAGCCAGTGTCCTTTTTGGGAAGTCCATGGGTGCGCGTTTGCTCCAAGCCAGTCTCTGCGTTGATCGATTATACGAAACCTTGCGTGTCGTGTAGATTGGCGGCTTGGAATCTCCCGCTATCGAGCGGCCCAGCAACGCGTCACAGCCGCACCCTCTCCGCTGGCGCCACGTTCTCCAAGCGAATCCAATGACAGGGCGCCACAAGTGTCACTAAGCTGCATGCCGGTTGGGTGCGCGCTGATCCGATAGAACAGCGCATTATCCGATATTTCGACTTCGAAGCGATAACGATCGTTGCTCTGCACCGCGCATGAATCGACCCTGAATTGTCCCGAACGTGCGCGCCATCGTTCCTGGCAATCGGCCAACTGGACGATCCGCAGCATGGCTTCTGCACGGTGGGCGCGATGCACATATTGTTGGTAGGCGGGCACTGCAAGGGTTAACAGGATGCACAGCAATGACACGGTGAAAAGCAGCTCCAGGAGTGAAAATCCCCTTGGGTCCTGAACAAACAGGCGCGTGCTTTTCACACCAGAGCTCAATGGTTCACGCGCCGCCACGCGAGACGCCCGCAAAAGGGGGTGCTGCGCTGTGCGCAAAACATTCCAATGTTTTGGGCGCGGGTCTGATCAGTGATGGCTGCGGAAGGCTGCTCGGGCAAGGCCAAAATACTCTCCAAGACGGCTGTATGCCGAGATGTTGGGTCGAGCCCCCTGGTAACGAGACGGTAAAAAACCACTCTCTCCATGTCGGGAGAGACGATCGGGTCACGATGGGCTTCACTAATGCGCCATAGACCGTATTGGTACAGCGGATGGCCTGATTGGACCCGATCGCTGAATGGGTCTCGGCCGGGTGATTTCCCATGTTGCATCCAGGGCCCCGAGTCGGGTGGCCATGTCGACGAAATCAGATCCGAATCCCTCTCAAAAACCCCATCGCTTTCGCAAGGTGTTTCGCAGTGCTGCCCGGCCTGTAACTGCGATGTGCTGAGAAGCCATGACTCTGCCCAGGACAGCGCGTGGTCAGCGGCCTGCTCCGCGGTTTTTTGTGCGGCTTCGTTGGCCTCGATCTTCCTTTGCAGTATCACGTCTTTCGCGCCGGCGAGCGAAAGCAGGGTCAAACCCGTTAACAGAAGCAGGGTCAACAGCAGCGCGGATCCGGATACCCCCCGCCGGGCAGCCTGCACCGGGTTCATTGTCTGATCCGGCTGTGCAGCGCAAAGGTTTCGTCAAACAACCCATGCCAATGCGAATCGGGTACCTGGACCTGCACAGAGCCGGGTAATTCAACGGCTTCAGAACGACCTGTCCCCCCACCTCTTGCGGTGAGGAGTAATGCGACACGAACCCCGTTTACAGCGTTTTCATTTTCCCATTGGCCTGCCGACACCCAGCGATCGGGCACCTTGTCATCGTCCAGGTCTTCGGCGAACAGTGTCTTAAATGCCGCGGTGTTAGCCACCAGGGTGAATTGATTGATCTGGACCTTGAGCGCTTCCTTGGATGGCCCATACGCACATTTGAGGCGGAGTTGCTGGCGATCGTCAACGCTGAACTCACTGACTTGCAGGAAAAATTGTGGCCGGCCCGCGTCATCCTGCACCGGGTTGGCAGCGTCATGACAATTGCGGTCGGACCAGCTCCTGAGCACCAGGTGGTCATAGGGTTCGTGATCGCCAGATTTCGAATCCACGACTGCGAGATCGGGACCCTCCAGCTTCCAGGGCGATGGGTGATAACCCGCCCGCTCGGCCCTGTGCCGAATCATCTCGGTGGCAAAACGGCCCTCGGCGAGCAGATGGGTGTGTGCCTGCTGCATGATAAATGCGCGAGTGGTCGCCTGTGCGATATGAACGCCCAGCGTCACGAGCAAAGCGGTCAGGGCAAGGGCCAAAGTCAATTCGATCAGGGTGAAACCCGAGTGGGCCGGTTGTGAATCACGCATTCGTGAGCCACAGATAAAGCGAATTGACCGGGATGCCTGAACCGGGGTCTGCGCGCCAGAATATTTTCAGAACGAGGGGCCCCTCCAGGTCGCAGGCCGGTTCGATAAAATCGCCGTCTTCGGGACTGGCATCCCGACAAACCAGCCCATGGCCACCAGGAAGAACACGTTCCACTCGTTGACGCCAATTGATGAATTGGCGCTGTGAGACCTCCTGAGAACCGCAGCCGGATTCGGCGACGCAAGCCGTTTCTTCCGACCCGTTGACCCACTGCACGGCAATGCCCGGCGTGAGACGAGCAAGGGCCTCCAGTTCACTGGCTAACGCTCGCGCCATATCCGCTGAAAGCGTTTCAGATGCACCTGCACTTGTGCGCAGCATGAGAGCAGCTACGCCGGTGAGGCCTACGGCCATCACGCTCATGGCTATGACCACTTCCATCAGGCTGAAGCCATTTACCTGGCGTCTTGGTTTCCAGCGTGTTGCCGAGTTGTTCATGCAAAGAGCATGTCCCCGTGACAGCGCCGGAGAAAATCCACAGATATCGCTGATTTGTGTGAGAAAAGCCGTCGCAATGACCGGCGGACAAGGTCTGGCGGCATTGTTTCAGTGCATTGAATTGAATATACTTTGCGCCCCCTGTGTGCCGGCATAGCTCAGCTGGTAGAGCGGCGCATTCGTAATGCGTAGGTCGGGTGTTCGAGTCACCCTGCCGGCACCATCTTTTTAATAAGTTAGGTTTGTGCCGATCAGCCCCGTATTCAGTCCCGCGGGGGCTTGTTTGCGATGGACGCACCAGCAACACGGCGATATCTCTATTGACGCGGGCTATTCTTTTCGCGCTG
>CAXQNK010000023.1:0-4156 GCA_964225175.1 Candidatus Nitrosopumilus sp. | reverse complement strand
CGAAAAAGGCGCACTGATGAGCCCGGCTTTCAATGGCTGAACGGGTTCCTCGGTCCTGGTCATGACACCTTGGCGGGGCCTTCCAACGCGAGGCGATATCCCCGACCGCGCAGCGTTTCGATGTGCTGGAGATCGCCATTCGGATCAATCTTCCTGAGCAGCCGACCGATGAACACCTCGATCACATTACTGTCCCGATCCAAATCTTCCTCATAGATGTGTTCAGACAGCCGCGCCTTGGTCACCACCTCATCCGGATGCAAGACGAGGTACTCCAGGACCCTGTATTCGAAAGTCGTCAACTCGATTTCGACACCGTCGCGCAATACTCTTTGCGCCGAGAGATCGATGCGCAATGGCCCCACCTTAATGGCGGGGCGGGCATGCCCTGCGCTGCGACGAATCAAGGCATGAACACGGGCCTTGAGTTCCTCGTTGTGGAACGGCTTTGTGAGATAGTCATCAGCGCCTGCTTCAAGGCCTTCCACTTTATCCTGCCAGTCCGCCCGGGCGGTGAGAATCAGAATCGGGAATTTTTGATCAGAGGACCGCAGCCTGCGAATCAGCTCCAGCCCCGAGATGCCGGGCAGACCCAGGTCAATAATGGCCAGGTCAATCGGAAACTCGGAACCGTACCAAAGCCCCTCGACGCCATCGCCACTGACATCCACCACGAAGCCGGCCTGCCGAAGCGTATCGGCCAACGAGCCCTGTAAACGTGCATCATCCTCTACGAGCAAAATACGCATTCAGGATCAATCGATCTTTTTCTGTGAACGTCGGTCCGGGACCTGAACCGTTTTTACGACGCCTTTGTCGGTCAGCAACTTGATCTGGTGCACGGGCTGCTTGTTGCGCTTGATGGTGCGCGCTGAGAGAACCTTTGCGTTGTGCTGGCGCGCCGCCGTACGTGCGGCAGATTCGAGGCTTTGGGCAGAAACGACAGGCGCGGTGGACGTCAGCACCACGACCAGTATCAGTAAGCATATTTTCAACGGCATCTGCCCGGCGCCAATCGACCACAACCACTGCATTCTAATGCATCCGCCTGAATCGAAGCTGAATTCTAGTGCGCTTGCTTGCCTCGAGCCGCAACCTTAACCACCGGGTGGGCGCAACCAGGCACATCTCAGAAAAGCTCGGTGATCATGCACCTTAAACTGCCGCCCGCTTTTTCAATTTCATCAAGCGCGACGGCCTGCAAGTGAAAGCCCCAGGATTCCAGTTGGGCCCGAGCGCCTGCCGCAAGGGCATCCGCGCCTGATTCGCTCATGAACAAATCGCGCGCCGTGAGCGCGATGCAATTGCCCGCAAATGCATCCTTTTCAGCGCGGCTGAGCATCAGGGTGCGACCGGGAAAAGCAGCCACGATTGCATCAACCACCGATTCATCAGCGACAGCGTCCGGACAGATCACGCACGCCCGTCCCGCCAGTATCGCGAGAACCACATTGGTGTGATACTCGCCCTCGGCGAGGTCGAAACGAAAAGTAAGACTGAGGTCAAAGGCCTTATGCATCGCCCGGAGCCCTGCCTCATCCACCCGCTGAGTCATCCCGCAAAACCCAATTCCGCGAGCACGATCGATCACCACGGATCCGGTCAGTTCAGCCACCATATCCTGCTCAGACAGATCATCAATCACGTAACCCTGAGCAAGCAGGAAATTGCGGATATCAGCCCGATTCGCCTCACGGCGGCGGCCTGGGTGTCGCATTCGGCCGACGACAGCCCGGCCCGGGGAGGTGCCAAAAACATTATTGGAGAACACGCCATCGGGCGCCGCCGGGTCACCGGGAAACAGCGTTAAATCCACGCCACAGTCACGAAGGGCGGCAGCGAGGTTTCGACTCTGTCTCTGGGCGCGCTCAGGGTCGCTGCCCGATACCAAATCAAGGTAACGATTATCGACCAAAGACTCCGGATCGACCCGGAAATCAGCCGGCTCCACCATAAAAACAGCGCGCGGAAGGACGCAGCTCTGGGGGTCGAACGGTCGGTGGGATATGGCCTCCAGAAACGCCTTGGGCGAGGTCAGCACGGCATCATGCGACACGGGTTCGAACCACGTTCACAGCCGCGAGAGCCTCTTGAAGCACATTGACGTTGTCGTTGTCCAGATGTGCGTTCTGACTCAGGTAACGCCGCCAATGCCGGGCACCAGGGCGACCCTGAAACACACCCAGGGCATGACGAGTCATGTGTTTTGCCGGAACGCCCTGTCCGATCTGGAGTGACATGTAATCGCTGTATTCGCCAATCACGGCCTCTCGGCTGCGCGGCATCTGGCCTGGCGCGATCTCAGCCTGACACTCTGCCAGGATCCAGGGGTTTTGGTAGGCGGCGCGTCCCAGCATCACCCCATCGATATGCTCGAGGTGTTTTTTGAACGCCGTCACACAATCGACCCCCCCGTTGATCACCAGCTCTGTGTCTGGAAGCTCCATTTTTAAACGGTAAACCCAATCATATTCCAAGGCAGGGATTTCGCGGTTCTGCCGAGTGCTCAGGCCGGACAGCCAGGCTTTGCGGGCATGCACGATGACCGTTCGCACGCCAGACTCCGTGATCCGGCCAACGAAATCCCGGAAATATCCGTAACTGTAATGGTCATCCACTCCCAGCCGGCATTTCGCAGTTACGGGAATGTCCACGGCGGCACACATCGCCGCCAGGCACTTGTGCACCAGATCAGGCTCCAGCATCAGACAGGCGCCAAATCGGCCTTTTTGCACCCTGTCAGAAGGACAACCCAGGTTCAGGTTAATCTCGTCATAACCATAGTCCGCGCCAATGCGGGCGCACTCCGCCAAATCCTCGGGATCGCTGCCGCCCAACTGGAGCGCCACGGGATGCTCTGTGCTATTAAATTGCAGCAATCGATCCCTGTCCCCATGCAGGATGGCCCCGCTGGTCACCATTTCCGTGTACAGCCATGCCGACGGCGCAAGCAATCGGTGTAAATAACGACAATGGCGGTCAGTCCAGTCCATCATGGGCGCAACCGATAGCAACCTATTGATATTATTTATTTTATTATCGCTCATACGTGTTCACCATTCTTGACCCGCCCTGAAGTAACGGGCCCGGGTTTCAAGCCAGTCTTCTCGACTGACAAGCGCACCGGATCACGGCAGGGAAACGATACACCCCTGAGATAATCATCCGCAAACTAAGGGAAGCTGAAGTCCTGCAGGGAAAAGGCCAAACCCTCGCCCGGTTGGTCAAGCAGGACGGCATCACTGAGCAGAGCGTGTACCGCTGGCGCACTGATTCCACGGTCTGCGAGACGAGCAGCCCAATGGTGAAATCTTTGACACACTGAAACGCCCGGTTCTTGAGCTTGGCGTGATCAATCGTATTGGAAGCGGAGATGGATTGCCACGGGTCTGATTTTCGGCTTTCTGGACGACCGTAGTCTGAACGAGACCCTGCAAATGGGCTGGGCGCATGGCGCATTGCTGAACACCTTTCCCGGCGACACCACCATAACCAAACTGCCAGAATTTGAAGCTTTTGCAACGAGCAGGTCGACGCACGTTCCGCGACAGCCGCGCTATACTCGGCGGATAGGTACACCAGGACAAAGCGAAGGTCATGACAACAGCATTGGCGACATTAAACCGATACAGAAAAGTAATCGTAATTGACGTGATTTTGGTCACGGCCCTGTACTTGCTGCCCAGTCTGTCTCATATGGCCGCGTTGCCCTTGTACAAGCTGGAACCGATGCGACTGGCGTTGCTGGTTGCTCTGCTATTCACGAACCGAACGAATACGTTTCTGCTCGCACTGACGATACCTTTGGCGTCCAGTTGGATTACCGGACATCCTGAACCACTCAAGGCGCTGCTAATCGGTATGGAGCTCACCGTGCTTTCGGCCGGCTATTTTTTCCTCAATGAGACCAAGCGCCTGCCCGCTTTACTGGCCATGCTGGTGGCCATACTGCTTGGTAAAGCCGTCTACTACGGGCTGAAATACATTTTGCTCAGCGCCGGATTACTGAACGGCACGCTGGTTTCGACCCCGGTCGCGTCTCAGCTGGTCCTGGCTGCTTTGACTGCGCTCATGTTCGGCGCGATTGAAGCAAATCGCCGAAAGGCTGAAAGCCCATAGCGACTCCAGTCCCCGCGTAACAAAAAAACCTGATCGG
>CAXQNK010000022.1:0-7556 GCA_964225175.1 Candidatus Nitrosopumilus sp. | reverse complement strand
CAAAGAAAGCAATGATTACCGGCATCACCGGCCAGGACGGCGCCTACCTCGCCGAGCTGCTGCTGCAGAAGAGCTACGAGGTGCATGGCATCAAGCGCCGGGCCTCGCTGATCAACACTGCGCGCATCGACCATCTTTATGAGGACCCGCACATCGATGACCGGCAACTGCACCTTCATTACGGCGACATGACGGACGGCTCCAGCCTGCAGCGCACGCTGGCGCAGGTGCAGCCGGATGAGATCTACAACCTCGCTGCCCAAAGCCATGTCGCGGTCAGCTTCGAGGAACCCGAATACACGGCGGAGAGCGATGCGGTCGGTACTTTGCGCCTGCTCGAGGCGATTCGCAACCTGGGCATGGAACACCGGACCCGGTTCTACCAGGCCTCCACCTCGGAAATGTTTGGCAAGGTGCAGGAGACACCGCAGCGCGAGACTACGCCCTTTTACCCGCGCTCCCCCTATGGCGTTGCGAAGGTCTACGCCTACTGGATCACCGTGAATTACCGGGAGTCCTTTGGCTTGCATGCCTCCAACGGCATCCTGTTCAACCACGAGTCACCGCTGCGCGGCGAGACCTTCGTGACACGCAAGATCACCCGCGGCCTTGCGCGCATCGCACACGGTCTCGACCGCTGTGTGCACCTCGGCAACCTCGACGCCCTGCGCGACTGGGGCCATGCGCAGGACTTCGTAGCGGCCATGTGGCTGATGACACAGCAGGACCAGCCGGATGATTACGTGATCGCAACGGGTGAGCAGCACTCGGTCCGGGATTTTGTCAATGCCGCGGCGCGGGCCATGGGCATCAGCCTCGACTGGGAAGGGCAGGGCGCCAATGAGCATGCCCGCGTGCATGCCTGCGCGGAGAGCTACAACGGCATCAACGTGGGCGACATCATCGTTCGGGTTGACCCCCGCTACTACCGGCCTGCAGAAGTGGACACCCTGTTGGGAGATGCCACCAAGGCGCGCTCGGTACTGGGCTGGACGCCGCGCTGGAGTTTCGACCGACTGGTCGAAGACATGGTCCGGAATGACCTGCGCACCGCGCAAGACGAAGCTTTGCTCAAGGCCGACCGGCGCTGATCCGAGGTCTGAGCGGCTATTGAAAATGAACCCTCAGCGATGGCATCACGATGATTGAACGCCGCAGGGAAAAACAGCGGCCACGCCCGCGGCGCGTATTCATAGCCGGCCACCGCGGCACGGTGGGTTCTGCGCTCGTGCGACGCCTGGAGCAGGATGAATCGGTGGAGCTGATCACGCGGACCCGGGCCGAGGTCGACCTGGCCCGTCAGACGCACGTCGAAGACTTCCTGGGGGATGAACGCATCGACCAGGTCTACCTGGCGGCAGCAAAAGTAGGCGGAATCAGCGCCAATGATCGCTTTCCGGCCGATTTCATCTACGAGAACCTGTTGATCACCACCAACCTGATTCATGCTGCATACGAGGCGGCTGTCGACCGCCTGCTGTTCCTTGGTTCATCGTGTATTTACCCGCGTGATGCGCTCCAGCCGCTTGCCGAGACTGCCCTGCTCAGCGGTGCGCTGGAGGCTACCAACGAACCTTATGCCGTCGCCAAGATTGCCGGCATCAAGCTGTGTGAATCCTACAATCGCCAGCACGGCACGGAGTTTCGCAGCGTCATGCCCACCAACCTCTATGGCCCGGATGACAATTTCGACCTCGAAAACAGCCACGTCCTGCCGGCGCTGCTGCGCAAGGCCTACCAGGCCCGGCTGGATGGGGCAACGAGCATGTCGGTCTGGGGCAGCGGCATGCCCCGGCGCGAGTTTCTGCATGTCGACGACCTGGCCGCGGCCTGCGTGCACCTGATGAGCCTGTCACCGGAAGTTTATTGGTCAGTGGCGCAATCCCGTTGCTCACACATCAACGTGGGTACCGGCTCGGACATCACTATCCGGGAGCTTGCAGAACAGTGTGCGGCGGCTGCGGGTTTCGAGGGCGAGTTGGCATTCGATGCCTCACGTCCTGACGGCACACCGCAAAAATTGCTCGACATCCGCAGGGCGCGGCAGCTCGGCTGGCAGCCGGAAATCTCGCTGGAGGACGGGCTGGCCGAAACCTTCCGATGGATGTGCGCGCACTGGGAATCGATCAGCGCCCGCTGACCGCGGTGGTTTCTGCCTTGCCGGCAACAGGCTCAGCACTCCTCACGCGACATGCGCTCGCCTCGCGAAGCTCAGAATCTTGGCCCCAGCGTGGTCAAAAATCCGGCTTCGTTCAGAAATTTTTCCCGCAAATCGGGAGATTTCTTGACAGCCGCTGCCCTTTTTGGCACTGTTACGAATGACAGGTAAATACTGTTACAAATAACAGTCAAAATACTGTTAAAAGTAACAGGTTCAGGAAGCCTACAGCCACAGGCTCAAATGCCGACCACGGGGAACAGGCGGTATTTGAGAAGGGGAAATACTTTGCGCAACAGACACGTTCATGACCAAGTTCGTCCGGTCCTTTTCAGCACGGATTGGCCTGGGTCGAATCGCCTTGTTTGCCCCATCCACCCGGTCCCGGGCGACCGCATTGCTCGGCTCGTAAAAACCTGCACGGAAAAACGGCCCGACCTGGCGAGGGGTACGTCATGATTATCTACCTGGTCATCTTCCTGGTTAGCCTGGCGCTGGCTTTCGTCCTGGCGCTGATTGCTCGCAGCCTGCTGGACCTGATCGGGTTTGCCCGTCACCATGGTGCCGGGGGGCGCTCGAACGCCAAGGAATTTGATCTTCGAAACGCGTTTGTCCTCAGTTTTGATCCGTCAAATCCCACCCAGATGATGGTTCGGAAAGTGCCCTACACAAACAAGCTGCCATCACCGATTTGGGATGGGGCCTTTCGGCGTCCCTGGGGCTGGTAAACCCTGACAGGGCGCGGGTATCGCTGTCCTTAACCAAAAGAATTTCGCTTGGGGCCCTCTTGAACCTTGGGATGAGGGCGGGTCATTAGAACCCCCCTCAGTGGTTGAAAATCCCGGAATACTTGCCCCCGACTTTCTGCCCCAGGTGCCGTTAAGGAAGCGCCCTTCGCCCACTCCTGCGCCTATACTGGTATGGCACCATGGGTGGAATCTGCCCTTGCCGGATTGACCGCTCACGCATTGGGACAGCGCGGTACGCGCCCCAGGTGCCGGCGTGAGCATTTTTTGCACCTGGTGTTGCCGGACCCCGACGTCACCTGACATGATATGCAGTATTCACGCAGGCGAGCGCTGTGGCCGCATTGCGCAGGTAAAACCCGGGAAACGAAGCTCATCAGACCATGTCAATTTCTGCGACAGGCACCGTTTTACTGACCTCGTTCGTGGCCGTGCTCGTGGCCATGCCGGTGCTGATCCGTCTCGCGCCGCGGCTGGGACTGCTGGACCGGCCCGATGCACGCAAGCGTCATGCCGGATCGGTGCCCCTGGTGGGCGGGCTGGCGCTGATTCTGGGTCTCTCGATCGGCCTTGCCGAATATTTGCCCGTCGACCAGCGCCTGGCCTGGCTCTGGCTGGGCGGCGCCCTGCTCGCTGCAGCAGGGGGGGTGGATGACCGGCGGGGGCTGACGCCGGCGGTCCGCTTTTCCATACAGACCCTGGCCTGCCTGCTCATGAGCCTCGCGGCTGGCGTGGTGCTCTCCGATTTTGGTGAACTCCTGTGGCCTGCCACGTTGCCGCTGGGCTGGCTGGCTGTTCCCGTGACGCTCTTTTGCGTGGTGGGCGTCACCAACGCGGTCAACATGATCGACGGCATGGACGGGCTGTCCGCCAGCCTGGCACTGGTCTGCCTGCTGGGGGTGTTGTCTGCCGCCTGGCACGCGGGATGGCCCCTTTCGGCGCTGCCCGAGGTCGCTGCACTGGCGGGCGGGCTCTGCGCCTACCTGCTATTCAATATGCGCCTGCCCTGGCGCCCCCGGGCCCTCGCTTTTTTCGGTGATGCGGGCACCTTGCTGCTCGGTTTCCTGCTGGGCTGGATCCTGGTGGAGCGCAGCCAGGGGCCGGAACGGCTGTTCGCCCCGGTGACCGCACTGTGGCTGCTGGCGGTGCCCCTGATGGACACGGTGTTCGTGATGATCAAGCGGCGGCGGGCAGGGCGGGACATGACCGCGGCGGACCGGGAGCACGTGCACCATGCTTTTTTACGCTCGGGGCGCAGCGTCGGCCTGACCCTGCTGTCGCTGACGGGGCTGGCGGCGGGGCTGGCGGTTGCGGGCCTAGCGCTGGAGCGTTTCGGGGTGCCCGAATACCTGTCCTACTACCTGTTCCTGGCCTTGTGCGCCGTCTATTACGGGGTAATGAGCCGGGCCTGGGCCCGGCGGCGTTTCCTGGGCCGAGACATCCAGTGAGCACCCATGGCCGCACAGAGCGCACGCCGGTCCTGCACTGGGCCTACCTGGCGTGGCTGGCCTGGCTGCCCCTGCCACTGGGCAGCAACCGGCCGGTCTGGCTGGCCGTTGCCCTTGCCGGCGCGACGCTGATCTTCATCACCTGGCTGCTGGGCTGGATGTCCGGGCGGGTCGACACTCCGCGCGCCCTGTACCGGGCACGTTACATGCTGCTGGGATTTGCCTGCATCCTCGCCTGGCAGGCAGCGCAGATGCTGCTGCCCGGTTCACTTGCCCCGGACTGGGTGCGCGAGGTCTACGCCCTGGCGGGCATTGAATCGCATTCGATTGCCATTGACCGCAGTGCCGCGGTCGAGGCGCTATGGCACAGCGTGTTGGTGCTGCTGGCCTTCGTGTCGACCCTGTTGCTGGTGAACGGACGCCGCCAGGCCTATCGCATGCTCTGGTTGCTGGTGTGGCTGGGTACGCTGATGGCGATCCTTGCTGGTGTCACCGTGATGGAGGGGCGCGATCGGGAAATCATGGGCATCGCGCTGAACGCCGGCAGCATCCCCACCGGCAGTTTCATCAACCGCAATCATTTCGCCAACTACCTGGTGCTGGCGTTGGCCGCCGGGATCGGGCTGTTGATCGGCCTGCAATCGCCGACGCCGGCGGCCACCTGGCGCGAACGCCTGCGCCGCTGGTCGGAAACCCTGCTGGGTCCCAAGGCGCGGCTGCGCATTTTCCTGGCCCTGATGGTGATCTCCCTGGTACTGACCCGTTCACGCATGGGCAACACGTCGTTTTTCGCCGGTCTGTTGATCGCCGGCGGGCTGGCGCTGTGGCTGATCCGGGGGCGCCACCGGGGCCTGGCCCTGCTGATCTCCAGCCTGCTGGTGATCGACCTGTTCATCGTCGGGACCTGGTTCGGCGTGGAGCAGGTAATTGACCGCATCGAGAAGACGGTGGTCGTGACTGAAGACCGCGTGGTGATCAACGAACCGCAGCGCATGGAAGCCAACCGCGAAGCGCTGGACATGATCGGCGGCTCGCCATGGACCGGAATGGGCGGGGGCGCGTGGCGCGTGGTATTTCCCGCCTGGCGCGCGGCGGACCAGGGCTTTTTTGATCATGCCCACGATGATTACCTCGAATTTGCGGTGGACCTCGGCGTGCCTGCGGCGATCCTTGGTGCAGTCCTGGTATTGCTGGCGGCTGGACGCAGCCTGTTGCTGCTTGCGCGACGCCGCGACCCACTGGTGCTGGGCAGCGCGTTCGCCTGCCTGATGGCTGTTGCGGCGGTGGGTATCCACGCCACGGTGGAGTTCAACCTTCACATACCGGCCAATGCCGCCACGTTCGCCGCATTACTCGCGTTACCTTTCCTGCATCGGCGGCGCTCTCGCGGCCCTGGAGCGGGTCCGCGGGGCAAATCAAACCCCACGAAATAAGCTAAATGACTGGTAAATGTTTGGTTTGTCATATAAAATATGGGCCGCTTATGACAAACAGCTTGAAAACACGGGGAATTATCGCCAATTTTGTCACTTTGTAATGCCTTGGCGGGTGAAATTCTCATCCTTATCAGGCCTGCTGAAGTGATTAAGACCAGTCGGGAAATAAGCAGGCACTGTCAGGACTGACAGTGCCCATTTGGCTTAATTTAGGTTAAAAAGGGCTCAAGCGGAATCAAAATTGAGCGCATGAAGCGCCAACCGTGTCATGCGCAGCGTGGAAGCGCAAGGGGGTCGAACACGGAGGGAAAGAGCGGGAAAGAGCGGGGATGAGCATGCGCGAAATACTTCAGTCGAATTGGGTGGCCTGCGCCCTGTTGGTGTTGGGTGCTTTTTCGCCTGGCGCCAACGCCCAGGACGCGGCGGTTCCGGAGGGCCTGGGCTTCGAGGCCGGACCCTTCCGGTTTGTGCCCAGCCTGGGGCTGACGTACAGCTACGATGACAACGTGGCGCGCACTGCCGAATTTGAACAAGGCACGCACTTCCACGTGGTCTCACCCGGCATCCGGGTCGAGCTGCCCACCCGTAACGCGCTCCTGTCCCTGACCTGGGAGTATGATTTCGGTCGTTATCGCTCGTACAGCATCGGTGGTTTTGATTACGACGGTCTCGATGACTACGACGACCGCCTGCTGGCGCTGGATCTCAGCTGGTCCCCCACCAGCCGCCATCGCATCGAGGCCTGGGCGATGGACGTCGAGGGTCACGATGATCGGGGCGTCGGATCCCGGCAGGGTTTCGACGCGCTGGAGCCGATTCCTGTAGACACCTGGGAAGAGAGTTCTGTTGGCGCGCGCTGGGAGTACGGCGGAACCACTGCCCGTGGCCGGCTGACCCTGGATGCGGGCCTGGATCAGCGCGAGTACACCAACAACCCCGATTACACAAGCTTTCGCAGTTATGACAGCCGCCACCTGGGTGCCGGTTTCGACTGGCGGGTGCGTTCCAGGCTGCGCCTTGGCGTGGGCGTGGACAGCGCAGACTTCAGCTATGACACCCCCAGCCCAAGCGGCTCACTGGACAGCGACCAGCTGGCTTATTTTCTCACTGCCGGATGGGACGTGGGCACCAAGACCAGCGGCACGGTGCGCCTGGGCCGCCAGCGCAAGGACTTCGATGACCCTCTGCGCGGCGGACAAACCAACGCCTACTGGCAGGTGGAGGCCAACTGGCGGCCGAAAACCTACTCCGAGCTGACGCTGGGCACCAGCAGCCAGGCCCAGGAAACCGAGGGGTTCGGAGATTATATCCAGCGCCGCGAGTATCGCCTGGGCTGGCGCCACGAATGGCTGAACCGCCTGGATACCACGCTCGAAGCCGGCGTGTACGACGAGGCCTACCAGAACAGCGATCGCCAGGACGACACCACCTGGTGGGGCGTGTCGGGCCGCTGGCAGATCTCGCGCCACCTGCAGGTCGGCGCGGGCTGGAAATATCACGACCGCGACAGCAACGATTCACTCTACAGTTACGAACAGAATGTTTATACTGTAACGCTCGAAGGTTCGCTGTAGCGGGCCGCTTCCGTCGTCAGGTCGTGAGGTAGGCGTGCGTTTCCGATCACCAGTCACTATCCTCTTCTCGGCATTCCTGGCAGTCCTTGCCCTGGGTGGGCTCCACGAATCAGCCGCGGCCGCCGAAGGCTACCACCTGGGCCCGGGAGATGCCATAGACGTCCAGGTCTTCGGTGAACCCGAGCTGACGCGGG
>CAXQNK010000021.1:0-15791 GCA_964225175.1 Candidatus Nitrosopumilus sp. | reverse complement strand
AGCCAGTCGGCTGAAAAATACCACCCTATGCCACTCTGTTTTTTCCTGTGTTTCGCCACTCTGTCGATCTCGCCAGTAATCAGTGGTCGCCAACCGGATATTGGTGACCGCTGCGCCATTGGGCGTGTAGCGAGTTTCGGGATCAGCGCCCAAATTGCCAACGAGAATGACCTTGTTGATGCCTCTTGCCATGTGTTTCTCCATCCAGACACGCGCGTTGCGCCCATGTCAAAATCCAATTCGCCCCGAAGTGTAGCACACCCCGCGGGCCTCAAATCTCCCGATTCCGAAAGACCAATTCCAGCGTCAGAAAGAGCGCCCACACACCCGCCAACCAGGCAGAAACCGTGAGTGTCCAAATCGGCCCGGAATGCTCCAACAACCACCCACCCAGCACGCCGCCAGCGAACGCCCCAAGGAATTGGAACGTGGTATATCTGCCCATCATCCAGCCCCTGCCATGACTTCCGGAAAGATGACTGACCAATGTTGGCATCGTGGCTTCGAGCAGGTTGAATGCAAGAAAAAACAGCACCACCACGATCATCAGGGCCACGCCGGGCAGTGGCATGATGAAGGCCAGCGTGGACATACCCAACACCAGGAAAGCCCATGGCAATACCAGGTGCTCCCGATTCAAACGGGCAAGTATCCGCAACAGCGGAAAGAGAACCCCCGCGGCAATCAGCATCCCGGGCACGTAGATCTTCCAGTGCTGGCTCACATCCAGGCCATAATCGGCAACCAGAACGCCGGGCAGTGCGACAAAGAGCATCGTGAGCTGGGCATGAAGAAAAAATACTGACACGGCCAGCCGATGAATACCCGAGTTCATCCCGTCGCCGCGTCGGACGACCGTGTCAGTCTCAGGCCGGTCTCCTCCCGGAACGTTTCGCAGGACCAGCAGTCCCAGTCCACCCAGAAGCGCAGTGAACCAGAATATACCCTGGAGTCCGACGACGCTGGACAGGGGCACTGAAATCATGATCGACAGCAGGAATGAAGCCCCGATCCCCATGCCGATCATGCCCATGACAGTGGAACGTTGCGAAGGCCGACTGGCATCTGCCGCCCAGGCTAATGTCACGCCGGCAATGGCGCCACATCCTTGCAGAGCCCGTCCGACGATGAGCCCTTGTATTGAAGTCGCCAATGCGGCCATTACGCTTCCGAGACCAAATGTGATCAGACCGAGCACAATCACGCGGCGTCGACCCAGCCGATCGGACAGGCGGCCCAACGGTTGCTGCAATATGGCCTGGGTCAGGCCATACACGCCAATAGCGATACCCGCCAGCGTAGGCGTATAACCCGGCATGTCACGCGCGAGCAGCATGAAGACGGGTAGGATGAGAAACAGCCCGAGCATACGCATCGCAACCACAAGAGTCAGCCGCCACCCGAGGGCGAATTCGTCTTTATCAAGTGAGCTGAAATGCACGAAAATCCTTTAACAATCGACGTTGAATGGGCGAACCTTAGACCCTATCGTGGATCAATTCCAGTTCAGGCTATGGCCTCGCCAGCAACCCTCCTATAATTGCATCGGATAGACAAACGCCGATGACAAAAGAAACGCCATGACCAAGGCCCCAAAAACCGCAAAATCGACCCGAGTCGAGGTGAATGACACGCTCACCGATGCCTTGAGTCTGTGCGCTGCGGACATGCTCCATGTCAATGAGCACATTCGCAAAAGCCTGGATTCAAACGTCCCCCTGATTGAGCAAATTGCCGAGTACATCATTGCGGCCGGCGGCAAAAGATTGCGGCCGGCATTGCTCATACTCAGCGCTCGCGCGTGTCAATACTCCGGTACAGAACACATTCCACTGGCGGTGATCATTGAATTCATTCATACAGCCACCCTGCTTCATGATGACGTCGTGGACGACTCGGAACTCCGGCGAGGGCAGGAGACCGCCCACGCCGTCTGGGGCAATGCCGCCAGTGTCCTCGTCGGTGATTTCCTGTACTCCCGAAGTTTCCAGCTCATGGTTACGCTAAATTCCATGCGGATCATGGACATCCTTGCCGACACGACCAACACGATCTCGGAGGGGGAAGTCCAGCAATTGCTCAACATGGGCAACCCGGAGGTCACCGAGGCCGAGTATCTCAGGGTCATTGAGAGCAAAACGGCGAAACTGTTCGAAGCTGCCTGCCGGCTGGGTGCGGTCATCGCCCGGCAGCCGGAACCCATTGAGCGCGCCATGGCCCAGTTCGGCAACCACCTCGGCTGTGCATTCCAGGTGGCCGACGATGTCCTTGACTACGAGGGAGACGGCCACGCGCTGGGCAAAAATGTCGGCGACGATCTCGCCGAGGGCAAACCCACCCTACCCCTGATTCTCGCTCGCGAGCGCGCCACTGCAAGCGAACGCGAGGTGCTGGATGCGGCCGTGCGCGAGGGTGCGGTGGAAAACATGCAGCGTGTGACAGATATCCTCAACTCGACCGGCGCGCTTGCAGGAGCGCGGGCCTTTGCACGATCAAAAGCGGATGCGGCTCTCGCGGCGCTGGCAGCCTTGCCGCCCTCGGCCGAGCGCGAGGCACTGGCCTCGTTGGCACGCCACAGCGTCGAACGCAAGCACTAGCAGTTCACTGGGTATCAAGAATATCATTCCAGCGGCGAATCTGGTCTCCCTGCGATTCCAGCAATGAAGCGCCGCCGCTCACAGACACTTTCTCGATGTAATCTCCCACCGCGATTGCGTTGACAACATCCTGATCGCTCGAAGAGACCACTGCGCCAAACACGGTGTGCTTGCCATCGAGCCAGGGCGTTGCGACGTGGGTAATAAAAAACTGGCTGCCGTTTGTAGCGGGACCCGCGTTGGCCATGGAGAGGACCCCAGGTCGGTCATGTTTCGCGGATGGATGACATTCATCCTGGAATTGGTATCCCGGCCCACCTGTCCCGGTACCTCGCGGGCAACCGCCCTGGATCATGAAATCAGGGATTACCCTGTGAAAGCTCAATCCGTCGTAATAGCCTCGACCTGCAAGGTTAACGAAGCTCGCAACGGTCAAGGGGGCCAGGTCGGGAAACAATTCAATGTGGATAACGCCCTTGGACGTCTGCATTTCCACATGGATGGATGAGGCTGCTTCATTCATTAAAAATTTCTCCGCTTTTTGGTGAATTGAGGTGAACTTTCAGGGCTCTGCCGGGGTCATAGTGTACGGGAGATCGCGGGATTTTGGTCTCTCCCTCATACCAAATGGGTTAACAGCACTCCTCAACCTCCCCGCGATCTCCCCATTTGCTCCCCGCCGGAACGCCCTGAGAACGCTGACGAAGCAACTCAGCCTGACCCTCGATCCAGGCCGCGGCTGTCCAATCCTGCGAGCCGCGCAAAGTCCTCACCCCGTTGGGCAAAATCGCGGTAATGGGGGAAACTCGGTGCACCTGGCGAAAGGAGCACGATACCCCCAGACTTCGAATGCCGCACTGCCCATTGAACGGCATCGGGAAGATTAGTGGCCTCGTAAATCCTGTCTTCAGGCAACATACCACGTTCCCGAATCCGGGCCGCCAGTATCGGGCCATTATCAGGTAAAGTCACTATCGCCCAGGGGAGAAAAGATCTCATCTTGTCAAATGCCGCAGCCCAGTCGAGACCGCGATCGAACCCCCCGATAAGAAGCGTCACATCCTGAGCCGGCAACGCCTCGAGGGCGACAAGGGTCGCCACCGGGGTCGTGGCAAGGCTGTCATTCACCCAGGCAAGTCCGTGCATCTCACCCAGACGCTCCAGGCGATGCGGCAAGCCGCGAAAGCTCGAAATGCTCCGGACAGGATCCTCCAGACGCACACCAGCGACATGAATCGCCGTCAAAGCGGCCGCAAGGTTCAAAAGATTGTGCGGGCCGGAAAGGCTCGAGGGGAGCGTGCCTGGGATCGGCGCGCCGTGTTCGTCAAGGAATCTGCCACGCAGGGTATCGTCATCGCCAGAACCAAACCAGTGCACATTGTCCCGTTCAGACAGGACGTCGGCCAACTCAGGGTCAGCGCTGTTTGCAATCAGTGGGCGGGCGGCAAGTAACTCGACCAGGCGCAGTTTGTCGCGGCGATAGCTCTCGCCGCCACCATGCCAGTCCAGATGCTCATCGGACAGGTTCAGGATGACACCCACACGGGGTTCAGCCTGCAGGTCGGCCAATTGATAACTTGATAGCTCAATCACCCACCAATCGATGGCTTCGTCTTCGCAATCCAGCAGGGGTTGCCCGATGTTTCCGGCAAGCTGCACCCGCACACCGCAATCCGTCAGCAGGTGGGCGATCAGGGCCGCAGTCGTGCTCTTGCCTTTTGTCCCGGTAACGCACAGTGAACGTGCACCGGGATGCTCCGAAAACCAGATCGAGCTCGGCGTGGTCACTAGCACACCGCCGGATCGCGCATGCTGCAACTCAGGACGGTAGACACTGATTCCAGGCGAACGGATGAGGACATCATGCCGGGCGAGCTGATCCTTATCCAGGGGCCCCAAGATCAAGGTGTCGCGTTCCGGGTCAAGCGAATTCCGGTACGTGGTGCCCGGCTGTTCCTCTGCATAGATCGTCAGCGCCTGCCCCGGCAGATGTGCATGAAGGTAACGCACCGCGGATGCACCCTCGCGGCCAAGCCCGAGCACGGCCACATCCTTTTGAGCACACTCACAGACCCGCACGTTCCTGCAACTCCTCGGGGATGCAATGCGCATCCGATGGCGTCATAAAATGTTGCAATGGCCGGACGTTCTCGTCCACGAGTTCAGGCGCAAGCAGTGTGACCAAAGCAGCGTCGCACCATTCGTCCTGTTGCGCGATGTGCACAAGCGCAGCCCGCGACTCCTCGATCGTTCCGACGCACTCGAAAGGCTTTTCTTCCCCGAGTCCGCACAGGGCACGAAAGCCCTGCTCTTGTGCAGGATCGTTCAGCAGATCGGCGCCCATGAAACCAGAAATTTCCCCGGGCGACAAAAATGGCGCCAGGGCAAGCGTCGTGGACCGGCACTTGGGACAATCCTGGCACCAACGGGCATTGCCCAGGCGCGTCCCTTCAAGATGAAAATTCCGATTACAGCTGGAAAACACCGGATGAAAGGGTTTCAGCCTCGCAAAATGTCTCGCCACCGCGAGCTCACTCCACGGTCGGAGCAGCGAGAAATATTCAATTTCCGGACTGATATTTTCCTGCACCACTCGCCGAAATGTGCTTTCGAACGCCAGACTCTTTGAATACTGATGATTCACCGGCCCCAGGTCGATGGTTTTGCGCGTCGCCTCCTCGGCCGACCGCTCATTGGAAAACACCACCCATTTATAGCCATACAGAACAGCTGCGCACACGATGATGGCAGAGTTGATCGCCGTGACAGGCACGTGTCCATTGAGGGCGCCCGCGTCATTCATGTCTCCGAGTATTGGCGAGAGTTTTCGATCAATCTGCAAGAGCGGCAAACCCGCCACCCTCACAGTGTCTGCGATCAACGGGGAGCTCCCGACACATACGGGCTGAACCTCCACTCCCGCCCGCCGCAGAAGGTCGAGGGAAACCAAACTGTCCTTTCCGCCGCCGATGGCCACCAGCGCCCGATCGGGCAGTCCCAGCGGAGCAGAACCTGGTGATTGCGCCCGAGATGGCTCAAAGTTCACCCGTTCCCGCAAGTTCAGTTTATGGGCCAACGCAAACTCAGCCAGGCCGTCAACGTAGACCTGCTGCAGGAGTTGCGCCAGCGGCGGTGAGAGGAGGTGATCGCCAAGCTCCATTCGAGGTGGAACGCAGGCCTTGTAATAGCTCACGCCAGCAATAAGATGCAGTGCGGATGCGGCGGCATCAAAAGCCCGCTGACGTGAAGCGTCTGATGGCCAGGGCGCATACGGAAAGACGATCCGCTCTTCCAATACCGTGCCCTCATCGAAACGATAAGACAGTCTCAGTTCGCCGGTTGCCGGGTCGTGGACCTGTTCCAGGAACTGAAACGATTCAATGCCAAGGTTCATCGGTTTGAGATCGCTCACGCGCCGCCCCGCAATGTGTTCCAGCTGGGACCAAGCACGGTATCGGCTCCGCCGTGCTGGGCGATGATCAACGAGTGCATGGCCTCCACAAGGCCCTTGGCGTGCTCTGAGCGCACCAGTATTGCGAGACTAAGATCATTGGCAGAGAGAGAAAGCATCAACAAGGGTCGCTGGTCAAAAAATTCAGGTATCGTACCCAACATGCCCAAGGCCCGGCGGGCACCCCGTCCAACAAGATTCACGCAGGTGCAATTCCTGAATACCTTCACTTTGCAACGTTTCGACAGACGCTCGGCGAGTTGACTGATCGCGGGATCATCGAGGTGATTTAATTGGGTGTTGATGGCCAGTGTCGTGGTGGTTTCCGAGGTGGCGACCAGGTCAATCGAGATACCCGATTCGCTGACATCAGAGAACACTCGCGCCAGGAATCCAACCTGTTGGCGCTGATCCCGATTTTCCAGAAGCAAGACCAGCATTTCAGGCTGACAGGTGACCGCCTTGACCCCCTCATCCCCGATACCAGCCTCAGGAAGAATCCGGGACCCAGGCAGTTCCGGGTTTGAAAGATCCTTGACCCTTATCGTGATTCCAGCGCCGGCAGCCACGCGTATCGCGTCTGCGTGCACCACCTTGGCACCGCTTGCCGCCAATTCCAGGGCTTCCTCGTAGCCAAGCGCACTGATCAGGCGTGCTTGGCCATCTGTTCTCGGATCTGTCGTGAATAACCCGGGAACGTCGGTCCAAATGTCAACAGCCTTGGCCTCAAGCACGGCGGCAAACAATGCTGCTGAGGTGTCTGAACCCCCACGACCCAGCAGCCGGGTACGGCCCTCGTCATCTGAGATCAGGAATCCCTGGGTGACCAGGATCGGCGGCAAACTGGCCCACCGGGCCTGCAAGTCGCGATCTGGCAGTGCATTGCCCCGGGCAGACAGCCAGGCCCGCCGTCCGTTAGCCTGCGGTTGCGGGGCACTCCTCAGTGCATCTCGAGCGTCAACAAGCACAGCTTCGGCCTGCAGTGCCAGGAACTGCTGCCCCAGGTATGAACTCATGAGTTCACCCTGGGCCAGCAGTTCAGCCAACTGCGCCTCCTGCGGTCCATCGCCGAGCCTCGCCAAAATATTTTTCAGCTCAACCCGGGTGCGCTCCAGGCATACTTCAACATCTACACCCAGCCTCTCAGCCAATACGGCATGGCGATCAAGAATCTGATCGATCAGAGCGTCGTGTCCAGTCTCGGCGCGGGCCAGTTCCTGTAAGGCATTGGTCACGCCGGCCAGGGCTGAGCAGACCAGCACGACGCGGTCACCCTGCGCTATTGCGTCCTGGGCAAGACGAGCAATGACGTGCCAATGCCCGGCATCAGCCACAGATGTCCCGCCAAACTTCATGACCTTCCAGTCGCTCATTGATCACCAGGAAAAGAAACAGCTGGGGTGCGAGAACGTTACCGGATGCGACCGAAGCTGTACAGTCATCCGAACCGGATGCCCGCAGATCGCAATATTTCGAGTACGGCAGAATGGCCAGTGAAAAAACGGCGTGACGGACAAAGATCCGATCACGCCGTCGACAGGCAGACTGGAGTGGAGTGGCCTGTGCACCCGAAGCATAGATCCGGTCGCAGCGTTATTTGGCACAATTATCCTGCTCCCGATTGCTGGCGGCCTGCCAATTCTTCCATCAGAAGTGGGCACCGACGTGCCAATCGCCCCAACCCGTGGCAACAGCTTAGGGGCAGTGTGCTGAATCTGCGCTGAATGCGATCCGATTCCCGTCCGGATCATGACAAGCGCCACAATTCTGTACTAGGATGATTGTCCGTTTGAAATCGAGCCCTTCCAGTAAAGGATCAACGAATGCCCAAATACACAACCGAGGATATCCGCAACATTGCCCTGGTCGGCCATGCTGGCTGCGGCAAAACCACACTGGTCGAATCGCTGCTGGCAAAAGCAGGCGCCATTGGCGAGTCAGGAACAATAGAACGCGGCAGCACCGTCACGGACTTCGATCCACTGGAACACAAATACGGGCATTCACTGGACTCGGCGATCGCCAGCCTGGATTTCGAAGGCATGCATCTCAATCTCATCGACACCCCCGGCTTTCCGGATTTCCGAGGCCCGACGCTGGCCGCCATGGGGGCCGCGGAAACCAGCGCCATCGTGATCAATGCACACAACGGGATTGAGCTTTCCACTCGCAGACTCATGCGTCGGGCGAAGCGCAGACGGTTGTGCCGCATGATCGTCATTAACAAGATCGACCAGGACAACGTCGATTTGACGGCCCTGATCAAGGAAATTCGCCAAGAATTCGGACCGGAGTGTCTCCCTGTCAACCTTCCTTCCGGCAATCTGAGCACCGTCAGCGATTGCTTTTTCCAGGAAGATGGCGAGACCGATATCTTTTCACTTTCCGAAGCACACGAGGCCATAATCGACCAGGTCGTCGAAGTTAACGACGCCTTGATGGAGAAATACCTCGAGGGTGAGGAACTCAGCCGCGAGGAACTGCATGACGCCTGCGAAAAGGCACTTCGGGAAGGACACCTTGTTCCGATTTGCTTTACCTCGGCCGCCACGGGTGCGGGCTTGGGAGAACTGCTGAAATTCTGCAAGCGCCTGGCTCCGAATCCGAACGAAGGTAATCCTCCACCGTTCTTCAAGAGCGAAGAGGAAGTGAAAGCCCAACCTGATGCCGAGGCACATGCCATCGCACATGTTTTCAAGATCACCAATGACCCCTTCGTCGGCAAACTCGGCATCTTTCGGATTTATCAGGGCACGGTGCGACCGGATTCGCAATTATTCATCGGTGATGGCCGAAAACCCTTCAAGGTAGGACACTTGTTCAAACTGCAGGGCGCCAAGCACGTGGAAGTTGACGCCGGGATTCCGGGAGATATCTGTGCGGTCGCCAAAGTTGACGAGATTCATTACGACGCAGTTCTGCATGATTCCCACGACGAGGACGAGTACCGCATGAGGCGGATCGATTTCCCGCAACCCATGTTTGGACTCGCAGTAACCACCAAAACCCGCGGGCAGGAGCAGAAATTGTCCCAGGCCCTGCAAAAACTCATGGAGGAAGATCCCTGTTTCATGGTGGAGCACAACCAGGAGTTGAACGAGACGGTGATGCGCGGACTGGGTGAACTGCACATGCGAGTCACCCTGGAGCGCATGAAAGAGAAATATCACGTCGAGGTGAACACACGGCCACCGAGAATCGCCTATCGCGAAACCGTCACGCGCCCTGCAGAGGGGCACTATCGCCACAAAAAACAGACGGGTGGTGCCGGTCAGTTTGGTGAGGTCTTCCTGAGGATTCGGCCACGCGGACGCGGCGATGGTTTCGATTTCATCAACAAGGTGGTGGGCGGCGCCATTCCGACCAGCCTGATTCCAGCCGTAGAAAAAGGCATACGGCAGATTCTTGATGAAGGAGCCGTCGCGGGGTACCAGCTACAGGATCTGGAGGTCGAAGTCTACGATGGAAAATTCCATCCTGTGGACTCCAAGGAAATAGCCTTCGTAATTGCCGCGCGGAATGCCTTTCTCGATGCGATTCAAAATGCCGGCCCCCAGATCCTGGAACCGATCGTTGCGGTGGACGTCACCGTCCCAGACGCAGTGATGGGTGATATCACTGGCAACCTTGCCGGCCGTCGTGCGCGCATCAGCGGTACGGAAAGTCTCCGGGGCGGTCTGGTGACCGTCAAGGCTGATATCCCGCTGAGCTCACTGTCCGACTATCACACGGAGCTTAAAAGTCTCACCCAGGGTCAGGGCAGCTTTACCATGGAATTCAGCCACTATGATCCGGTGCCGCATACTGTCCAGAAAGAACTGGAACAGGACTTCAAGCCGAAACCATCAGATTGATAGCAGGACGTTGTTCAGAATAGAGGGCCGGGCCGAAAGACCCGGCCCTGACCTTTACTGGAACATGCCCTGCACCTGGCGAAGTGCGTCAGCGAGCCGGTCTACTTCCGAGGGCGTGCTGTAGATTCCAAACGACGCCCGCGCTGTTGCGGGTAACCCGAAAAATTTAACGGCCGGCATGGCGCAGTGATGCCCTGTTCTGATTGCCACCCCGTGATAATCAAGCAAGGTGCCGATGTCGTTGGGATGGATGTCATCAAGGGTGAACGAAATCACACCGGCCTTATGGGCCGCGGTTCCGACGATATTTAGACCCTCGATTTCGGACAGGACGCCGGTGGCGTAATCCAGGAGTTCCCGCTCGCTGCGCGCCACCCGATCCATGCCGAGCCCCTCGAGATATTCTATGGCGGCGGCGAGACCGATCGCGCCCGCGATGTTAGGCGTCCCAGCCTCGAATCGTCCCGGCGGATCGTTGTAAGTGGTGCCCTCGAAAGTCACCACATCGATCATCTCGCCACCCCCCTGGTAAGGCGGCATATCAGCCAGCATGTCAGCCTTTGCCCACAGCGCACCCACCCCGGTAGGTCCGTACATCTTATGCCCGGATAAACAATAAAAGCTGCAGCCCAGTGCCTGGACATCCACCGCTTGATGCGGCATGGCCTGTGCACCGTCAACGAGCACTGGGATATCAAATTGACCCGCCAGGCGGCAAATATCACTGATCGGGTTGATGGTGCCCAGCGCGTTGGATATGTGCACAACGCCCAGGAGCTTGACACGCTCGGACAACATATCTTCGAGCGCTTCCAATTCCAGTTCGCCGCGATTATTGATGGGTACGACCTTCAGCGTCGCGCCCGTCTGCTCGCTCACCATCTGCCAGGGCACGATGTTGGCGTGGTGCTCCATGTGGGTGATCAGTATTTCATCACCGGGACCAATCCGGGGCCGCAGGAAACTCTGCGCGACCAGGTTGATGGCCTCAGTCGTGCCTCGTGTAAACACGATTTCGCCCGGCTCTGAGGCATTGAGAAAGCCCGCGAGCTTTCCCCGCGCGGATTCGTAGCTTTCGGTTGCCTCCTGGCTGAGAAGGTGGACACCCCGGTGAATATTGGCGTTGTAGCTGCGGTAAAAATCAGCGGTGGCCTCGATCACGCAGTTGGGTCGCTGGGCTGTCGCAGCGGTATCCAGATAGATCAGAGGCTTACCGTGAACCTGGCGCGAAAGGATCGGAAAATCTTCTCTGACCCGATCTCTGTCGAGTGCGGAATGGATCTTGGTCTCGCGATCAGTCATCTTCGATTCCCGCAGCGTGCATGGCGTCATCCAGGCGGGTACCCAGCGCGTCGCACAGGACCTCGTCACTGATCTGGGTGATCACAATTCGACAAAATGCGGTAACCAGAACACGGCGCGCCTGTTCCGCGTCTAGG
Organism: Candidatus Nitrosopumilus sp.; assembly: GCA_964225175.1. Taxonomy (GTDB): domain Bacteria; phylum Pseudomonadota; class Gammaproteobacteria; order Xanthomonadales; family SZUA-36; genus WTJD01. The sequence goes on along the minus strand of CAXQNK010000021.1, from coordinate 4,450 downwards.
CCCCTGCTGCGCAGGTAGAACAGCTGGTCCTCATCAAGTTGCCCAACTGTTGCCCCATGACTGGCAACGACCTCGTCGGCATAAATTTCCAATTCGGGCTTGCTGTTGATCTCAGCGCCCCTCGACAACAAAAGACCCGCACTGGATTGGTGGGCCTCGCTGCCATCTGCCCCGGTGCCGACAAGGACCCGCCCATTGAACACCACCCGGCTGCGGTCGCTCAGCACTGCCCTGAAAAGCTGTTTGCTTCGACAATTTTCCGCCAGGTGCTCTGCATCGAGATGCGTGTCGACGTGACTTTGACCCTGCGTCAGGCTTGCCGCATTAAGCGCGCACTGTGCCCCCGGGGCCTGCAGCCGGGATCGCACGTCATGTCTGACCAGCGCTCCGCCAAGATCGAGCCCCACATAGCGATAATCGCTGTGTGCGTCCTGGACTACCTCGGTTCGGGTGATGAGCACGGCGTCTTCAGATTCCTGCTGTAAACGAACCTGCTCCAGGCGCGCGTCAGAACCAAGATGAATTTGGGTAACAAGGTTCATCCGCGTGCCGCTGTTCGTAGAGCCCTCAAATTGCTCTACGAGCTGCAGAGAGGCACCGGGTTCCAGCAGCACACAAAGCCGACTGTGGCGCATCAGGGCTGAGTGATCCTCACTCAACCAGCGCAACATCATCGAGCCTGCATCAAACCCGGCTCGGACCCTGATCACAGCGCCTTGGCCCAGCATTGCCGTGTTGAGCGCAGACAAACTCACGTCCGGGCCATGAATCTCCAGGGTGTCCAGCACGTCACGCAGACTGTCGGTTTCACCGCGCAGCGCGTCTTCAAGAGCTTCTATGACAACGCCATCGGAAAGTCGATCGGGCCGTCGAGCCAGACTGCCATCAACCATCAAGACCTCAGGCAGTTCAGCCACGCCAACCGGCAGCCCTGCGGCAGCCGATTCGGTCGCCGGGCCCAGGTTCTCGGTCCGATTCACCGGTAATCCAGCCAGCGGTGTGTACCGCCAACGCTCCACGCGGCGTGTCGGCAAGCCATGTTGCCTGAATGCGCCAAGGCCTTTCCTGCGCAGCACTGAAACCCAGTCCGACGGATCATCCGGCCCAATTGAGGCCAGAGCGCCCTCGGTTTCCGTCATCAGGGCCGCGTTCAGATCGGTCATTGTCTACCGGCCTCTTCGACGGCGGTGATGCCACCCTGCGCCAGCCACGCGTAGCCCTGCTCTTCCAGCCGCATCGCAAGTTCAGGCCCGCCACTGGAGGCAATGCGGCCCTCTGCCAGCACATGGACCTTATCTGGCTGAACGTATTCCAACAGACGTTGATAGTGGGTGATAAGGACAATCGCGCGATCCGGACCGCGCAGGCGATTCACGCCTTCGGCGACAGTTTTGAGGGCATCAATGTCCAGGCCGGAGTCCGTCTCATCGAGAATGGCAAAGCTGGGCTCCAGAACAGCCATTTGGAAAATTTCATTGCGCTTTTTCTCACCGCCCGAAAAACCTTCATTAACGGCGCGGTTCAGCAGCTCGTCACCAATGTGCAGCACCTCGAGTTTTTCCCTGACAAGGCGCAGGAAACCCGCGGCGTCGAGCTCTTCCTCGTTGCGATACTTGCGTTGCGCATTGAGCGCTGCTCTCAGGAAGTAGGTATTGTTCACACCCGGTATTTCCACCGGGTACTGAAACGCCAGGAAAATGCCCTCACATGCCCGTTCCTCTGGCTCGAGATCCAGCAGATTCTTGCCCTTGAAAGTGACTTCGCCGCCCGTCACGGTGTATCCCTCACGACCGGCTATGACATTACCGAGCGTGCTTTTTCCGGAACCGTTCGGCCCCATGATGGCATGAACCTCACCCGCTGCCACATCGAGATCCAGGCCCTTGAGGATGGGTTTTCCGGCCACTTCGGCATGTAGTTGACTGATCTTTAACATGTGCTTATCCAACTCGATTTTCATTCAAAACCGCAGGCGTTCGACCCGCAAGTTCAGGCGGACTGGGCGGTATGATATTCAACCCACGGCGCCTTCCAGGCTGACCTCCAAAAGCGCCTTTGCCTCGACGGCAAACTCCATTGGCAACTCCCGGAATACCTGCCGGCAGAACCCGTCAACGATCATGGACACGGCATCTTCTTCACTGATGCCTCTTTGCAGGCAGTAAAACAATTGATCTTCCCCGATACGGGAAGTCGTCGCCTCGTGCTCGACTTTCGCACTGGGGTGGCGTGTTTCGATGTATGGGAAGGTGTGGGCAGCACACCGCTTGCCAATCAGCATCGAATCACACTGAGTAAAGTTGCGGGCGTTCTCGGCCGTTGGCCCGATGCGCACCAGACCCCGATAGGCATTTTGTCCCTGTCCGGCTGAAATACCCTTGGAAATGATTGTGCTGCGGGTATTCTTGCCTATGTGAATCATCTTGGTGCCGGTGTCCGCCTGCTGGCGATTATTGGTCAGGGCCACGGAGTAAAACTCACCCACGCTGTTATCCCCTCTCAACACGCAGCTCGGATATTTCCAGGTGATGGCGGATCCGGTTTCGACCTGAGTCCAAGAAATCCTGGCATTGGCCTCCTTGCACAGTCCACGCTTGGTAACGAAATTGTAGATTCCGCCAACCCCATTCTCATCGCCCGGATACCAGTTCTGAACCGTTGAATACTTGATATTGGCAGATTCCATGGCCACCAGTTCCACCACCGCAGCATGCAGTTGATTTTCATCCCGCATCGGTGCGGTGCATCCTTCAAGGTAGCTGACATGACTGCCTGGCGCAGCGACAATGAGGGTTCTCTCGAACTGACCGGTCTCGGCAGCATTGATCCGGAAATAAGTGGACAACTCCATCGGGCAGCGCACACCCTCGGGAATGTAAACGAAGCTGCCGTCGGTGAATACGGCAGAATTTAACGCTGCGAAGAAATTGTCCCCTCTGGGCACCACTGTACCCAGGTATTCCCGCACCAGTTCGGGGTAATCCTGCACTGCTTCCGAGAAGGAACAAAAGATGACGCCGGCCTTTTTCAGCTCCTCTTTGAATGTCGTTCCGACCGACACGGAATCAAAAACCGCATCGACCGCCACACCCGCAAGGCGTGCGCGCTCATGCAGCGGCACACCCAGCTTGTCGTAAGTTTCGAGGAGCTTGGGGTCGACTTCATCCAGGCTTTGCGGCCGATCCTTGTTTGATTTGGGCTCTGAGAAATAAGAAATGGCCTGAAAGTCTATGGGTTCGATATCGAGGTGCGCCCAATCCGGTTGCACCATCTTCTTCCAGATTGCAAATGCCTCGAGCCGCCAGTCGAGCAACCATTCGGGTTCGTTCTTGCGTGCTGAGATACTGCGGATCACCGCCTCCGACAGACCGGGCGGTACGGTATCAGTCTCTATGTCCGTGACGAAACCATGCCGATATTTCCTCTGCAACTGGTTTGCGATCGATTCACTGGATTTGCTCATGTCCGATGTCTCTTGCACTAAGCGTTATAGGCTGCGATTTGCAGGCCCGTTTTGGTGTTTGCCGGCACCTGCGCCATTTCCGCGAGGCTGACTTCTTCCATGGCAGCGGCAACCGCCTGGCTGATGCGCTGCCAGTTGCTCTGAAGCGTGCAACTGTCCTCTTGCTGGCACAATCCGGGGTCGACACTGCACTGCGTCATCGCAATCGGCCCTTCGATGGCTGTGATGATGTCTGCCACACTGATTTCTCCAGCGGGCCGGTCCATGCGGTATCCGCCATTGACGCCGCGGAATGACCTCACCAGCCCCGCCCGCGTCAACAGCTTGAGCAATTTGCTCACCGTCGGCAGTTCCAGCCGAGTCGCTTCTGCCAGGCGCTGCGCACTGTGGACCTCGTCCACGGCATGCGTGAGTTCCACCATCACCACGATGGCGTAGTCGGTCAATTTGGCAATTCGGAGCATGGCGACGCCCTGCAAGAACCCTCATGAATGTATTTAAATAGTACCATAACAGTCCTCTTTCAAGATGATCACCCGTACAAGTTAAAGTTTTCATGGACACGCTGTATCCGGCAGAATGCACCGCTATGGAGCACAACCCTTCAGACCCGATCGATAAACGACTGAGGCAAGCGCAAAATTGGGTGTCCGAGGTACATGGGCACCCCGGTGTGGACTGGCGAAGTATCGCGGGCGATGCCAGTTTCCGTCGCTATTTTCGCTTTCACGAGGCGGGCCAATCCTATGTCCTGATGGATGCGCCCCCAGAACTTGAGGATTCCGCACCGTTTCTGGACGTCGCCAAGCGACTGCGCGAGGCGGGCCTCCACGCTCCCAATATCCTCGCCTGCGATCTGGGCCTCGGGTTCATGATCCTTGAAGACCTTGGTGATGATCTGTACCGAGACCTCCTGAAACCCCAAACGGTCGAATTACTGTTCAAGCCGGTCTTCGCGGCATTAAGCACCATGGCACATAAGGTATG
>CAXQNK010000020.1:0-56613 GCA_964225175.1 Candidatus Nitrosopumilus sp. | reverse complement strand
AACATTGTACGCACAGTTTCCCGGAGAACGTGAAATGAAGGTTTTGTCACAGGCCCTGATGTGCCTGATCCTGATGGTGGCGCCGCCGGTCTACGCGGCGGGAGATCCAGAGCAAGGACAACAGCGTGCAGCACTGTGTGCTGCCTGTCATGGCATGGATGGCAACAGCATGGTGGCCATGTGGCCAAAGCTTGCAGGTCAACACGCGCCCTATCTCGAGCGCCAGTTGAATCTCATTAAATCAGGAGCACGCCCGGTTCCCGAAATGATGGGGATCGCCGCCAGCTTGAGCGAACAGGACATGGCGGACCTTTCGGCTTACTACGCAGCCCAGGAAACCAGCCCCGGCATCGCGAAACCCGAACAGCTTGAGCTGGGTGAACGCATTTATCGCGCCGGGATCGCCGAACGTGAGGTGCCCGCGTGCATGGCGTGCCATGGGCCCTCCGGAGCGGGCAACCCGTTGGCTGGATACCCGGCTGTTGCGGGTCAACATTCGGTTTACACCGCCAAGATGCTGACACGCTACGTGGCAGGCGAGACCTGGTCCGACAATAGCGAAGTCAGCAAGGTAATGCCCCAGGTGGCCAAGCGGCTCGAGGCATCCGAAATTGAAGCCCTGGCCAATTACATCGAGGGGCTGTATTCCGCCCAGTAATGCGTTCCCGGTGATTTCGCCCGGAACCACTGGCGCAGACCGCGGTCAGTTTTTGAGAGCGCCAGATGAGAAGGAGTTGTGAGTCATGAAAGAAAGAATTTTAGTCGGGTGTCTGCTGCTACTGAGCAGCGTGGCGTGGGGACAGGCTGCGCAATACCAACAGGGCGTGCACTATTTTCTGATTGACCAGAAGCCCGTGCAGCGGGACCACGTGGAGGTCGCTGAGGCGTTCAGCTATCTGTGCAACCACTGCGCAACCTTCGAGCCCTACATGCAGAGCTGGAAAACGCGGATGCCGGAGAATGTCGTTCTTCGCAGGATCCCGGTCGGATTTGGTCGTCGCACGTGGGATCTCTATGCGCGCGCTTACACGACCGCCGCCCTGCTGGGTCTCGAGGAAAAGTCGCACGTTCCGATGATGGACGCGATCTGGAAAGATCGACGCCAGATGCGAAACCTGCCAGAGCTGGCTGAGTTCTACGCACAGTTTGGCGTTGACAAGGACGTGTTCGTCAATACCGCGCAGTCTTTTAACGTCGATACTCAGATGCGACGCGATCAGCGCCTTATCCAGATTTACGGAATCAATGGCACGCCAACGATGGTGGTCAATGGCCGCTATCGAGTATCAAACACCGCTGCTGTTCCGGGCTACGACGCCATGCTCTCCGTGGTCGATTTCCTGGTTCAGCAAGAACTGGACGCCCTGTCCTCTGCATCGGAAGCTGCGCCGGAGAGCGAGGGCGCGGAGTAACCAACCCAGTCGTCCGGCCGGGGTTCAAGGACGCCAGCCGCTGAGGAGCACTGCAGCGACGGCCATCAGGAAAACGCCAAAAACGCGGCGCACATACTGTGCCGGTGTCCTGTGCACCGCGGCAGCGCCGATCGGAGCGGCCAGGGCGCCAAAAATCGAGGCCCCCGCCATCGCCGGCACGTGGATGTAGCCCACGGTGTCCGGAACGGGAATGTCCTGCCAGCCAAGGGCGACAAACGCCGCGCTGCCTGCAATGGCGATCGGGTATCCGCAGGCCGCAGCCGTGGCCACGGCGTTCTGCGGCAGGATTCCGTGACGGAGAAACCAGGGTACGGTCAGGCTGCCGCCTCCGATACCCACCAAAGCTGAAATGGTGCCAAAGAGAACGCCGAGAGCGGCGTGTGCGGCCCTGCCTGGCAGTGCACGCGCCGCATCTGCGGCCTTGCCAGCCAGCAGATGGCCCCCAACCATCAACGCGAAAATGCCAATGATGATGCTCAGAACTCTGCCATTGACCTGGTCGGCAATGACTGCACCCAACATGGATCCAAGCATCAATCCGGGGGCGAGTCGGAGTGTCAGCGGCCACAAAATGGCCCGCCGACGATGGTGGGCCAGCACGGAGCTCATGGAGGTCACGAGCATGGAGGCCAGGGACGTGGCGATCGCCAGGTGCAGCGCAAATCGGCTGGTCTCGGGACTGCTGCTGAACAACCAGGCCAACGCAGGGACGAGGATGATTCCTCCGCCAATACCCAGGTATCCGGCCAGGAATCCGGCGCTTGCGCCAATCAGGGCCAACTCGAGCCAGATCATCAGTCCAGCTTGCTCAGTGCGGGGCACCGGTCGGGTTGCCGATGAGATTGGGATTGCATAAATTTAGAGATATCCATGAAACCTGATACTTCAGCAAGCATAACGCAGCGGACACTGATGTCACGAGGATTCCTGTATCACCGGATCCTGATCGGCTCGTGGCTTGTCTTTGGGTTATCGATGCTCGGCGATGTGAAGGCTGCCACTGAGGATCAGCGCGCGCAGTTCAAGGAGGCCTGGACCGCCGCCGCTTCAGGAGATCATGCGACCTTCAGACAGTATCGTCAGGGGCTGTCGACCTACACACTTTACCCCTATTTTCAATACGAAGATTACCGATCACGCCGGGCACACGTTGACGTGTCTGAAATGGCCGTGTTTCTCGAGGAGCACGAAGACTGGGCTTTTGCTGCAGGGCTGCGAAGCGCCTGGTTGCGCAGCCTCGGCGAGACGCGGCAATGGCAGGCCCTGATTGATCATGCAGGCGGAAAATTGGACGTGGAAACACGTTGTCACCTCGCGCGTGCTCGGATCGAACTGGACCAGACCGATGGCCTCATGGGTGAGGTGCAGGACTTGTGGCGCGTGGGCAAATCACAGCCGAAGGTCTGTAATGCGGCCTTCGACTGGATGCGTCAGCGGCGTGGCATCAGTCGGGAACTGGCCTGGGAGAGAATACGTTTGGCTATGCAGGCAGGTAATCCACGGTTGACGCTTTACCTGGAGCGCTATGTGCCGACGGCTGAGCGGGAGTGGGTGCGACGATGGCAGGATCTGAGTCGATCGGGATACCGCCAGCTCGAGCGTGCCGGGACCTGGCCCGATAAGCAGGTGCCTCGCATGATTGCCTCGGTGTCTTTGCGCAGGCTTGCTCGCCGTGATCCCGCTCGGGCTGCAGAACTCTTCTGGCGCCTGGATTCGCACTTCACCTGGCTTGCCGAGGAGCGGGCCCAGATCCTGAGGGACATCGCCCTGCAAGCGGCCGTGGCACTCGATCCGATCGCCCTGGATCTGGTGCCCCGGATTGCGTCAGAGTTCCGCGATGGCCAGCTGCAGGAGTGGTGGGCCCGCAGCGCGATCGCGGCCAGGAACTGGGGCACGCTGGCAGATATTGTGAAACAGATGCCGGATGAACTCGCTGCAGATGGTCGATGGCGATATTGGCATGCGCATGCGCTGTCGCAGCTTGGGCAGCGTGACGAATCGCTTCGCCTTTTGTCTGATCTTTCAATCGAGTCGACATTTTATGGATTCAGGGCGGCCGATGCGTTGGACCGGCCTTACACCATTTGTCCCAAGGAGCCGGAGGTCGATTCGACTGAAGTTGCCAGACTGCGAAAAGATGGACGGTTTTCCCGTGCCCTTGAATTACGGGCCATCGGCCTGGGTGACTGGGCGGTATCGGAATGGGTGTTGGCAACAGCAGCGTTGGCTCCGGATCGTTTGCGCACGGCCGCGGCGCTGGCCTGGGAACAGGAATGGTATGACCGTGTCATCTTTGCACTGGGAGACAGCGGAGATCGGCGTTATTACGAATGGCGGTTTCCCCTGGTATGGGAGTCGGAGGTTTTCCGGCAATCTTCACGCCAGCGCCTGGAGCCCTCATGGGTGATGGCGGTAATGCGTTCAGAAAGCGCGCTGGCTGAGAATGCGCGTTCTTCGGCGGGGGCCCTGGGGCTTATGCAGGTCACGCCGGCGACTGCCCGGCGTCTCTCCCAAGACTACGGAATCAGTTACAGCAGCCAACAGGTATTGCGCGAGGCAGAGACCAACATTACCTATGGCACGACTTTCATGCGGGAACTGCTGGATCGCTTCGATCAAAATCCCGTACTGGTGGCCGGTGCCTACAACGCCGGTCCCGGCGCAGTTGAGAGATGGCTTCGAACTCGCCCGACAGACGATATATCGGCGTGGCTGGAGATCATTCCATATTTCGAAACGCGCGATTATATTCCCAGAGTACTTGCTTTCACGGCCATCTACGATTGGCGCCTCGGCCGCTCCGTGACGCGGCTCGACAGTCGAATGCAGCCCCTTGATTCCGGTACTATGCAACCACGACGAACAACGGAAGTGGTTTGCTTGGCTTCAGGTTGAGGGGACTTATGAAAATTGTATTGGTCGGCGGTAGCGGGTTTCTCGGTCGTGCGGTGGTCATGGCACTGGCGGGTGAGGGTCACGAATGCCTGGTGCTCACCCGGATGCCCAACAGGGCGAAGGAATTTGCCCTGCAGCCCGGCACACGTGTCCTGGCCGCGGACGTATATTCAGAGTCCCGGCTCGCGGCGGTCTTCGGCGGGGCTGACCTCGTGATCAGCATGGCGGGCATCCTTAATGAGTCCGGCTTCAAAGGCCACGGTTTCCATCGCGTCCATGTCGAACTGGTCAACACCATCATCAAGGCCTGTCGCGTTGCTGGGGTACTGCGTCTGCTCCATGTCAGCGCAATAGGCGCGGGCCAGGGACGCAGCCATTATTTAAAAACCAAGGGTGAAGCGGAAGCGGCACTGTGGGCATCAGGCCTGGACGTCACGATTTTTCAGCCCTCCGTCATCTTTGGTCCCGGGGATGGCTTTTTCAATCGATTCGCCACGTTGTTGCGGCTGGCGCCTATCCTGCCTTTGGCCTGCGCCTCCTCGCGTTTGCAGCCGGTTTTCTCGGGTGATGTGGCCATGGCAATCGCGCAAGTTGCAGCGAGCCAGGCGCATTCCGGGTCAACGCTTCAATTGGGGGGGTGTAGGGATTACTCCTTGATCGAACTGGTGCGCTTCACGGCGAAAACACTGGGCCTTAAACGCCTTGTTGTCCCATTGCCTGACGCCGTGAGTAAGCTTCAGGGCAGCGTGATGGATTTCGTGCCGGGCAAGCCGTTTTCAAGCGATAACTACCTCTCCCTGCAGCTTGACAACGTCACCTCGGACAACGCATTGCCTCGCCTCGGTATCACGCCCCAATCCATTGAGAGCATTGTGCCGGGCTACCTGGGACAATCAGCACGTCAGCGCCAGTTGGGTGCGTTCCGTGAACGGGCAAAACGCTGATGCGTGAACAGGTGTACCTGGTCGGAGGCGCAGTCAGGGATGAGCTTCTCGGATTGGAGCCCAGTGAACGCGACTGGGTGGTCACTGGCGCAACACCTTCCGACCTCGAGGACCGTGGGTTTCGACAGGTAGGCAGTTCTTTTCCGGTATTTCTTCACCCCGAGACTGGCGAGGAGTACGCCTTGGCGCGAACGGAGAGGAAGTCTGGGCGCGGATATCATGGCTTTACGGTTGATTTTCACCCCAAGGTGTCCATCGAGCAGGATCTGGAACGGCGGGACCTGACCATTAATGCCATGGCGCGACAAGCAGATGGCCGACTGATTGATCCGTTCGGGGGGCAGGCGGATATCGAGAATCGATGGCTCAGGCACGTTTCCTCTGCGTTCGTGGAGGACCCTCTGAGGGTATTGCGCGTAGCGCGTTTTGCCGCGCGCTTCACGCCCCTGGGCTTCCGTGTGCATCCGCAGACCCTGGAGATGATGCGCCAGATTGCAGGCTCCGGAGAACTGAGTCACCTGGTGCCCGAGCGTGTCTGGGTGGAAATACGCCGGGCCATGCGTTCGGCGCAGCCCAGCGTGTTCATTCGCATTCTCAGGGAATGTGACGCCCTGGCAGAATTGTTGCCAGAGGTGGATGCGCTATACGGTGTGCCGCAACCCGAGCAACATCACCCGGAGGTGGACACCGGGCTGCACGTCGAAATGTGCCTGGACATCGCTGCATCCATGGGATGCTCGGCCAATACCGCCTTTGCAGTGCTTTTGCATGATCTTGGCAAGGGCATGACGCCCCGAGATCAGTGGCCGCGGCACATTGGCCATGAGCACTCTGGACTGCCTCTGATTGATGATATCTGCGCGCGTTACCGCGTGCCCAAGAGTGCTCAGCGCCTCGCTCGCCAGGTCTGCTCGGCGCACCTGCGCGCGCACCGTATCCTCGAGGCCCGCCCCGAGACCGTGATGAAGCTCCTGGAACAACTGGATGCGATCAGAAGTGGTGATATCGAGGATTTTTTGCAGGCTTGCGAATGCGATTATCGAGGTCGCAAGGGGCTGGAAGCACGCGATTATCCACAGGCTAACTATTTGCGCTCGGCGCTCTCGGCGGCCTGTTCGGTGAACGCCCGGGACCTTGATCTTTCGGGCATAGACGGCCTTGAAATCGGAGCATATCTTCGAGAGGCGCGGATTGGGTCAATTGCCAAATTGTCGGTCCAGGCGACGCAACAGAAGTCCTGACGGCAACACGGCGAGTGTCCACCCGATGCCGACGCCCACCAGGTTGGCGACCGCGTCGCGCCATTCCATGAATCGCCCGGGTGCGAATTGCTGAAGAAACTCCAGGCCCAGCCCCATGGCGCAGAGGCACAGAGCCCAGAACCATTTCCGCCCGGGCCTCAGCATACCCCACCAGTACATCATCGCCGCGTAGGCCAGAAGGTGCTCGAACTTGTCGGCATGCGCCACGGGGACGGCCTGCGGGACCTTGACAAGGGACAGGATGATGACGCCGAGGACCATCGCCCAGCCGCAGATCAACCATCGGCGCTCACAGCGCCAGTGCGGTTGTTGAGCAGGTTTCACCGGGCAGCCGTCATTAGAGCCGATGCCGCAGGTCCTGCAGCTCGAAACCGGGCAGCGGCGACGGAAGTCCACGTGTAAGCGCCATCACCTTGAATTTTTCACCCATGGCGTTCGGCAGGGTCAGTCGTCGAGCCTCATTCCGCAAATCCAGCTGCGCCTCGGGCAAATCCGAGCCCAGGATGGCGAGTTCATGCTCAAGCCCATTGCCGAGAAGAAACATGGCCTGTGAGGTATAGCCGTTACAGTCCAGGCCGCATTCCATGCCCGCTTCTGCAAGTGCGGTGAAGTCAACAAACGCCGTGATGTCCTGCAGCCCCGGCCACCGAAACGGCGCATCAACGGCTCGGTGGCGATAATGGCAGATCAGGCTGCCATCCGACCTCGAGGGATGATAGTAATCCCTGCGCTCATAGCCATAGTCGATCAACAGAGCGCAGCCACTGGTCATGGTTTCGGTCAGGCCGCTTAGCCAGGAATGCAGGGACACATTAATTTCGGAGCGATAACCTTCGGGAAGCTCTTCCAAAACATCATCGAGGCGCTTGCGAATCATGTCCTCCAGTGCGTGGGCTGGTGGGGCAAAATGCCAGTCGAATCCTGAATCATTCGCCTTGACGAACATCTGCTGCAGGGAGCCTTCCCGTTTTGTGAACAGTTCCACCGGCAGGGCGTCAACCACTTCGTTTGCCAGCAGAACTCCCTGCCAGTTTACGACAGGCGGCGCATCGATCCACGTGACACGGTCAAACATTGCCGGGGCTCTTTCAAGGAGCGTGTGTTTTTGGCGTTGGCGCAAATCAGCGCTGCGCTCCAGGATGTTGTAGCGCATGCCAGAATGACGGTCACTGTGAGAAAATCGATTCAACAGCGTTGCGGCGAGCGCACCACTGCCCGCGCCAATCTCCAGTATTTCAGGCTTTTGCAAGCTTGTGCACACCGCTTCGATCTGTCGCGCCAGGCAGCTTCCAAACAGCTCGCCAAGTTCGGGCGCGGTGATAAAATCACCCCCCGGGCCAAGTTTCTCCAGGCCCGCGCTGTAATAGCCCAGACCAGGCTCATAGAGCGCCGCCTCCATGTAGCTCGAGAAGGGAATCGGGCCACATGATGCAATTCTCTCTCTGAGCCGTTCTGCCAGGCGCTGGCTGTGTTGCTTGAGCTCGGCGGTGGGTTCGGGCAGGATGTCGCGGGAAGACTCTGGCGTCATGGAAAGGTAGTTTCGATGAGTGATGAAGTAATGTCCAGCCAACTCACGGCTCTGGTGACGGGTGCCGCTCGCCGCATCGGCGCGCAGATCGTTCGTTCGCTGCACGAGCGCGGTCTCCGAGTCCTGATTCACTGCAATGGCAGCGTGGATGAGGCGCAGGCATTGGCTGACGAGCTGGACATCCGGCGCCCGGGAAGCGCATTGGTGTTGCAGGCGGATCTGGTTGCGGCAGATGGCGCTTCCGAATTGGCCGCCCAGGTGAAGGCCATAACGGGCCGTGTTGATGTGCTCGTCAACAATGCTTCACGGTTCTATCCATCGCCGATGGGTGAGGTTAGCCATGAGGTCTGGAAAGACCTGATGGGCAGCAACCTTAAAGGCCCATTCTTTTTGACGCAGGCCCTGCTCCCTGAATTGCGAACAGCGGGAGCTTGCGTGATTAACATCATCGATATTCATGCCGAACGGCCGATGCCAAGACACCCGGTTTACAGTATTGCCAAGGCCGGCCTGGCCATGATGACTCGCTCACTGGCGCATGAATTGGGTCCGGATGTACGGGTCAATGGAGTTTCTCCAGGCGCGATCCTCTGGCCGGAACCGGAACCGGCCGATGACATCAAGGCCGTAACGCTGAGTCGCGTTCCGCTCAAGCGAATCGGCCACCCCGACGACATTGCAGGCGCGGCGGTGTTTCTTGCGCTCGATGCGCCCTACGTGACAGGTCAGATACTTGCAGTGGATGGCGGCAGGAGCCTGAATGTCTGAATGCTCTCTTGCCAGAGAGTGAATCAATCCAGGTCGATCGGTGTCTCGGTCAGCGCGCTGGCGTCCAAGCCGCTTTCGGCCCATATCTCCGCCAGGCTTCGGCGTACGCAGGGGTGAATGAGCTCCGGTGAAAGGTCCGCGAGGGGCTTGAGCACATGCGGTGATTGCAGGATCTCCTGCCGTGGTATTTCCAGTGATTCGTCATGGATGATCAGGTCGTCGAACAACAGGATGTCAATATCCAGTGCGCGATCTGAGAACCGGGGCAGACTTCTGTCTCGACCGTGCCTGTCTTCGAGTTTTCTGATCCACTCGCGCAGCGCCATGGGCGTGAGCTGGGTTTCAATCATCGCGGCAAGGTTGAGAAAATCTTCACCATCGAAACCGACCGCCGCGCTGCGATAGACGGGAGACAGTCGACAGTTGCCGAATCGACTTCTCAGGGCGTTGACGCCTGCCCGGATATTCGTGGCCGCATCCACGTTGCTGCCCAGGCTGAGCCACGCCTGGCTCATGACGCTCGCGAGCGCTCGATAACGACGCCCACCGCGCTCGAACCTCTCACGGCACCGGGCTTGCTCAGTTTCAGCCTGACATGTTCAACGGGAAATTCATCGGTGACAATGCGCGCGCAGTGCTCGGCCAGCGCCTCGACCAGCTGAAATTCGCTTTTCTCGACGAACGCGATCAATCGTTTTGCCACCGCCTTGTAGTCGAGCGTGTCATCGATGTGGTCGCTGCGGGCGGCCTGCCCAATATCGAAGCGCATCTCAAGGTCAAGGCTGACGGTTTGCGTGATTTCCCGCTCCCAGTCAAATATGCCGATCACTGTCTGGATTCGAAGATCTTCGATGAACACAATATCCGGTTTCACTGCTCAGTTTCTCCTGCTGCCGATGGTGGCCGGAGACCTTCCAGTGACCAGCGGGCCTGTGCCTTGATGTGGAGATCTTCCGAGGCGCCTGCGAGCAGCCTTTGACATCCGGCGAACGCGATCATAGCGCCGTTGTCCGTGCAAAACTCCAAGCGTGGGTAGGATACGCGAAACCCGTGTTTTTCGCCCGCCGCCTTGAGAGCTGCTCGCAAGCCCCGGTTGGCACCGACACCACCGGCAATGATCAATTGCGAGCAGTCCGTGCTTTGCATTGCGCGCCGGCATTTGATGACCATCGTGTCGATGACGGCTTGTTGAAAACCGGCCGCGATGTCGGCCTTGGTCGATGCGTCTTGCGTGGCCTCAGCATGTTTTAGCCACAGGTTGCGAGTGTGAGTTTTCAGGCCGCTGAAGCTGAACTCGAGGCCCGGTCGATCGGTCATAGGGCGCGGAAATGAAAAACGATCTGCTCGACCCTCTTCCGCAAGGCGAGCGACTTCAGGGCCGCCAGGATAGCCCAGTCCCAGCAGCTTGGCTGTTTTATCAAAGGCTTCGCCCGCTGCATCGTCAAGCGTCTCTCCGAGCACCGTATAATCTCCAATGGACTGGACGTGCACGAGCATGGAGTGACCGCCAGATACCAGCAGCGCCACGAATGGAAATTCCGGGGGATCAGGTTCAAGCATGGGCGCCAGAAGGTGACCCTCCATGTGGTGTACGCCAACCGCTGGGCAATCCAGGGCCAGCGCCATGGCGCGCCCGACCGAGGCTCCAACCAGCAGCGCACCAATCAAGCCCGGGCCTGCTGTATAGGCCACCCCGTCAATGTCCGTCCGCTGAAGTGCTGCGGCCTGAAGGCAGTCCTCCACCAGTGGTAGCAATTTCCGTACGTGATCGCGCGAGGCAATTTCCGGAACCACGCCGCCATACTCGGCGTGCAGTTTGACCTGGCTGAACAAACGGTGTGCCAGCAAACCGTGATCACTGTCATAGAGCGCCACGCCCGTCTCGTCACAGGACGTTTCGATACCCAATACGCGCATTAACTGGTCATCCTCTCGGGCCCAACGCCGAATTGGAATTGTAAATCACTGATTCCCCCGATGTCCTTGTTGGTGAACTTTCCGATGGATTCAGCGCATGCTTGGTGAGTGCGCGTTAATATGGCGCGGGCATCAAAGTAAGCAGGAGCCTCAATGGGCCAAAAGGGAATAGTGGCGGCGGGCCATCCAGAGACCGCCCGTGCCGCGACTCAAATACTCGAGTTGGGTGGCAACGCGTTTGATGCGGCGCTTGCGGCTCTGTGTGCCGCCTGCGTGGCTGAACCCTTGCTGGCCAGTCTCGGTGGCGGGGGATTTCTGCTGGCCAAATCGGAAGACAGGGGGGCTGAGATCTATGACTTTTTCGTTCAGACTCCGCGTCATAAACCCCGCGAAGGCGAAGTGGACTTCTATCCCATACAGGCGGACTTCGGAACCGCCCAACAGGAGTTCCATATTGGCTTGGGCTCGATGGCCGTTCCCGGAGTTGTGGCTGGGCTGTTCGAAATTCACCAGCGATTATGTCGTCTGCCGCTGGCGGAGATTTGCGGCCCCGCCATGAACCTGGCGCGGCACGGTGTCGAGGTCAACGAATTCCAGCACTACATCAGCCAGATCCTCCTGCCCATCCTGAATGCCGCGCCGGAAGCCATGGCCCTGGCCGCGGCAGGGCGCCCCGGCGACTCCATAGCCTCCGCGGGAGAGCGGGTTGTTCATCCGGACATGGCCGATTCGTTCGCGGCGTTGATAGAAGCCGGCCCTGACCTGTTCTACAGGGGTGAATGGGCAGATCGCCTGGTCAGGGATTGTACTGACCGTGGGGGGCTGCTATGTCGACAGGACCTTGATGAATACGAGGTGCAGATCCGCGATCCGGTTCGATTCAGAAGCCATGGTGCGAGGTTTCTGCTTAACAGTTTGCCTTCGCCGAGTGGTGTGCTCGTAGCTTTCGCCATGGGGCTCCTGGATTCAGAATCTCTCGCCAAGCAACCCTGGGGGAGCTCACGGCATTGTCTTGCCTTGCTGCGAGCCATGCGTACGACCGGAGCAATGCGCCGGCGCTTGGGCCTTGAGCGCGGTGCCCCGTTTGAAACCGCACTCAATATTCTGGACGCTGAGCAGATTGAGTATTGGCGGGAAGAAATGTGGCAAGCGCCGCTCGCGACCCGCGGCACGACCCACATCAGCGTAGCGGATCAGAGCGGTAACCTGGCCAGCTTGACGATTTCAAATGGCGAGGGCTGCGCCTACGTTCTGCCGGGTACCGGAATCATGTTGAACAACATGCTCGGGGAGGAAGACCTGAGCCCTGAAGGTTTCTTCAGTTGGCGGCCCAACAAGCGGATGGCGTCAATGATGTGCCCAAGCATCGTCGAACTACCGGATGGCAGGCAGGTGGCGCTGGGTTCAGGCGGCTCAAACCGGATTCGAAGCGCCATTCTCCAGGTCCTGCTGAATGTCTTTGAGTTCGGAATGACCCTCGATCAGGCGGTTCAGGCTCCGAGGATGCACTTCGAAGACGGGATACTGAATGTAGAGGCTGGATTTCAGCTCTCTGCCATTGCCGGGCTGAGCGCTGATTATGAGCACATTTGCAATTGGCCGGAGCCCAACCTGTATTTCGGGGGTGTTCACGCGGTTGAGCGATTGCCGGATGGCCGTCTCGGCGGTGCCGGAGACTCGCGGCGGGGCGGGTCCGTCGCGATTGCAAATTAGGTTTGGGCTTTGCACTGCGGCCCCTAAGGCGGTTAAAATGACCGGCTAGGCCCGCCACGGCGGGTAAGTCAGATAACAGGCACGGTGGCTGCAGGCAGGCCATCGCGATAGACCCAGGGAGTTGATGACCCATGCCGAATGTAAAAGTTCGCGAGAACGAGCCGTTTGAATACGCTTTGCGCAGATTCAAGCGCTCCTGTGAGAAAGCTGGAATCCTGGCCGAGACCCGTCGCCGGGAATACTATGAAAAACCGACTCAGGAACGGAAGCGCAAAGCCGCAGCGGCAGTCAAACGTAATCTCCGTCGCCTTTCCCGAGACGTTAATCGCCGGACCCGCTTGTACTGAAGCGGTGCGCTTCGGGGTGTCCGCCCCGAGGTGGAGTCCCTGTAAATGCACCTAAAGTCCCGTATCCAGGACGACGTCAAATCAGCGATGCGCTCCAGAGATAAGGAGCGCCTCGGCACCTTGCGCCTCGTTACCGCCGCCATAAAACAGAAAGAAGTTGATGAACGTGTCGAGTTGAATGACTCGGACGTTTTGTCAGTTCTCGACAAGATGGCAAAACAGCGACGGGAATCGCTGGAGCAATACGAAACGGCAGGCCGCGACGACCTGGCCGCGCAGGAGCGCTTTGAGCTTGAGATTCTCTCAGCGTATCTCCCGGAGCCATTGGGGGAGGAGGAGCTCGCGCGGCTGATCGAGTCTGCCATAGGAGAAACCGGGGCGCAGGGTATGCGCGACATGGGTGCCGTGATGGCGCATCTGCGCGACGAGGTGCAAGGTCGTGCGGACATGAAAGCGGTAAGCACTGCGGTCAGAGGGTTGTTGTCCAGTTGACCACCGAAAATCTGCCGTGCCCGCCACTGGCCAGACGGACTGGCATCGGGAGCTTGGTGTGAGCGGACGGATACCTGATTCCTTCATCGAAGACCTCCTTGACCGAATTGACATTGTCGAAGTGATCGAGCGCCGTCTCGAGCTTAAACGCGCCGGGGCCGAGTTCCAGGCGCGATGTCCTTTTCACGAAGAAAAAACCCCCTCTTTCACCGTAAGTCCGCGCAAGCAGTTCTATCACTGCTTTGGCTGCGGCGCGCATGGTTCGGCCATTGGGTTTCTGATGCAGTTTGAAGGTCTTGAATTTCCCGACGCCGTCGAGGACCTGGCGCGGCATGCTGGCCTGCAGGTGCCCCGCAGCGAATCGCCTGATCGGCCACGACCCAAGCAATCGGTTTACGATGTGCTCGAAAAAGCGGGAGAATTTTACAAGGCACGACTGCCGGAGAGCGAAGCGGCGGTCGCTTATCTCAAGTCCAGGGGGCTGGATGGCGAAATTTGCAGGGATTTCGGCATTGGTTTCGCGCCCGCTGGCTGGGACCGCCTGCGTTCAGCCCTGGGCACCAATGAACAAGGCGTGTCCAATCTGAGGCAAGCTGGCTTGCTGAGTGAAGGCAAAGGCAAATCCTATGACAAATTTCGAAATCGGATCATGTTTCCGATTCACGATCGACGGGGACGGGTGATCGGTTTTGGCGGGCGCGCGCTGGAGAACGATGATGGGCCGAAGTACCTGAATTCTCCAGAAACGGAGGTATTCCATAAGGGCAGAGAACTTTACGGGTTGTACCTGGCCCGGCAACGGGTCGGACGCCTCGACAGCATCCTGGTCGTGGAAGGCTACACGGATGTCGTGGCGCTCGCTCAGTCGGGAATACGAAACGTGGTTGCGACCCTCGGTACGGCAACCACGCCTGAACAGGCGGAATTATGCTTTCGCGCGGCGGAAACCATTGTGTATTGCTTCGATGGCGACAAGGCGGGCCGCAAGGCTGCATGGCGCGCACTGAAGGCGACGCTGCCCAAACTTCGCGAGGGCCGCCAGGCCAAATTTTTGTTCCTGCCTGACGGAGAAGATCCGGACAGCCTGGTTCGAACGCAGGGGGCCAATGCGTTTCGAGTGATGCTGGATGAAGCCGTGGCCCTTTCGGATTTCCTGTTCGATCAACTGACCAGCCAGGTTGATATGACAAGTATCGACGGGCGGGCGAAGTTGGTCACTCTGGCGCGCCCCCTGCTTCAATCGCTGCCTGAAGGGGTGTTTCAGGACATGATGATGAGGCGTCTCGAGGAGTTGGCGCGCCATAACGTGGCCAGACCACCCCTGCCTCGCGGAGGGAAACCGCCACCCGTCCAAAAGTCCGCCGGGCAGGGACGAACGCCCGTTCGTCTTGCCATCGCGCACCTTGTGCAGAATCCGGCACTCGTCGATTTAATGAGCGAAAATGACGAGATTCGTGATTGCGAGGTCACAGGGATCGAAGTCCTCACGGAACTGGTTGATTTCTGTAAAAAGCGGCCCAATATCACTACCGCTCAGTTGCTGGAACTTTTACACGAACATCCTGCTCAAACACATTTGCGCAAACTTGCAGTTTGGCAGCTTCCGGACGATCCGGAGATACAAGCCTTGGAGTTTCGTGACGCGTTCACCGGTATCCGCCTGCAACACATAAAAACGCAACTTGGGAGGATGCCAAATATCCTTGAGCAGGATGAGGCGCAGCGCAGGGAATTCCTGAAGCTCCAGCAAGAACAACTGGCGTTAAAGCAGACGCTACGTGAGTAAGTGAAATGAACTGCCACCGAGAGGGGCGATCACGAGTCGCGGAGCACGGGTCTTTGGACTATATTTTGATTTTGGTCGGCACCTTATGAACGAAAACCAGCAATCACAACTTAAGCAGCTTGTCACCAAGGGTAAGGATCAGGGCTTCCTGACGTACTCTCAGGTCAATGACCATCTGCCCGACGACATCGTCGATCCTGAACAGATCGAGGACATCATCACCATGATTAACGACATGGGTATCTCGGTCTACGAGAAAGCCCCGGATGATGATGCGCTGATCCTGAATGATTCAGCCTCCACGGACACCGATGACGACACCGCGGCCGAGGATGCTGCCGCAGCGCTTGCAGCCGTCGAGACAGAGATTGGGCGGACAACAGATCCAGTGCGCATGTACATGCGGGAAATGGGAACCGTCGAACTTCTGACCCGTGAGGGTGAGATCGCTATTGCCAAAAGGATAGAAGCGGGCCTGAAGCAGGTCCATGAGGCGCTCGCGCGCTTTCCGGGCACCTATGCGGCGCTCCTGTCGCAATTTGATGAATATCGGGAAGGGCGTCAGCGATTGACCGACGTGATGACCGATTTTATTGATCCCAATGCGCCCGATGAACCCATTCCTCAGGCGCAAAAGCCCGGTGACAATTCAACCCCGGGCGATTCCGACGATGACAGCAGTTCTGAAGAACCGGCGTCAACCGGGCCCGATCCGGAAGAGATTGTCGAATTTTTTACGGCCCTGGGTAAGCTCAATAAGCGATTCCTCTCTTTGCACGAAAAGCACGGTCCTGGCTATCCAAGGGCAGAGAAGATCCGTGCCGAGATGGCAGATAAATATATGCATCTCAAGTTGCCTCCCAAGATGGTGGATCATCTTGTAGACCAATTGCGGTTCGCAGTTTCCCAGCAGCGTGACCTCGAGAAAGTGATCATTCGACTGGCGATTCACCAAGCCAAAATGCCTAAGCGAACATTCCTCATGACTTACAGCGGTAACGAATCGAACCGCAAGTGGGTGACGCCGCACCTGAGAGGAAAACAGCGTTGGGTGCCTGCGCTGAAACAGAACGCAAAAGAAATTCGTGACCTGCAGGAAAAGCTGGGGCGGGTAGAAGTTGCTCATCGAATGACCATTGCCGATTTGAAGGACATCAATCGCAAAATGTCGATCGGTGAGGCGAAGGCGCGTCGGGCCAAGAAAGAAATGGTCGAGGCCAATTTGCGCCTGGTGATTTCAATCGCCAAGAAATACACCAATCGTGGATTGCAGTTCCTTGACTTGATTCAGGAAGGCAACATCGGCCTGATGAAGGCGGTTGACAAGTTCGAGTACAGGCGCGGCTACAAATTTTCAACCTATGCCACCTGGTGGATCAGGCAGGCCATCACGCGTTCCATCGCCGACCAGGCACGAACCATTCGCATCCCTGTGCACATGATCGAGACCATCAACAAGCTCAACCGCATTTCTCGCCAAATGCTGCAAGAAATGGGTCGGGAACCAACCCCCGAGGAATTGGCGGAGCGAATGGAAATGCCGGAGGACAAGGTCCGTAAGGTTTTGAAAATCGCCAAGGAGCCCATTTCCATGGAGACACCCATTGGTGACGATGAAGACTCGCACCTTGGTGATTTCATTGAGGATGCGAATATCGATTCGCCGGTGGAATCGGCCACTGGTTCAGGGCTTACCGGCACGGTTCAGGAGGTGTTGGCAGGTTTGACGCCTCGGGAAGCGAAAGTTCTGAGGATGCGATTCGGAATCGACATGAACACGGATCACACCCTAGAGGAAGTGGGCAAGCAGTTCGACGTGACCCGAGAGCGTATTCGCCAGATCGAGGCCAAGGCGCTTCGGAAATTGCGTCATCCTACGCGTTCCGAGCAGCTCAGGAGCTTTCTAGACCTCGATTGATCTCCCTGTCGTGGTCGCGGATTGAAACCATCTCATCCGCACATATTGCGTTCGCCATCCTCTTTAGCTGATGGTGATTGCATTATCACCACACTCCCCAATGGCGTATAATACTGCCGGGGAATGACGTGATCACTAATCATATGCGGCGATGTTTGGGTCCGGTGCTGTCGCGCACACGGTTACCTCTGCTCGAAATGCTTACTCTGTTGCTCAGCGCGCTCTGGCTTTCTGTGGCGAGCGCGGAAAGCCTGCAATTTCTCAATAAGCTGGATGAATATCCCCTGAGGACGCACCTCGAGCCCCTGCCTCGGGCCACCGGTTTGCAGGAACCTGAAGACGTTCTAAGTCTGCTGACCACTGACAGTGAAAGTTCGGTGGCGGACGTTCCTGAGCGAACAATGAGGTGGTATCGGCTTGTTATAAGGAATCATCTTGAGCTCGATGTGACGGCGGTCCTTGAATTCAGGGGCAGCATTCTGGACGAGATGCAGCTGCACGAAATTACGTCCGGTTCCATCAATCAGTCGCAATACGCAGGGTCACTCATCCCCGCGGATTCCAAGCATTTCAAGGTCAGGGAACACTTAGTCCCCGTGCAGTTGCTGGCTGGTGCTTCTCAGGATTTTCTACTCGGATTTCGGGGCCTGGATTTTGCCTACGAGAACGCGCTTTACCTGCAAGGTGCCGCTCAAGCGCTTGCCCGCAAAAATCAGAGCGCTTGGGCGCATTGGCTTCTTTTCGGTGTCATCGGCGTCATGATGGTGTTCAACCTGATGCTCTATATTGCCGTACGCGAAAGCGTCTCGCTGGCTCTGTTCGCATGGTTAACCGTCGTGGCGGCTTATAACTTCAGCGTGGAGGGATACGCCAGACTCCTGCTCTGGCCGGATGCGGCTGAATGGAATTTGAGAGCGGACCAATTTCTTCTGGGATTGATGTTTGCCGTGTTATTCATTTTGCCTCAGCACTGGTTGAGCCTGGCTCGTGCAACCAGGTTTCGGAGGCTTCTTGAAACCGCTGTCTTGGCCGAAATTCTACTTGCTCTTGCTGCCGTATTTGTCCCCCTGGAAACACAGAAATGGGTCGCCGCGGGGCAATTCTCGGTGGTGCTATATGGATTGTCCTGCACTTTTTGGCTCAGTGGGCTTCACTGGAGGCATGGTGATCTGCAGGGGCGGGACATGTTTTTAGCCTACTGTTGCTGGACACTTGCGTTCTTTTTGGGAAGCGTGTCCTTTATCACGGCGGGTAAGTTGATGGATGTGCACCAGTACCGGATTCTTTTTCTCATGGCCACCATTGTCATTCTGAGCGCCTCCACGATTCGGAAAATCAGGTCGCTGGACATCTCTAAACGCAAAAGCATGGAGGCGCTGATGAGAACGAGGCGCCACATGGACAAGGTCACCGACAATGTCCCGGTGCTTCTCAGCTACATTGATAAAGATTTGTGCTACCAGTTTGTCAACAAGAATTATGAACGCTGGTT
Source organism: Candidatus Nitrosopumilus sp. (assembly GCA_964225175.1). Taxonomy (GTDB): domain Bacteria; phylum Pseudomonadota; class Gammaproteobacteria; order Xanthomonadales; family SZUA-36; genus WTJD01. The sequence continues at coordinate 38,118 of CAXQNK010000020.1, read as the reverse complement.
TGGCAGACCTGCACGAAAAATTGAGGGGACAGGTTATGAGAGCTTCAGGCCCTGGCTCGAGTCGATCGGCGAGAAGGAACAGCAATATCGGGTGAATCAGATGGAGGCAGCGATGGCGGGGGAGAGACTGTCGTATTCGCGTGAACAAAAACAGGACGACGGCAGTTCCCGCTTTTTCCGTGTCACCTTGACACCGGACTTTGACTCTTCCGGCGAAGTTTTGGGGGTGTCGTCATGCGTCGACGACATTACCGAGATCAGCCTGAACTCGAAAAAATTAAAACTCTACAGCGCAGAATTGGAACAAAAGACGCTGCAGTTTGAGGAGGCGAAAATCCTCGCGGAGCAGGCTACGCAGGCAAAATCCCAGTTCCTTGCCAACATGAGTCACGAAATCCGCACACCGATGAACGGGATCATTGGAATGTTGCGAATGCTGACTGACCAGAAAGGCCTGTCCAACAAGCAGGACCGCTACGCGCGCCTTGCCCTGAAAAGTGCACAGTCATTGTTGTCGATCATCAACGACATCCTCGATTTCTCGAGGATAGAGGCGAGGAAGCTCAGGCTTCACAAAGAGCAGTTTGAGTTGGTATCCCTGTTCGAGGAGACAATTCAGCCTCTGTCCTTGGCAATTTATGAGAAGAACCTGAATATCGTGCTGGATTTGTCGGATATTAAGCCGATGGCCTTATTGGGCGATCAGGACCGAATCAAGCAAGTTCTGGTCAATCTTGTGGGCAATGCCACAAAATTCACCGATCAGGGCAGCATCACCATTCGCGTTCAGGTTTTTGCCGAGGGGGGCACGCAGCGTCGACTGTTTTGTGATGTGAGCGATACCGGGCAGGGTATTCCATCGGAGCAGGTCAAAAAATTGTTCGAATCTTTTACCCAGGTGGATTCTTCCAACACCCGAAAGCACGGGGGGGCCGGCCTCGGTTTGAGCATTAGCAAGCAATTGTGCGAACTGATGAATGGTGATATTTCCGTATCCAGCCAGGAAGGTGTGGGCAGTGTTTTCGGCTTCAATGTCCTGCTCGATGAGGTCATGAGCAGCGAGGCTCTCCCGCAGGACCCTGACCTGTCGGGGGTGCATTGCCTATTGATGAGTGATGTTCCGGAGCATAACGCGCTGTTGACGCGTTACCTGGTCAAGTGGGGAGCGACCACATATACCGTGGACGGCGAAAACGATGCCCTGGATCAACTTGCATCCAATAGCGATATGACGCCGACCTTATTAATTGTCGATAGCGCGCGAGCGTCTCAGCGCTTGGTGGATAGCGCTGGGCATTTGGATCACTGTTCCGTTCTGACGATTGTTGAACATTCGGCCGATTTGAATAGGGATGGACATCTTAATATTCGCTTGCCCATCTCCCGCACGGCGCTCGCCAACTCGCTTGGAGAAAACAAGCTGAAAGTTGCACAGAGCGGGATCTGGGATTCCGTCATGGACATCACTCACGTGCCCGATAACTTGGACGTCAAGAGCACTGTGCTGCTTGCCGAAGACAATGTAATCAATCGCGAGGTTGCTGAATTCATGCTGAGACAACTGGGATTCGAAGTCGTGGCAGTCGAAAATGGGCGCAGGGCGATTCAGCAATTGAAGAGGCGCGGCAAGGACGTCAGTCATGTGCTGATGGATTGCCAGATGCCCGTCATGGATGGCTACGAGACTACGGTCAGGATCCGCAGAGGCGAGGCTGGCGCGACGGTTTGTGACATTCCCATCATTGCAATGACGGCGCATGCCATGGAAGGCGACAGGGAAAAATGCCTGGCTGCCGGCATGAATGACTACATCAGTAAGCCGATGGATATTGACCTTGTCCGGTCTGTGATGGGCCGATGGCAATAACTGCTGGCCTCGCTTAAAGTGAGTGTGTTGTATGCCGCCCTGTGCGTGTTGTGGCGCATCGAGGGCGCTGGAAAACAGGAGATCGTCCATGGACCTATGGCAAGAAATGGAGCGTATCAAGCAACTCAAAGCCAGGTATTTCAGAACTTTGGATACCAATGACTGGGCGGGGTTTGCAGCCTGCCTGACCCTGGATTGCAAGGCCAGGTACCAGGGAGGGAAGCTCAGCCTGGACGGGCGGGATGAAATCACTGCCTTCATGCAGCGTCACATGTCCGCGGACACCCTGCTTTCGATGCACAATGGCCACCATCCGGAGATCTCGGTAGAGACAGGCGGCACCCATGCCAGTGGCATCTGGTACCTGCAAGACACCATCATTGACCTCAAGCGCAGGACCCAGCTCACGGGTGGCGCAATCTATACCGATGCGTACCGAAAAGAAGGCGGCGAATGGCTGATCAGTTCCACTGGTTATCATCGAACCTTCGAGTGTGTAGAACCTCTGCATGAGCAGCATCGCGTGTTACAGAATATGTTTCAGCCTCGAAAACTATAATTCGCCCCGCACAGGGGCTGCCGGGCTGCTCTGCGCGGGTCTCAGGAATTCATTCAGAGCAGAAACGGGAAAATTGCTTTGCGCTCAGAAGGGTAATCTTCGAAATTCTTCTTGAACCACCGGTGCGTATACTGGGCTCGTGGGATCAGGTTGGCCACGGTGATCGCCACCACGAAAACGGCGCCCAGGTTCCAGGTCATGATGGCCCATCCAGTAAACGCGATAATTTCACCGAGATATTGCGGACAGGTCACAAACCGGAATCCTCCACCGAAAGGTATTTTGTAGCGCGGCTCATCCGGCTTGGGATGCCGGGATCGCAAATTCCTCAGAATCGAATCGGATTGCACATTGAGAATGAAACCAGCCAGGTAGATCAACAGGCCGAGGATAAAGCGGGGGTCTCTAAGCCAGCCGATGGTGTAGTGGTCGCCCAGTTCGGTGATGTAGCGGGCGTTCAGATAGCTGTGAAGTGTCAGGGTCAGCCAGCCAAGCAGGATCACGCTGATATCGAAAGAAGATTTGGACCCCGGCTGGGTGCGTATCAGCAATGGTGTGATCAGTGCGCGGTTCAGATAGTGCATTGTCCAGATCGCGAGCAACAGCAAGGGCACTGGGGCCATGGCTTTGCTGCCCATAAAGAAAACTATCGGAAAAACGACGAGGGCGGGAAGCTCCATGAGTATCCAGCCCTGCTTGGCACTCACCTTGATGCCTTTATTCGGTGCACCGAACCGGCCGCCATACTTCGCAGTGCCAAATTTGCTACTCAGAAAAATGAGGCCAGCGAAAATGAAGCCGGCCAGCAGCAAAGAATCGTAAACCGGATTGCCCGTATACCAGCGCATAAACCCCTCTTCACATTCCAGTGTTTGATCGTTGGAACCGTATTCCGCTCAAGTTTATTACAATATGTCCAACGACAGGCGGCACAATGAATAAAGAGACTGAATTGACAGCCATTCATTTCAAAGACGAGGAGAAACTGCAGGCCCTGGTCAGTGCGGAATTCAGCGAGTGGAGTGAACCCGTCAGAATCGATCAGGAGTTGATCGATCGATTTGCTCATCTGACAGGCGACACGCTCTGGATTCATACCGATCCGGCGCGGTGCGCGGACGAGAGCCCGATGGGAACGACCATCGCACATGGATTTCTGGTGCTGTCGCTGCTACCCAAAATGCCCTCCGGAACGCCCGTGACCGAGCGATTGACAGGCTACCGCCACATCATGAACTACGGCTCAGACAAACTGCGCTTCCTGGCGCCGGTGGCTGTCGACAGTGACATCCATGCGCGAAGCCGAATCGCCTCGATCGTGGTTGAAGATCACAAGACCAAGGTCACGCTGGAAACGCAGGTGAAATCCGTGGGCACCGAAAGGCTGGCCTTGCTGTACGAATTGATCTTCGTATTAATGTAACGCGGGCGCGCGCAAGGGACCGTTTAGGTGCGTGCCGAACTCATTCTTGGTTGGTTGGATGACGATGAAAGAAGCCGTAATTATTGATGCGCTGAGGACGCCCATTGCGCGTGGAAAGCCCATCGTGGGCGCTTTGAACGGTTTTCATGCTGCAGAACTTCTGGGGCTTTCGCTGCGGGCACTCGTGGAGCGCTCCCAGCTCGATTTCGCGGATGTCGAGTACATCGCAGGGGGCTGCGTCACGCAGGCAGGAGAGCAGTCCAGCAACGTGACCCGGACGGCCTGGTTGTCACTGGGCGAGGGCTTCGGTGCTGGTGCAACGACGCTGGACAATCAGTGCGGCTCGGCACAGACCGCTAACCACATGATTTCCTCGATGATCAGTTCGGGCAGTTTCGATGTCGGAATCGCCTGTGGCGTGGAGTCAATGAGTCGCGTGCACATGGGTGCCAATGTTATGAACGGCCCGGGTTTTTATCAGCCGGGCAGCTGGAGTTGGGACACTGTACCCAGCCAGTTTGTGCACGTGGAACGCTTGGCCCGCGACCGCGGGGTGACCCGAGCACAGGCCGATGCCTTTGGTTGCGAGTCGCAACGGCGCGCCAGGCAAGCATGGGACGAAGGGCGTTTTGATCGCGAGGTGATTGCCGTGGACGCGCCGGAAATTGGTGAGGATGGCAAGCCGACGGGCGCCCTGTTTCGTTTTGACCGGGATCAGGGTCTGCGCGATACGAGTCTCGAGGGCCTGGCGGCGCTTAATCCCATCGAGGCTGATGGCGTGCACACGCCTGGCACATCGTCGCAGGTTTCTGACGGCTCTGCCGCGGTATTGTGGATGAGTGCCGAGGAGGCGAAAAACCGGGGCTTGAAGCCGCGGGCAAGGATTGTTTCAGACTGCGTGGTCGGTACCGATCCGTACTATTTGCTGGACGGTCCCGTGGATGCGACCGCTCGTTTGCTCAAGCGAAGCGGGATGAGCATGTCCGACATCGATTTATTCGAAGTCAACGAGGCTTTCGCCGCGGTCGTTCTGTCCTGGGCTGGCGTTTACGACGTCGACATGGATAAGGTGAATGTCAACGGTGGAGCCATTGCGCTGGGTCATCCGGTGGGTTCAACCGGGGCGCGGCTGATATGCACGGCGCTGCACGAGCTGGAGCGCAGTGACAAGACAACCGCCCTGATAGCGATGTGTTGCGGTTCGGCGGTTGGTACCGGAACCATTATCGAACGCTTGTAAGCGGAAGATATGTGCAGAGAGGGAAAGTCGATATGAGCGAATTGACGGGTAAAGTCGCCATCGTGACAGGGTCGGGCAGGGGACTCGGGCGAGCCGAGGCGCTGGACCTGGCCGCACGCGGGGCCCGTGTCGTGATCAATGACATTGACCGGCCCGGTGCGGCGGAGGCTGCCCACGAAACGGCGGAGACCATTCGGGGCATGGGCGGTGAATCGCTGGTGGTGTTGGGCGATTGTGCCGACAGCCAGGATGCAGCCGTGTTGATGCAGACAACGCTGGAGTCGTTTGGTGACCTGAACATCATGGTGAATAACGCTGGTTTTCTTCGGGACAAGACCATTTTCAGCATGAGCGACGAGGATTTTGACAGCGTGGTCAGGGTCCATCTGAGAGGCCATTTCATAAACATGCGCAATGTGACGGCCTACTGGAGAAACAAGGCAAAGGCGGGTGAGGAAGTGTATGGGCGCCTTGTGTCGACTTCCTCGGAGGCCGCCCTGTATGGCTCCGCGGGGCAGCCCAATTACGCAGCAGCCAAGTCGGGCATCGTTGCGATGACCATGGGTGCAGCGCAATTGATGATCCGCTACGGCGTCACCTGCAACGTGATCATGCCCAGAGCGGAGACGGATATGACTTCAACAGGCCCGACTGCAGAGATGTTCAGGGCGCCCGAGCAGGGGTTTCACCATTTCGATCCCGATAACGTAGCGCCGCTGGTCAGTTATCTTGCCTCAGGGCAGGCGGGACACATTTCCGGTGAGGTGTTCATCGTCTGGGGCAACCAGGTCAACGTGGTTCAGCGCCCCACCGTGTTGCCCGCTCACGTCAACCCTGAGGGCGAGGCCCGGTGGACATTGGAGGGGCTGCACGAGAGTCTCTCGCGTCACTTCGATGCCGATTACCAAGCGGTACTGGATGGCTTCGCGCTTCCGATCAGCGGCTCTTGAATCAGGGTGCTGAGCGCCCGGCCCGGCGACGAACCTGACCGGACCACCCCCGGCGTGCTGTGATTGACCGTGGAAAAAGTAGCCTACCTTCTAAATCGCCCTGCGGAACTGCCCCCGCATAAATTCCGTGATCGCCTCAGGCAGGATTTTGTTCCATCACTGCTCGAGCAGGGCGCGCATCGCGTCATGCTCGACGTCGAGGATGAGCGGGTGGCAACGGCGGCGGGAATCAGGGTGCGGCATTGTGATCCCGTGATTCACGGTGTCCTTTTCGCCTGGTTGGACAGCGCCAATTCCCGGCACGAATTTGAACCCGAACTCTCGCGCTGTGCCAGAATCATTTCGGCCTACCTGTTGGCGGAGTCTGAGCCCCGTTCGGTGAACCTGGCAGGCCGTTCCGGAGAGCGTAGTCCGGGAATGATGCAGCTGGCGTTTCTCAAGGTGCCCTCCCGAATCTCCGTTGATGAGTGGTTCAATGTCTGGAGGGGGGACCACACCAAGGTGGCCCTGGACCTCCAATCAACCTTTCTTTACCGGCAGAACCTGGTGGTACGTTGCCTGACATCCCATGACCCGGGATTCTCCGCGATCGTCGAAGAAGGCTTTCCGGAGGCTGCCATGAGTTCGAGAGAAGCATACTTCGCGGCCAAAGACGCGACCGAGCTGGCAGCGCGCGCGGCGGCGATGTGGGAGAGTTCGAAGCGATTCATCGATTTTGCTGATCTCGATGTTCTGCCGACATCGGAATATGTCTGGTCTGCCTAGCCCAGCATGCCGCCATCCACATCTAATGATTGCCCCGTAATGTAAGCTGCGCGATCAGAACACAGCCAGACCACGGCCTCGGCCAGCTCTTGCGGGGAACCCAGTCGGCCCATAGCGATTCCGCGCAGAAAACGGGGTTCATGTTTCGGATTGGTTGCGAGGTATTGTTCCACGCCTGCAGTTCGAATAACGCCGGGATTGACGCAATTGACGCGTATGCCATGGGGGGCATACTCCTTGGCTGCTGATCGGGTCAGGCCATTCACAGCGGCCTTGGCGGAGTCGTATGCCGACATCCTGAGATTCGGGCTCTTTGACGCCCTTGAGCCGATATTCACGATCGCGCCCCCGCCGGAATTCATCATGGCGGGAATCTGGTGTTTCATGCAGTAAAAGACACCTTTCAGCGTCACCTCATAGGTGGTGTTGAATGCATCTGCCGGGGTTTCTGCCAGCAAGGTATGACCCACGGACAACGCGGCATTATTCGAGGCGACATGCAGACTGCCGAAACGATCGATGCCCGCCTCGATGGCGGTTTTAACAGCCCTTTCATCGGCCACGTCTGCGGCCTGAAAGAGCGCCTCGCCTTGTGCGGCCTCGATCATGGCGACGGTTTCAAGGCCCTGTTGCTCGTCAATATCAACGACCAGGACGCGGGCGCCCTCGGCGGCAAATTTGAGGCAAGTGGCGCGGCCAATTCCGCTGCCTCCGCCAGTGACCATGCCCGTCTTGTTTTCCAACATGCCCATTGATGCAGCCTCCTTTAAGTCGGAATTGGCAAAATCTTTCAGTCCGGAACCGTGCCAGGCGCCGCCGGGATTGGCCTGAATTCAAACACCATGATAGGTGGCGGCGTCAGAAACGCCAATGCGTCAGGCCGATCCGGTCAATCTTCCAGGTCACCAAAGCCTGCGAACGTTACGAATTCATCGTTGCCGATTCGCGGCTGATCAATCTGGTTGACCGGTTCATGCTCTGCGGCGTAGCCCACTGCGAGACCAACAATGATTTTGCGGTCATCCGGGATATTCATGGCTTTTCTTACCCGCCTCGGCCACTGCGCCCAACTGGCCTGCGCGCAAGTGGCCAACCCGCGCTCGTGTGCCAACAACATCAGGTTCTGGAGAAAAATGCCAACATCCACAGCTTGCCCGAGGTCCATGTCATTCTGAATGGTGACGATCATGCCCACGGGTGCGCCAAAAAAAGCATAATTCTTCAGGACCTGGCGAATTCGTGCGGGCTTATCATCCCGCGGGATGCCTAGGGCTTCATACATCAGCTCCCCGCAACGGTAGCGACGGGTCCGATAGGGCTCTCCCAGTTTCGGAGGATAAATCGCATACTCAGGCTCCTCCTGCGTTCCATCGGTGTACAAGCCGTCATTCATGACCTCGACGGCGTGTTCGAGTGCGGTTCCAGTTAACACCGTGACCTGCCATGGCTGCACGTTGCCATTGGATGGCGCCTGGGCGGCCAGGGCCAGGATGTCGCGAATGAGCGCTCCGCTCACGGGCTTGCCGTCAAAGATTCGCGTGGTTTTACGCGTCCGGATGGCTTCAGAGACAGTGTGTATGGACATGCGGGACTCCCAGTGGGCAACGGGTCAGGATGATTCAGACGCTTAGCGCGGCCTGTCGCGCGCTCAGCATGGCGCCTTCAAGGTAAGCGACTTCATGTCCATCTCCGATGGAAACGACCGGGATGCGCATCTGCTGGAGGAGCGTCTCGAGCGACGGATTTTCTCTTGCCCCCATGGTGATGATGACGTGGTCCGCGACCTGCTCATTGTGGGTGCCATCCAGCGAATAGTGGACTGTTCCCTTCATGATTTTCAATGAGTCCGCTTTCGTAATTAATGTGACCTTTTCCTCCCTGAGCTGGTGGAGCAGGCGCGCCCTGCGAATCACGCTCAATTCGGCTCCAAGATTGGGGCCGGGCTCAAGAACGGTCACAAGGCGTCCGCGCTGCACGAGGAATTCCGCCAATTCGAGGCCGACCAGTCCGCCGCCGATCAGAACGATGCGCCGACCCAGGGGCATCCACCACCGGCTCATGAATCGCAGTCGCGCGGTGTGCTGGGTGATCCCCACAAGGCGACCGGCAACAATCAGCGCCCTGTGATACCAGGGCAGACCTGAGAGCGCTTCAGTAGAGCCACCCGCAAGCAGTTCGCGTAAGCGGTCGCCATCATAAACGTGCGGCAGCTGCGATCCCTCGATATCGCTGGAACGCTTCGCGCCGACCGCAGTAATCACGAGGTCAGGCCGGGCCAATTCGATGAATTGACGATCGACGAGAGTGTTCATCCTGATGTCGACTGGCAATTGGTCCAGGCTGTGCGCGAGCCAATCGACAAGGTCCCCGTTGGGCGCATAAGGCAATGCCGCGAATCGGGCGGTGCCGCCGAGATAACCAGTTTGCTCAGCGAGTTGCACCTGGTGCCCTCGCAGGGCAAGTATTCGAGCTGCTTCCATCCCGGCTGGTCCGCCACCGACAACAAGAATACGTTTTGGCGCGGTCGTGGGCGCAGGTATCCTGAACTCCGCCTCACGTCCAGCTGCAGGGTTGACCGCGCAGGCCATGGGCGCGTTGAGGAATATCCGGCTGACGCATATATAGCAGTAGATGCAGGGTCGGATATCGCGGGGATCACGGCCCAGTTTATTGGGCAATTCCGGATCAGCGAGCAGCTTGCGGCCCATGGCGAGAAAGTCAATGCGACCGGCCGCGATTTCCTTCTCGGCCGCCTCGGGGGTGATTCTGCCGACTGCGATCACCGGGACCTCGACGACTTGCCCGATGGCGCGAGCAAATTCGAGCAGTCCTGAGGGTTCGTGCACCAGGGGGGCCTGTGTAAAGGCTTTACCGCTCAAACCGTTGCCATAGGCGCTAACGTCGATGGCATCTGCCCCGGCGCGCACGGCAAAGCGGGCATGTTCCCGGGCCTCTTTAATCGTAACGCCACCGGAGATGCCGTATTCATGGGCGTCGAGTCGAACCAAGATGGGAAAATCAGGCGCAGTGGCCTCGCGAATGGCGGTGATGATATCGCACAGTAATCTACAGCGGTTTTCTGAGCTGCCGCCGTATCGATCCTCTCGCTGGTTGTAGAAGGGTGAGAGAAACGAAGACAGCAGGTATCCGTGGCCGGCATGAATCTCCACGGCATCGAAGCCGGCCGCCTGAGCGCGCTGCGCACCCTCGACAAAAGACTGTGTCAATTGAGCGATGTGCTCCTGGGTCATGACCTGGTACCGGGGACCGCAGCCATCCGGTCCGGCAGCGGCGACAAAACTCCGAAGCTCATCCCGGGTCAGGGCAGACATCAGCCGCCCCCCGAGTTTCCCCGGCACTGAAGGGACCCATACCGGTCGCCCGTGTGCGACATCATCCTGGGCGTTCTTGCCGCCATGGTTCAACTGTGCGGCAATCGCTGCGCCATGTTCATGCACGCTTTCAACCACCCGGCGCAACCCCGGCAGAAACCGGTCTTCTGAAAATCCAATCGTGCGGGGTGTTGTAGCCCCGTGAGGCCATGCCGTAGCGCTGGTCTCGAGGATGATCAGGCCCGCACCGCCCGCTGCCCGGGCCGCGTAGTAGTCGGCAAGGCGTTCGTTACAGCTGCCATCCGATTCGCAGTAATTCGAACCCATGGCCGACAACACGATCCTGTTTCGGAGAGGCAGGCTGCCGATTTGGCCCTGGGACAGCAGGTGCGTGTATTTCATCGCGACTCTGGCCTCATGATTGGGCGGTCAGCCGTGTGCGTGCCCAGGAATAATCGGGTTTGCCTGCGACGCTTCTCCTGATTTCAGGTTCGGTCACAAACTGGCGTGGTACTTTGTAACCGGCCAGGGATTTTCTGCAATGAGCCTGTATATCCTCCTTTTCGAATTTCGCGCCCTGGGCAAGGGAAACCACGGCGGCCACCTGCTGTCCCCACCGGGGATGGTTTGCCGCCACCACCAGGGCATCCCTGATCGCGGAGTGTGATTTCAGGATTTGTTCGACTTCCTCCGGATAGACCTTTTCTCCTCCTGTGTTGATGCAGGTCGAGCCGCGGCCCAGCACATCGATTGAGCCATCCTTGTTGAGCACAGCTGCGTCTCCACCCAGTGCGTAGTCGACACCATTGATCTTGAGGAACGTCTCACGGCTGGTCCTGGTGTCGCCGTAGTAGCCGATGGGCAGGTAGCCGCGTCGAGCGATAACGCCGTGCTCTTCGGGCTCGGCCAGCCGACCGTTCGTAATCACGGCCAGATCCGGTCGAGCACTGTAGTGCATGATGCCTTTCTCCGGAGACTTGTCCCCCGGACCCATGGTGCCGGTTTCTGTTGTGCCCATGGAACTGGACGTCGAGGCCTGTGGCAGTGCGCGTTCCATCCGGGCACGCAGGTGAGGCGAGAAAATCGCGCCGCCAGAACCGACGTGATTCAGCGATTTGAGGTCCCAGCGCCCGGGTTGGTTCTCGAGCGCCTCAACCAATGGCAGCGCCATTGCGTCTCCGACGATCGCCATGATGTTGACCTGATGTTTCTCCGCCAGCGACCACACATTCGCTGCAGAGAATGGACTGGCTTGTGCAAGAACAATGGTGTGTCCTACCAGCAATGAACCCAGCGCAGTCCACAGGGCCGCGCCATGAATCAGCGGCGCCACGGGGAATACGCGCAGCCAGGGCCCCTCGATGATGCGTCGCGTCAATCCTGATGGCCGGCTTACCGGACCATCAGGGTGATACCAACCCCCACCGCCCAGCGCTCCGAAGAACAGTGACTTGTGGGGCCACATCACGCCCTTGGGGAAACCAGTGGTTCCGCCTGTGTAGATGATTACCAGGTCGTCATCGCGACCCGCGCTGGTCCTGAAACCCGGGCATTGGGTCTCAACGGTTCGGGCAAATTCATCCGACAGAGGGTCGGTTTTCGCCTCGTCGATGCAGAGCCTGGCTTTCAGGCGATGGCCGGTGGCGAGTTGGGCGTCGACCTGTGGTGAATCGGCTTTGTGGTGGAGCAGGGCGGCCATGTTCGAGTTTTCGTAGAGATGTTCAAGCTCAGGGCCGACATATCGGAAATTGATGTTGAAAGGAACGGCGCCGAGGCTGCATGTGGCGAAAAAGCCCACCAGGAAAGCCGGGCAGTTGTTCAGCTGCAAGCCCACCGTATCGCCCCGTTTCAGGCCACAGGAGTCAAGATAGGCAGCCAGGCTGGCGACCCTCGAACGTAAGTCCCCGAAACTGATCACCTGCTCGTCGCAAACGATGGCCGGACGCTCAGGAACAGCAGAGGCCGCTACGCTCAGCAGGTCAGAGAAATTGAAGCTTGTTTGCGCTTCGCTGTGCGTCACAAAACGCGCCTGCCCCGGCCACAGGAGACCTTGCTACAGACGTTGCCGCTATGCATCAAAATAGCTTGCATGATGGAGATGTCTTCAGTCATGGCGCAATCCCGGCTTCATGGTAGCGCTCACTAAGCACCATTAGCAATTGCGCGTCCAGCGGCGCGTCGATACCGTGATCGGGTCAGTCATGCCTGCAGTGATCCGGGCCTGGAGGCCAGTTGCTCGGCCCGAGCCTTGAGTGCCTCTGCCACGCGAATGAATTGTCGCTCGACCCAGCGCCCCTGAGCCCTGTGAATGCGGCGCGCGAGCAGACCAGAAAATTCATCGGATGTTGTGTATGTGCATTCCCCGGGACCCAGTGGGTCAACCCGTTGAATGCGGTATGCAGTGAAGAGACTGCGGTGAAATATTTTGGGAAGGCGCCAGGAAATCTGAACTGGAGGGTCGAACGTCTCGAGGACAAAATCCTGACGCATGAGTTTCGCTGAATGCCCACGTGCGATATAGACAATAACGGGCTCTCCGATGAGCCCGCTCGACTCCACCCGAACAGTGAACGGATTCCACTCGGGGTAGCGTGCAAAATCCACGAGAATGTCCCAGACGACAGTGGCCGGGGCCTCGATCCGAATGGCTGGAGTTTCGATCAGGCAGGATGTCATCGGCGCATCACCAGGCGGGTGCTTCCAGCCCGCCATCGATCTCCAGAACCTTGCCGGTCATCCAGGCGCTTGAAGGCGCGGCGAGAAAGACCGCCGCGGCGGCGATATCATCGACGTTTCCAAGACGCCCCAGTGGAGTCGCTGAAACCAGTTTCTTTCTGAGGTCAGCGGACAGGAAAGATTCCAGTGCCTGGGTCTGGACCGAGCCCGGCTCAATGGCATTGAAGCGGATCTGCGGTGCGTAGTCCTGTGCCAGGAGTCGTGTCATCTGATTAAGGGCCGCCTTGGCGGAGCCGTAAGCGCTGAAACGCTTCTGGCGGTAGCGGGCTGCAGCCGAGGAAATATTGATAACGCAGCCGCCGCCGGAATTGATGATGTAAGGCGCGCCGAGGCGACTCAGGTCATAAGCGGGCACAACATTCCAACTCAGCACACTCGAGAATTGTTCGGCCTCCATGCTGCGTGGATCATTTGGAGGGCTCCCCCCGGCATTGTTCACAATGATATTCAGGCCTCCCAGCTCGGTGTTGACAAATTCCACGAGTTTGCGCCGTTGAGCGGGATCACTGACATCGCAGGCGAAACCACGCGTCCGTCGGCCAGTGCTCGCGCCAATCGATTCGGCGACAGTGCTGACATCCGTGGCGTTCCGGGCAGCACAGACCACATCGGCACCGGCCTCCGCCAGGGCCGTTGCGATTGCCAAACCGATTCCGCGGCTGGCGCCGCTGACAAGGGCGATTTGTCCGTCGATGCGAAATTTGTTCAGTATTGACATCGTCTTTCGAGCCTGTTTTGCAAAAAGAGATATTTATTGAATTCGTAGAAAAAAGATCAGGATATCAACGATATCATAAGCAGACAACATTAGTTATACTCAATATCGTAAAAATATACTGTAAAAATAATCCTCAAAAATGCAGCAACATCCACCACCCCGGTCGCCTCCAGTGGACGATGCACAGGTCGTGAAATCACCGGAAGATATCTCATGGTATGCGCACGCTGATCTCGTGGTTGTAGGATTCGGCGCTGCCGGCGTGTCGGCAGCCCTCGAGGCGCGTGAGCGGGGGCTGGAAGTGATTGCCTTGGACACCGCACGGGGCGGCGGTGCAACCATGCTCAGCGGGGGTGTGTATTACGCGGGTGGGGGCACGAGAATCCAGCGCGATTGTGGCGAGCAGGATTCACCTGAAGCGATGTTTGAATACCTCAAGCAAGAGACGGGAACTGTTGTTAGCGATGAGACTCTGAGGCGGTTTTGCGAGCAAAGCGCATCGACCCTCGACTGGTTAATACGCCATGGCGTACAGTTTTCCGGCCCGGTCTGGAAAGAGAAAACCTCCTACCCGGGCGCCGGTTATTTTCTCTATCATTCGGACAATTCGCTTCTAAGTGCTTTCGCGGGCCGGCACCCGCCGGCCGCCCGTGGACACCGTGGGGTGACGAGATCCAGGCGCGCTGCAGTAAATCTGGGTGGTTCAATCTTCGAGCCTTTGAAGCAATCGGCGATGCGCATGGGTGTCCGCCTGGACCGTTACTCGGAAGTCAGGCAGCTTCTGACCGTTCCTGACGGTCGCGTCATCGGGCTGCGAGCATGGTGTCTGCCCGAAAGGGGGCGTGCGCTCAAACGCTATGTTCGCCACTTGAAATGGGCCGAGCGCCTGCTGCGCTTTTATCCCCCTGTCCTGCCGGGACGCCGGTGGATGGGTCGATTCGCCGGCCGGCTGTATCGGCGCGCCGCAGCCATTCGCCTGACACACGGCGAGTCGCGATGTTACCGGGCCCGGCGGGGCGTGGTGCTGTCTGCAGGCGGTTTCATATTCAATCGGTCCATGGTCAAGCGTTACTGTAAGAGCTATTTGCCAGGCTTTCCCTTGGGAACGCGAGCCGACAATGGCAGCGGAATCCGCCTGGGAGAGAGCGTGGGCGGAACCACCCGTCATATGGGCCGGGTGAGCGCCTGGCGTTTTATTAATCCGCCACTGGCCTGGTCAAAAGGCATGATTGTCAATCAGCAGGGTGCGCGATTCGTAAACGAATCCGCGTATGGCGCGACCATCGGCACGACGATGGTCGAGCAGTGCGATGGCCGGGCGTGGTTGATCATTGACCGGCGACTCATGCGCAGTGCCTGGCACCAGGTCGTGTTTGGGAAGCTTTTGCCTTTTCAGCGACAGTTAACCATATTGAACCAGGTCTTTGGCATGCGACGCTTTTCCGGGGCCGAGTCGCTATGCAACCATTACGGTTTCGACACTGATACCTTCAGATCAACGTTGGAGAACTACTTGGGCCTGGCAGGCGGGACAGTGACCGATCCGTCCGGGAAATCCAGTTCGGATGCGTCTGCCTTACAACCCCCGTTTTATGTGATTGATGTCTCGCTCGCCCAGCCACTTTTGCCCTGCACGGTGATGACGCTGGGGGGGCTGGTCGTTGACGAGAAGACCGGTGAGGTGCTGGACAAGACGCGAGCGCCCATCGCGGGTCTCTATGCGGCCGGCCGAACGGCAGTGGGGATACCCTCCAACATGTACATGAGTGGCCTGTCCATCGCTGATGGGGTATTCGCTGGTCGCCGAGCCGGCGCGCATGCAGCAATCCGCGACGGAGATCATTTCAAGCGCGCTCAGGATGACAGCTCGGGTGCGCCGGGCAAACCGTAGAAATACTGACCTGCAGTCAAACCACCATCGACAACGATTTCCGCGCCATTGCAATAAGAGGCCTCGTCCGATAGCAGGAAACGCACGACGGCGGCAATTTCTTTGGGCTCGGAGCCACGGCCCTGCGGCACGAAACCGTAACGGGTATTGAGCTGCTCGCTGGGAATTCCCTGCGGATTGGTCATCGGGGTATTTACCCCCCCGGGATGGATGCTGTTGACTCGCACACCACCAGGCGCCAGTTCGAGGGCAGCTGTTCGCGTGAGACCTCGGATTGCAAATTTGCTTGCTGCATACGCGCCTGTTGCATTGTTCGGGAGAATAGCGGATGAGGAGGAGACATTGACGATGCACCCAGAACCAGCGGTCCTCATCACGGGCGCTACGGCCCGGATGCCAAGAAATGTCCCGGTGACATTGACCTCGAATATGCGCCTGAAATCAGCGGGGTCGGTGTTCTCGAGGGTTGCGAAACCCAGTATGCCGGCATTGTTGACCAGTCCGTCGATGCGGCCATATTCGTGCTGGACCTTACCCACCAGCTTCGCCCACGCACGCTCGTCGGTCACATCGAGTGAACGGGCCTTGACCTGGTCGCCCAGGCGATCGGCGGTCAATTTGACATCGTCATCCAGGATATCCGCCGCCACCACTGTGGCCGAGGCCTCCGACAGGGCCTGGCAGATCGCCGCCCCTATGCCCCGCGCTGCACCGGTGACAATCACCACTTTGCCATTCAAGTCCTTGCGGCTGCTCATGGCGATTCCGTCTGCAGCTGAACTGGCGGCGAGTACCAGATGGGTGAAGTCCAGGCGAGTTCCTGGATGCTCGTGAAGATTTCCGGCTCGTCGCAAACCTCCGGACGTTCGGTTGCATCGTAAGACAGGCAATCCAGCAGGCTCCAGCGCGGCGAGGGGTTTTCAGCCGCGCGCAGGTAGTAGTACGCAAGTTCCCCGGGGTCAAAATCCGGATCCTCGAATACGGCGCATAATTGCGAATGACCGGTGCCGAATCGGTCCCCGGTCTGGAGATCCACGCCCGCGGTCGAGTCGAGGTCCCCAATGACGTCATAGACCATATAGTTCGCGCCACCCGCGGGAGACACCCAGCCTTTGATGATCTGAAGTTTTTGCAAGGGTGTCGCGTCTCCTGCGGGGTCAGCCAGGGCGGTGGCGAGGAAACGGGGGGATGCGGAGGACTCCAGGCGAGGGGGCAGGTCAGCACCCATCGGAACCCCTAGGCGGTAAGCGGTGGCGATCATTTGCGGGTCATCGCAGAGATCGTCTCCAAACCCCCAGCCACCGAACAAGCGCGGCCGGATACGTGGACCGGAGGTGCCAAAAACCTCTCGCCGCTGAATCGCCGAGAATATGGCGTCCCTGGAGTTTTCTTCGGCCCAGACGCCAGTCAGCCCACCGGGATTGCCCAGCTTTCCCCCGGGGATGAGGGTGTTGTCAGACAGGCGGCCAGCGCGATTCCACTCGCTTAGAATGTGCCCTTGCCACTCCGATTCCTTGGTGGCGCCAGCTGTTGCCATGTGAGTATCCGTGCTGGCAACCACTCCATATTTCATGGGATTAATACCCAGCGCCTGCTGCTCTTGCAGCCCGGACAGCAAGGCGGAACGTAAGAAGTCGTTTTGCGACAGGCAGCCGTTGCCCTGCATGCCCCCAAAGCCGACTTCTCCCTCTTTGCACCATACCGTGGGGTTGTCCACGGGTGGGCTAATGCTCAGGTTTCCATCCTTTATCGACACGCGCCCCGTCATGCCAGGTTTGCCCAGTGGGCGAATCTGTTCCAGTGCGCACAGCTCATCGGGCGGTCCCGTGATTCCGGGGAAACCGTTCTCACACTCGGAATTGCCCTTGTGCTGGAAAATTTCCATGACCGGCTCGTACTTCAGCTTTGCCCGGGTGAATCGCAGGCGATTTTCCGGGGAAAGGGGCAAATTCGCATACAGCGCCAACTCCCGACCGTTGGAGAGGTTGCTGTTATGGGGTATGGTCAGGAACTCGCAGCCGCGCTCCGGGGTGCATGCTCGGCCCAGTTCCTCCCAGAGCTGATAATCATGACGGGCTTCGAATTGGCTGACGGGCCGGTCAGGAACCAGCGCGCTCCTGAACAATACATTGCGGTGATAATTGCTGGAGGCCGGTGAACCGGTATATTCGTAGCCGACCAGGGCGGTGAAGGCACAGGCATTGCTGTGGTCCTGGGCACTCTCGGCGGCGTCAACAATGTTTCGCCACAGGGACCGG
The DNA here is from genome assembly GCA_964225175.1 of Candidatus Nitrosopumilus sp. Lineage (GTDB taxonomy): Bacteria > Pseudomonadota > Gammaproteobacteria > Xanthomonadales > SZUA-36 > WTJD01. Next base: position 20,379 of record CAXQNK010000020.1, on the reverse strand, counting down.
GTCGCTGAGAGACAGGCCTTGTCACCCTGGCGACAGACTTCAGACATGCGCTGCGCCGGCTCAAGGGTCAGTGGAATCGCGGTTGCGATCATGGCTTCACGGCCCCCGGCTCTGAAGGTCATGCAATACGCCGTGTCGTAGGCAGCGTATTCCTGCTGGTTGCACAGGCCGTACTCGCCGAGAAATTCTGCGTGATCGGTTACGGCCAGGAAATCCAGCGGGCGGTCAATCCGGATTTCGCCAGTCAGCTTGCCTTCCGAACTGCGGGGGAAGTACGCCATGGGCTCGCCCTTGGCGAATCGGTAGGCATCCTCCGGTGTGGCGGTTACGCCGTAGGAATAGGCGTCAAACGAGTAGGTGGTATGAACATGCAAATCCCCGAACAGGGCTTTGCGAAGCGGTTGTCGGTCTGCGCAGGCAGTCGACACAGGGGCGCTTTGTGCTGCGTCCGCGTCGCGGGATGCAGGCTCCGGCAGGGGTGTGGAGGTCTCGGGTCCACAGGCTGCCAGCAACAGGCAGGCCAGGGCAACTGGCGCTGCCTGTGAACGGACGAGATGGCCGGGGCGTGTACTCAAGCCCACCCCATCAACCAGCACACGGGGGCGATCAGGCCAAGCAGGCCCAAAGGCGCCAGTCGTGCGAATTTCTGCTCGGGATGTCCCCAGAGGCCCAGCACGCCAAACGCGCCAGCGGCGCCGTAAACCGGATTCCAGAATCCCAGCAGACCGACCAATCCGAGAATGCCCCAAATCCGCACCTGCCCCCCGGGCGCGTCTTTTGGAATCTTGTGTTTCAGCCCGATCAGGCCCAACAGCCCAATCAGACCGACCAATCCGACCAATCCGACTAAATCCGTGCTCAAATCGCCTCCATACCGCCTTTGGGGCCATGGCGATGCATTCATGAAATGCCCCGGCAGGCAATAGCTATTGGATTGATAATTAATGTATTGTAGCATCGGATGGACAATATTTATCATTATGCGTAAAAACTAGCTCCAAAAATTACTGTTTCAATCAATGATGTGGGCGGGGTGCAGTTTTACGCGACCCCGCGTCCGGGCTATAGTCAGTGGCTTAAAAAACGCGGCAGGTGATGATGTATTCATTGCAGGAAAAGAATATTCTGATCACGGGAGGCGCCTCCGGAATTGGTTGCGCCACGGCACGGTTTTGCGCACAGGCGCGCGCGCAGGTCTTCGTGGTTGATCGTGCGCCTGCCGAGAAAATAGCGGTGGCGACCGGTCTGGACGCGGACACGCGTTGTTTCAGCGTGGATATCACGGACGAAGATGCAGTCCGCGCACTCATCGAGAAAATCCAGGCACATGCGGATGGCCCGATTCATGGTCTGGTGAACTCTGCCGGCATCAACGGCCGCGGTATCGCACATCGCATGGCGCAGACGGACTGGCAGAGGGTGCTCGATGTCAACCTGACCGGTAGCATGCTGGTCTGCAAGCATGTCATCGGCGCCATGTTAAAGCACTCGGTAGCGGGTGCTGTCGTCAACGTAGCCAGCGTTTACGGAATGACCGGCGGCCCCGGCAGCCTGCCGTATAACGTGTCCAAGGGAGCGGTCATTCAGATGACACGTTCCATGGCTGCGGATTACGGCACGGCAGGGATTCGAATCAACAGCGTTAGCCCCGGTTACATCGAGACGCCCCTATCGGACATGGTCCGCCAGTCAGAAGCGTTTTTTGAGCACTTCGTATCCATGCACTTACTGAAACGACCCGGAGCGCCCGACGAGGTTGCGCGCGCCATCGGCTTTCTGTTGTCTGATGATGCCTCGTTCATCACAGGCGCCAATCTGCCGGTAGATGGTGGGTTCACGGCTGCACATGTGCCCGTGATTGACTAAGGAACGCGCAATTGGACAACCGGGAATTTGATTACCTGGTGATTGGCGCCGGTTCTGCCGGTTGTGTCCTGGCAAACCGCCTGAGTTGCCAGTCGGGCGGAACAGTGGGTGTGATCGAAGCTGGCGGTGAGCATGACCGTTTCCTGGTGAACATGCCCATGGGCAGCGGCAAAACCATTCACATGGACCGGTACGCCTGGCGTTTTCGGGGTGAGCCGGAGCCCTTCTCCATGGGCCGGTCGTACTATCACCCCCGTGGGCGCATCCTCGGCGGAAGTTCATCCATCAACGGCATGATCTACATTCGCGGGCAAGCGGAGGATTACGACGCCTGGGCTGCGAATGGCGCCGTGGGATGGGATTGGCAAAGTGTTCTTCCCTATTTCAAGAAGTCCGAGAGCCAGCAACGCGGTGGCGATGACTGGCATGGCGCGGATGGCCCCATGCGGGTGGAAGATTACCGACACCACCACCCCGTCGAGGATCGACTGATCGAGGCAGCTGTCCGCCTGGGCCTGCCGCTTAATTCCGACTTCAATGGTGCCAGCCAAGCCGGAATCGGCCGCTACCAGGCGACCATGCGGTCGGGGAAAAGGTGTTCTACGGCCACGGCCTACCTCGATCCGGTTCGAAAAAACAGCAACCTGGAAATCATGACCCAAACGCTGGTCGAACGAATCCTGTTCGACCACCGTGTTGCCTGCGCGGTCGAGGTGAGCCATGCCGGGCAACGCCACCGCATTCGGGCAAGACGTGAAATCATTCTCTCGGCCGGGACCTTCCAGTCGCCGCAATTACTGCAACTCTCAGGCATCGGCCCTGCTGACCTGCTGCGGCAGTTCGGCATTGACATACAGGTGGATGCACCGCGCGTTGGCCAGAACCTGCACGACCACGTGGGGGCTGTGATGTCCTGGCGAATGAAACAGGATGCTGCAAGCCTGAATCGCCGCATGCGATTCCCCTTTGTGCTGTTGGAAATGCTGCGCTACCTGCTGTTGCGAGGGGGTGCGATGACGCTGCCCGCCGCCTCAGTCGGGATTTTTGCAGACAGCACCGGGCATTCACGTCGACCGGATGTGCAATTCCACTGTTTGCCCCTGTCCGGGGATATCATGGCAGAACTCGAACACGGTGAGATTCGTCTCTCGGACTTTCCCGGGTTCACCATCATGCCCTACGCCATGCGGCCGAAATCCAGGGGCAGCATACGCATTCGTTCGCGCCGCGCGAGTGAACCTCCGGCGATTTTGATGAATTATTTTTCCGAGCGGGAAGATCTGGAAACCCTTGTGCGGGGGATGCGTCTGGCCGATGCAATCGCCAAAACCGAACCTCTGTCAGACTGGGTTGCGGAACGTGTTTATCCTGAACCCATGGCATCTGATTCCGAGGGTTTCGAGGCCTATGCGCGACGTTATGGACACACCGGTTATCACCCCGTCGGAACTTGCGCCATGGGTGATTCCGAGCAATCGGTGGTGGATGATTCACTTCGCGTGCGGGGCGTGCGCGGTTTGCGGGTCGTGGATGCATCGGTGATGCCTGCGATCGTTTCAGGAAACACCAATGCGGCAGTCGTGATGATTGCGGAAAAGGCGGCGGATATGATCCTTGCCTGACACCGGGTTTACCGTGCAAGTCCCATCGTGCGTGTTGCGAGATCCAACATGACCTCCTCCGATCCCCCGCTGATTGCATTGGCGCGAACTTCGCGATAAATGCGCTCGACTTTCTGTCCACGCATGAAGCTTGCGCCTCCCAGCACCTGGCAGGCTTCACGGGCGCAAAATTCCAGAGTTCTCGTGGCCTGAACCTTGAGCAGGGCCAGTTCGCCGCCATCCGACCGACCGTGATCCATGGCCACAGCACAACGTTCGATCCACGCGCTGGTTGCATGGATTTTTCTGAGCATTTCCGCGAATTTATGCCGGATCACCTGTCGCTCGATCAGGGCTTTCCCGAAGGTATGGCGTGAACGCGCCCAGGCGAGTGCCTCATCAAGACAAACAAAAGAAAATGCCGTGGCCGTGACCGCGATGCCCAATCGCTCCGCATTGAAATTTTCCATCATGCTCAGGAAGGCCCCGCCATCGGGTCCGATACGGTTCTCGACAGGCACGGCCACGTGATCGAAATACAGGCTCGCGGTGTCCGAGCAATGCCAGCCCATTTTTTCGAGCGCGGTGCGAGAGACACCCTCCCGGTCAGTCTCTATCAGAAACAGGCTGATTCCTCCGGGCCCGTCCCCTGCTGTGCGAGCGGCCACCGTGATGTAATCCGCTCGCATTCCGCCCGTTATGTAGTTTTTGCTTCCGTTGATGATGTAATGATCGCCTTCGCGTTCTCCCCGGGTTGTGAGTTGACTCACATCTGATCCGCCGCCGCTCTCAGTGACGGCCAGCGAGATCAGTTTCTCTCCACTCAACACTGCCGGGGCGACCCTTTGCTTCATCGCTTCGTCTCCGAGACTCAGGATGGGGGCGAGCGCCACGCTGTGAACCATGAGGCCCGCCAGCAGTCCGCCGGCGCCTGCGTCAGCGAGTTCCTGTGCCGTGACCATGGCATGGAAGCGGTCAACCCCGGCCTCGGTTCCCCCGTATGCTTCTGGAAATCCGAGACCTAGTAGCCCGATACCTGCGGCCTTGCGGTGCAATTCCCTGGGCAACGCGCCGGCGCTCTCCCAGGTGTCGATATGAGGCTCTACTTCCTTCCGCACGAATCGCCGGACCGTTTCAGCCCATTGCTCGTGGGACTCCCCGAAATGGGGGCTTCGATCCCGCCATGCCTGGGCTTGCCTCATTCGGGTTTCCGGCTTTGATGCCAGGCGAGCATGTCTTTCTTGAGAATCTTCCCCGTCGCATTTCTGGGCATGGGGGAGTCAACGAGATGGGTTTGCGCCGGCAGTTTATACGGGGCAAGTCGATCTGCGGCAAATTTGATTATGTCTTCAACGTCCTGATCGCTGCCCTCCCGGGTGCGAATGAAGGCAATCATTTTCTCACCGAGGCGGTCATCGGGAACGCCCAGCGTGACGACTTCGATCACGTCAGGTACCTGGGCCAACACGCGCTCGACCTCGGCGCAGTAAATGTTTTCACCACCCGATATGACCATTTCGGTAGACCGGTCCACGATATGCAGGCGTCCCTCTTCGTCGAAGCGCCCGATGTCCCCGGTACGGAACCAGCCCTCGTGAAAGGATGAGCGGTTGGCTGTCTCATCGTCGTCGTAACCATCCATGACAATCGCGCCACGGACACAGATTTCGCCTGTTGCATCCGCCTCGACCCATTCGCCATCCTCGCCAAGCAGGCGGATTTCAGATGTTGCCACGGGTTGTCCCACGCTGTTGGGCGCAGCGAGCAGATCCTCGCCGATAATCATCGATACGGGGCCATTGGTTTCCGTCATTCCATAGCCGCAGCCGACGATGGCGGCGGGGAATGCCTCTCGGATGGAATGCAGCAGGGACAGGGGCGTGGCCTGACCAGCGACGGAGAGCGAGGCGAGCGAGCCGAGATCGTAGTCCCCTCGAATCTCACTATTCACCAGGTCCCAGTACATGGTGGGCACACCGGGAAAGGTGGAGACCTTTTCGTCCTGGATCAGTTGCATCGCCTCATCCACCCGCCAGCGAGACATCATGACAATTTTCCCGCCTTGCAGGAGATTGGCAAGGAACACCGAATAGCAGCCGCTGACATGGAATAAGGGGAACATGAGCAGTGTGCAGGGCTGGGGGCGGCTGGCCGCGAGCGTCTGCAAATCGATACCGTACTTGGCGGCCATCTGTGTACCGATGATCGCCGATGAGAACTGGATGGTTTTCAGTGCGGTCAATACGCCGCGGTGTGTCAGGCAGGCGCCTTTCGGTCGGCCAGTGGTTCCTGAGGTAAACATGATCAATGCCGTGTCTTCCGGGTCGCATGGCGTGACGGGTAAAGCCAATTCGACATCACTTCGCAGGAATTCCTGGCCATTCGGTTGGAGGTGGAAGTTGCGCTCCAGGTCAAAGACCAGTGGCACTGCGGAGCTTGGCGTATCTTCAAGACGCTTGTGGGTCCGGGTGTCTGTTATCAGCAGTTCGCAGCGACTGCGGTTCAGGCAGTAAGCCATCTCGTCGGCGCTGCCCTTGCTGTTGATCAGGACCGCAACGGCACCGAGCGACGTGATGGCCATGAAGGAGACCAACCACTCCGGAGCGTTGTGCATGGCCAGCCCGACCCGGCTTCCTTTCGTGATGGCGTAGCCATCGGCCAGCAGTTGCGCCAATTCCGCCGCTTGCTGGCGGGCATCCCTATAGCTCAGTCTGCGGCCCTCGTAGACCGCCAGCTCGCGGTCCAGGAAAGGCTCGATTTCCTGGTAGATTTCACTCAGGCATCGCGGTGTGTGTTTGAAGACATTGCAGGGCATGCCCCGAAGCCTGACTTCCACGAACTCGAAAGGCCCGCCCGGGCCGGTCAATGCCTCCAGGGCTGGATCGGTCATGGTGTGACCTCCTCGGCGTCGGTATTGTGTGCAGACGGTCCAAATGCCCGGCTGGCTCTCAGGTAAAACAACATGGCAAATATATAAGTCATCATCACACACATCAACGCGTAGCGGACCGCTTCGGTTTGAAATTCGGGCGCGAACAGGTCGGAGAGCAGCCCCACCAGGGGCGGGCCGAGCCCGAAGCCAATCAGGTTCATGATAAAGAGCAGGACTGCGCAGACCAGGGTTCGTTGGTTCGGGCGCACCAGCTCCTGCACCGCGACGTAGGTGGGTGCGGCCCACCATGAACCAACGAAACCGGCGATGCAGTAGATCAGCACCGCAAAGGGTATGGCAAAGGCGCCGATTTCGATGCGATGCGACTCGTCCCAGCCCAGGAACATGAGCATCAGGGGCAGCGATATCGCGAGACTCACTGCGGGCAGGCGAAGCAGCCAGCGTCGATGCTGCGATGCCAGTCGATCGCACAACCAGCCGCCAAACAGTGAGCCCAGCAGACCAACGATCGCGCCGAGTCCGCCAATCATGATGCCTGCCTGCACCAGGCTGAGCTCATGAACGCGCATCATGAATGCCACTGACCAGTAGCCAATTCCGTATCCACCCATTCCGGCGAAGCCGCAGCCGATCAAGGCGCTTCTGAGTGCCGGAATGTTCCAGAAAGCAAGTAGGTCCGTCCTCAGCCCCGAGCCCTGCTGTGGTTCATTTGTGGCGGCGTCATCCCAGAAGCCGCGTTCCGGTTCAGACAAGGTAAAACGCACGATGAGCGCGAGCAACAACCCGGGCGCACCGACGATAAAAAATGCAGCCCGCCAGCCCATGTGTTGTGCGATCAGCGCGCCGCCCACCATGGCGATGATGGTTCCGATAAATGTCGCGCTGGAGAATATGGCCATTGCCGTTGCACGCTGATGTGGAGGGTAGAGGTCATTCACCATGGATTGCGATGGCGGTACACCACCGGCCTCTCCGACCGCGACACCGACCCGGAACAGAAGCAGTTGCATGAAGCTGCCAGCCATGCCGCAAAGAACCGTCATCAGGCTCCACAATCCGGCCGCGATGGCGAGGATATTGCGTCGGCTGTTGCGATCGGCGAAGTGGGCGACCGGAATAGCGAGGGTGGCGTAGAACAGCGCGAATGCGAAACCGTAGAGCAGGCCCATGGCGGTGTCGCTGACACCGAATTCGGCCTTGATGGGCTCAAGGAGAATCGCGAGGAGTTGCCGGTCGAGAAAATTGAAGACGTAGGTCAGCGTCAGTATGCCCAGGGCGTAGTGGCGATAGATGGGCCTTGGATTCTTGGTCAATGGCGGTGTCCCGGGAGAAAAAAAGCAGGCCTTGCGGCCTGCTTTTCACTTCAGATTACAGCGGGTCGCTAGAACTTAAGCCGCAATTCCAGGCCGTAGGTCCTGGGATCACCGTACTGCGCAAGGTTCAAGCCGAGGGCGGCGCCATAGTTGAACGAGAACTGCCGATAGTCTTCATCCAGCAGATTACGTCCCCAGAGGGCGACGTCCATCTCGCTGCGACCCAGCGCAATGCCAGCGAACACAAGCCGAGCATTGACCAAGGTGCGCTCGTTGTTGGGCAATTGCTCGAAGACAACCGGGTAGATGTTGTCATACACGGCCGTGTTGATGGAGATGGGCTGAGTCTCGTCTTGCCAGACGCCGTTCACGTTCAGGCTGAGATTGCCGTTGCGGGTCTGCAAAATATTCCAATCCACGTTGAACGCGATCTGGTCGTCCGGAATATTTGGATTTTTTGCCAGGTCGGTTGTGGGAATTACGGTGCCGCCCCCGAATATTGGCGGATACTCCGAGTAATCTCCGTTGAACTTGGAATAATTCAGTGACAACAGGAGGTTTTCAAAGGGGAGTGCGGACAATTCCAGTTCGAAACCATCTCGGTCCGCTGAGCCGGCGTTGGAGGTTTTGCTGGTCACCGAGCCATCGGGCTTGGCCAGCAGGGTAGACACCTGAAGATCATCATAGGTGTAGTCGTAGTAAGCGGCATTGATCCTCAGCCGATTATCCAGCAGGTCCATCTTGATGCCTGCCTCAAAGCTTTTGATGGATTCCTCGTCGAACTGGTCCGCCGTGTCTTCGACCGAGTTGAATGCTTCGCCGTTGTAGCCCCCACTGCGGTAGCCGGTGGAATACGTCAGGTAACCCAGGGTGTTGTCACTGAATTGGTAGGCCAGCGAGATTTTGCCACTGGTATTGCTGAAACTCTTGTCGAACGAGCGTCCGTAAATTCCGGCCACCTCGGGCTGGGATTCCCAATCTTCGTTGTTCACATAAGTCTGAAAGGGTGGGACGCCGAAGGCAGGCCCAAAAAAGCCAAGAGCATTGGTCGATGCGCGGTAGAGGTAGGTGATGTCTTTATCCTCTTTGGTATAGCGCAGACCACCCGTGATCGAGAACCTGGACTCCGCAGAGGGTCGCCAGGTGCCTTCAAAATACACGGATTTGGCCGTTGTGCCATTCTCATAGGCATTCGCCGTGGTCGATGAAATGGGGAACAGGGCCGTGCTTTGGCCGCCCCGGCTGCCTTCATCCTTCAGGTAAAACAGGCCAAGTGCATAATCCAGTCGGTCCGTTGAACCGACCATCTGCAACTCCTGGGTGAATTGCTCGTAATCCACGAGAATGAAGGTATTGAACGTTTCGGCTTTGCCGCGCGCATTCATCTGGTCCACGAGGCCCATGGCCACCTGAAACTGAACCTGAGGCGGGATGAACGGAGAGACTTGTCCGAAAAACAAAGCACCAAGCGTCAATAGCGTCAGGTCCGAGACGAGGCCGCTGGAGTAGCCCGAGGCACCCATTCTCAGCGTGTTGTCCTGGCCATCGAGATCCGCTTCGTTCCGGTTTTTAACCTCCCGGTACCCGGTGATCGATTTGAATTCCACGTCACCCAGGGCGCCGAGGTCTTCCTTGTTCCAGGCCAGAGTCAGCGAGTGTCCGTTGACCTTGTTGCCCGATGTGTGGGTCGAGTCTGCCGATCCATAATCCTGGCGAATGCCATCAGTCCGCTCAAATTGGGCGAGTCCGTTGTTGAACCAGGCGATATAGTCGGTCAGCCATTGATCCAACTGCTGTACCTGGGGCGCAAAATAGGCCGGCCCCAAGAAGGGTAAAAACTGCTGAATCTGCAAAATGGCGCCGAGGCGCTGGTTGCTGTCGATGGTGACGTTGGTCGGGTAGCCGTTAGCGAACTGGACGCCAGCACCCAGTGGGTTCAGTCCGACTACGCTGAGTGCCTGGGTGTTTTCATCATTGATCTGGCTGTTGTCGAAAACATACTCGGCGCGGAAATTATCCGTAGGTTCCCAGGTGGCCGAGATGCGGTACCCCGTGCGGTCGATGTTTTCAAAACCGGGAGAATCCGGATTCGAGTTCTTATAAAGGTCATCCCGTTTTCTTCCATGTGCGGAGAAGGCGAAGGCAAAGTTGCCCACTGCCCCGGTGTCCAGCCTGAGGGAGTATTCCCGTTCGCTGAATTCACCGCCGGACAGCCTCAGGTCAAAGCCGGTTTCCTCCGCTGGCTTGCGGGTAATAAAGTTTATGGCGCCACCGGTCGAGTTGCGTCCATACAGCGTGCCCTGTGGCCCGCGCAGGATCTCGATGCGTTCGAGATCAATCATGTCCACGCCCAGTCCGGTCGCTTTGCCAAGATAAATGCCATCCATGTATATCGCATTGGCAGGGTCGATGGAGACGTTATTGGGGTTACCCGAACCGACACCTCGAATGCTGACCCCGAAATTGCCGCGGGTAGAGACGGCTTCGTAGCCGGTCAGGCCCGGTGCCGAGGAAACGAGGCTCTGGACGTTTTCGATGCCCCGGTTGACGATCATGTCTGAGGTCAAGGCAGTCACGGAGATTGGCACCTCCTGGAGGTTCTCCGCGCGCTTCTGCGCCGTGACGACAATCTCTTCAATTTCATTATCCGCCAGGACCGGCGAAACGCAGATCGACGCAGCTAATGTCGCGATCAATGTGGATTTTTTTATGGGCAATCGACTGGTGCTTCGGAAATACATAAGGTTTCCTCGTAAACTGGAAAATTTGAGGCGGTTGGTGGGGCGGCCCGTCTATATAATTGTCGTGTCAATGGGCCAGACACCACTCATGCTCGATTAAATTCTAAATAAATCGTAGAAATAGTCAATATAATTTACGCATAATGATATTCAAAAACCATGAAAACCATATAATTAAATAATCAAATGGCTTTAAAAATACGCACCTTGCATTCATCGCCGCTTCGGTAATTGCCTGGTCGCATCACCTTGGGAGCGAAAATGATGGGTCCTTTGCAAGGTTTACGGGTCCTGGAGTTGGGGGGGATTGGTGCGGTGCCATTCGCCGGCATGCTCCTCTCGGATTTGGGTGCAGATGTGATTCGTATTGAGCGCAGTCGGCAGGTTTCGCCCATGAACCGCATGGATCCGAGTGCTCGCGGCAAACAATCGATCGCGCTGAATCTAAAGAATCCCGGGGCCGCCACGGCTGTTCTCAAGATAGTCTCAACCGTGGATGCAGTCATCGAGGGTTTTCGCCCGGGCGCGTTGGAACGCCTGGGCCTTGGCCCCGAACCATGCCTAAAGGTCAATCCTGCGCTGGTGTTTGGTCGCCTGACCGGCTGGGGCCAAGCCGGCCCATTGGCGCAAGCGGCAGGCCATGACATCAACTACATTGCTTTGAACGGCGCACTACACGCCATGGGTCATTCGGGCGGCAGGCCAACCATCCCCCTCAACCTGATCGGTGATATGGGCGGTGGCGGCATGCTGATGGCGCTGGGGGTCATGGCAGCCTTGCTGAGCGCCCGTGAAACCGGAGTGGGCCAGGTCGTGGATGCGGCCATGACCGATGGATCCGCTTTGATGATGTGGATGGCTCATGGTTTCAGCGCCGCGGGGTTTCATGATCCCGCGCGTCCAGGTACCAACCTCCTGGATGGTGGCGCGCCCTTCTACAACACCTATGCAACCAGCGATGGCAAGTGGGTGGCAGTGGGCGCGCTTGAATCGCCATTTTTCCGGGAACTGTTGCAGCGCCTGGACATAACAGAGTTCGCGCCAGATGAACAGATGAATCCCAGCACATGGGCGGAATTGTCAGAACGCCTCACCGAGACTTTTAAGCAGCGGACCCGGGATGAATGGTGTGCGCTGCTGGAAGGGACAGATGCCTGTTTTGCCCCGGTGCTCTCGCTGGCAGAAGCGCCCTCGCATCCACAACATGCGGCACGTGGTGCCTATATCGAGGTCGATGGTTTTGCGCAGCCCGCCCCCGCACCACGATTCAGCGCGACACCGCTCTGTGTGCGTCACGGTGCCAAGGCGCCGGGAGAAGATTCACAGCAGGTCCTGTCAGAAGCTGGGTTTACCGAGGAGGAGATCCATGCACTGCGTGACTCGGGGATCGTGCTCTAGGCGCTTGCGCGGCTCAGAATGGCGGCCCCGGTGGGTACCCCCGGCCCGGCAGTCACCAATGCATGTGAAGGTGTGCCCACGGAATTCACTGCCGTGCCGCGCAGTTGCCGGACGGCTTCGGCGATACCATTCAGCCCATGCACGTAGGCTTCGCCTATTTGCCCGCCGTGCGGATTCACCGGCAGGCTGCCGCCCCTCGAGATGTGGCCCTCGCGGATGAAGTCCTTGGCTTCACCTCGCTGGCAGAAACCGAAAGATTCCAATTGCGGGAGAATGGCGGGCGTAAAGTGATCGTAGAGACATGCAAAATCGATGTTGCCAGGCTCCAGGCCCGCTGCCCTGAAGAGTTCGCCGGACAGCGCGTCGAATTCGGGGAAACTTGAAATGGAGTCTCCGTAGAACGGCGTCACCTGTCGCGAATTGGGCAGTGCGCATTGGCGTGCAGCGGCAATAATTACCGGCCTTGCGGGCAGGTCCCGGGCCCGGTCCATGTGCGTCAGGACGAAGGCAACGGCCCCGTCACTCTCCTGGCAGCAATCGTAAAGACGCAGGGGGTCGGCAATCATGCGCGAGGACTGGTGATCCTCGAGCGTGATGGGGCGCTGGTAGAAAAAAGCCTCCGGGTTAGTGGCGGCAAAGTCCCTGAAAGACACCGCGACCCGTCCAAAATCCTCGGAAGACGCCCCAAATTCATGCATATAACGGCGCGCGGCCATAGCGATCCAGCCCGCCGGGGTCATGAAACCACTGGGGAAATAGTGGCTGAAATGAATCATGTCGGGATTCAGTGCATTCATGCTCATGATCTCGCCGCCCCCGAAGCGCAATCCCGAGCGCTCATTCATTGCCCGGTAGATGATCACGGTTTCACACTGGCCTGAGCGGATGGCGCTGCAGGCATGGGCAAAGGGTCCGATCGCGCCGCCGCCGCCAAATTGAGTGCGGGAGAAAAACTTCAGTTCACGGCCACCAAGCTGGCGGTGCACCTCGATTTCCCAGTTGTTGTCCATCGAGAGCGTGGCCATGCCATCGACATCGGCACCTGAAATGCCAGCGTCCCGGACTGCCGCCAGCGCGGCCTCACAGGCCAGTCGCATCTCGCTACGGCCTGAGTTTTTTGAGAACTCGGTGGCGCCGATGCCAACAATTGCGATGGGTAAATCACGCAGCATTGCCGGTTTCCCCTTCCAGTGCGATGATGGCGACGCCCGTGACGTGGCTTCCGAGACTGTTTTTACCCCTGAATTCGATTTCTGCCAGGCCATCATCGAGCGAGATAACCTTGCCGGTGAAGGTCATGAGGTCGCCTGGAAAGTTGGGCACACCCAGCTTCAACCGGATGCGGCGAATGCGTGCCCGTGGACCGGCCCAGTCGGTCAGGTATCGGCCGACCAGTCCATTGGTGGTCAGTATATTCATGAAGATATCTGGCGTGCCGGCGCGTTTCGCGGCCGCAGTATCGTGGTGCACATCCTCGAAATCCTGCGATGCGATCGCGCCCGAAACGATCTGTGCGGTGGTCACCGGAATCTCGAGTTCCGGCAATCGATCACCTGTTTGGACCTTGCTCACGGAGCAATGACCTCAAAAATGGGCAGGCTGAGCTGATCCTGAACAGATTCTATGCTCGCCTGGACCCGTTGGCCGATCTGGATGGTCTCAGGTTCCGAGCCCCGGAGCTGCGAAACGATGCGAACGCCTTCATCGAGTTCAACGAGAACGATTGCGTTCGGATAATCAAAAGGTGGAATCTCGGGGTAATGCAATACGGTATAACTGTAGATTGTCCCGAGGCCCGCTGATTCAATGGTTGTCCACTCGAGGCTCTGGCATGTTTCGCACATGGGTTGGGGCGGGTGCCGCCGCTGGCCACAGTCGCTGCACTCCTGGATCAGCAGCAGCCCGTCCCGCAAACCGGCCCAGAAGTGCCTCGAGTCGTGATTCTCGACAGGCGCGATGCGTTTGGGCCGGGTGACCTCCGGGGGCGTCTCAGCCATGCGTTCGGGCACGCGGTACTTGAAGTAAGTGATGCGCGCCTCGCCGATGAGATGATCTTCGCCAATGAAGTACTCCGCGAGCTCGGTTACGAAATGCCCATCTCCCAGCCCGGTCGATTTCAGTTCTGAGAGCTCGATGATGGTCGAGTAACTGTACACCCTGTCGCCTTCGCCAAGGTAGGCGTGATAGGTCTGGTCATAACTGACCGCGACAGTGCCCTTGAATCCCATATTCGCGAGGCGGCCTAGGACTTCGTAGGTGTCCTTGTCCGTGGAGCCCGGAGCATATTTGCCATGCACATCCCTGAAGGTCCACATCTGCAGCATGGTGGGCGGAGCGATGACTTGCGCATCTTCGAGGTACAAGGGGTTCTGATCGCCCATGGCGCTGCACCATTGCCAGACCTGGGTGCGACTGACTGGATTCCAGGCGATGTAGGGCCCGACGCGGCGCTGGAGGTATTCCGCCCGCAGTGCGTCTATTTTTGGCTCGTTTCCTGGCATGGCCCCGGCGCTCCGATTCCCTTGGCATGCTGCAATTGCACGATCAGCGGATGTACTTGCAATGAATTATGCATTATCATTGCAAAAACCGTCAAAACCGTCAATGAAAAGGTACATGAAGCGTGCGGACGCGGTACAGCAAAGAACAAATCGAACTGCGCAATGAACTGCGGGCCTACTTTCAAAAGCTGATGACCCCGGACGTGGTCCGGCGAGTCATCGGTAGGGAAGGCGGGCCGGAATTCAGGGCACTTATCGAGCAATTGGGCAGCGATGGAATCCTGACGTTGGGGTGGCCGGAAAAGTTTGGCGGCAGGAATTACACGGCCACCGAGCAGCTGATATTGTTCGAAGAAGCATGGTCTGCGCACGCGCCTTTTCCCTTGGTCACCATCAATACCATCGGGCCTGCGATCATGAAATTCGGGACCGAGGAACAGCAACAGTTTTTCTTGCCCCGAATTGCGTCCGGGCAATGCATTTTTGCGGTGGGCTATACGGAGCCCGCCTCTGGAACTGACCTCGGCTCGTTGAGCACACCGGCAGTGCGCGAGCGCGACGAGTTCGTCATCAACGGCACCAAGGTCTACACCAGTTCCGGCCAGGACTGCGACTACATCTGGTTGGCTGCACGAACCTCCGAAGGCGCGCGCAGACAGTCCGACGGCATCACCATGTTCATTGTTGATGCGCAAGATCCGGGCTACTCGTTTGCGCCGATCCATACGGTCGCAGACATCGAGACCAGCGTGACCTACTACGAGAATGTGCGCGTGCCGCTGGATCGGGTCATTGGCAAGGTCGATGGCGGATGGAAATTGATCACGTCACAGCTTAACCACGAGCGCGTCGCGCTCGCGGCGATGACGGTTATTGGCAAAAAACAGTTCGAGAGGGTGGTCGCCGCGCTTGCCAGCCAAAGCAGGGAAGGATCGGGCCCGCTGGCCGAGCCACTGGTGCGCGCCAAAATTGGTGCCTTGCATTGCCGGCTCGAAGCGCTTGAAATTCTCAACCTTCGAATGGCTTCGCAAATCGAGCAAGGCCGGCTCGACGTGGCCTTGGCGTCCGGAGCCAAAGTCAAAAATGTGCTCAGCCTGATCGAGATATTGCGCGAATGCCTTGAACTTGTGGGCGAGGACTCGCTGGTGAAATTTGGTGGTCCGAAAGCGATTTTCGACGGAGACCTCGAGCGAGATTACCGTAATGGCCAGATTTCCACGGTGGGTGGCGGCGTGCTCGAAGTCATGCGCTGCATGGTGGCCAACTTCGGCCTCGGCATGCCCAACACGATCGCCTGAACAAGGAACGGGACGTTGGATTTCAGTTTTAACGAAGATCAGCTGGCCATTCGCGAGGCCGTGGAGCGCGTGTTCACCGAGATGTGTAACGACGATGCGCTCAAGGAACTGGCGCGCTCATCGGCTGACTGTCATCAGCCCTTGTGGTCGCAATTGGCGGAGACTGGCATGTTGGCCCTGGCCATTCCCGAGGGCTTGGGCGGCATGGGCATGGGTCTGGTTGAATTGTGCCTGGTGCTGGAGCAGCAAGGCCGGGCGACGGCGCCAGCGCCATTGCTTTCCAACTTGGTTGAGTGCGCAATGACCTTGGCCGAAAGTGAAAATGCCGCATTGTGTGAATCGATCTTGCCAGACGTGGCTCATGGCCGATCGGTCCTCGCGCCGGTCCGGCCCTATCGTGGTCTCCAGGAACGCTCACCGCTGCGTATCGATCCGGCCGGGGGCGGCTGGGTTCTGAATGGCAGCAGTGGCTTTTCACCTTATTGTGCGCAAGCCGATGGACTGCTCGTGTCGCTGCATGACGAGGAAGGCTCGGCTTTCCTCCTCTACCAGGAACGCCAGGCCCCCGGTGTCTCGGTTATTGAGCAGCGAGCCATTAACGACGAGCCGGCTGGATACGTTGAATTCGAGGACGTTCACGTGTCTCGTGAGTGCCTGGTTGCGCACGGCGAATCAGCTGAGGGCCTGATGCTGATGCAACGTCATCGGGCCTGGATTGGTCTTGCCGCCATGCAGACGGGTGTGCTTGATGAAGGCTTAAGTCGTACCGCATCCTATGTTTCGGAGCGAAAGCAGTTCGGACGAGCGCTGGGCAGTTTCCAGGCTGTCTCCCAGCGCGCAGCGGATGCCTACATGGAAATTGAATGCCTGAGAAGTGCGTATTGGCGCGCCCTGGATGACATCGAGCACGCAGCCGATGTGGGTCTTTCGGCTGCGGTCGCCAAGTACTGGGCGGGTGTCGCCGGGCATCATGCCGGGCACACTTTTCTCCATTTGCACGGAGGTATTGGCCAGGACCTCGAATTTCCTATCCATCGCTACTTCCTTTGGGCAAAGCAGTGCGAGCGCTACCACGAAACACCCGATAAACTGGAGCAGTGGGTCGGCGATCTGCTGGTTGCCGGCCTGGAAACCTAGCCAGGAGAGGCGTCTCATTGAGCGAACACGCATCAGTCGAAACAGACGTCCTGATTGTGGGCTCGGGAGCCGGGGCACTCGCTGGCGGCGTTACGGCGACACATCACGGTGCGCGCGTTCTCGTGGTGGAAAAAAGTGACGTGTTCGGAGGCACTTCTGCCATGTCGGGCGGAGGCATCTGGATACCCAACAGCGATAACGCACGACGCGTCGGCGCAGAAGATTCCGCTGAAGACGCATTCCGTTACATGCGCACCATGATCGGCGAAGAAGTCTCGGAGGGACGAATTCGCGCGTTTATCAAAGCGGCACCGGAGATGCTGGACTTTCTGCAGAGACACTCCCGCCTTCGCTACGAGGCCTATCCCTATCCTGACTATTATCCGGAAACGAGCGGTGCACGCCGTGGGTATCGCACACAGGCTCCAAAATCATTCTGGGGCGGCAAGCTGGGCCAGGATCTATATCGGATGCGGCCCCAGCCCGCCGGGTCATTGGTTCAGGGGCGTTATTCACTGACCTTCAAGGAAGCGCGTAAATTCCTGACCCAGCAGCGCGGCTGGCACCTGACCTTGCTCAAGGTGCTGCTGGCTTACTATATGGATATCCCGGGGCGTTTACGGGGCAAGTTGGCGCGACGCCTGACGCAAGGCCATGCCCTGGTGGGTAGCCTCTACCTGTCTTTCCGTGAAAACGGTGGCACGCTCTGGTTGAATGCGCCGATGGTGGCCCTGACGCAACAGGGTGGGCGGGTCACGGGTGCCTGGGTGGAGCGCGATGGTAAAAAGGTTCTGGTGCGAGCGCGTCGTGCGACCATTCTTGCAGCGGGCGGTTTCGAACACAATCGCGCATTGCGCGAAAAATTCCTGCCTGCTCCCACGCAGGTGGATTGGAGTGTTTCCCAGGAGAACAACACCGGCGATGCCCTGGAGGCCGCCCTGGAGCTCGACGCGGCGGTTGACCTAATGGAGCACGCCTGGTGGATTCCGGTCATCCACGTGCCGGGTTGGCCGCGCCCGCAGGGATTGTTTGCGGAGCGTTCGCTTCCCGGGCTGGTCATCGTCAACACACAGGGCCGGCGCTTTGCCAACGAGGCCTTGCCCTACCTGGAGTCTGGATACGCCATGTACGAGGCGCGCTCGGTCCCCTCCTGGGTCGTCTTTGATTCACGGTTCCGGCACAAATATCCGTTCGGTCCGATGGGCCCAGGTTGGGCGATGCCCGATCGGGCCATTCCACGCAAGCTGCGCGCCATCATGGTCAAGGCCGAATCCGTTCAGGCCCTGGCCGAGCAAACAGGCATTGACCCTGAAGGCCTGGCCATGACCATAGAACGCAACAACCGTTTTGCGCGCAGTGGCGTGGATGAAGATTTCGGTCGAGGGCAGAGTTTTTATGACGGTTATTACGGCGATGCCAAGAACACGCCCAATCCCTGTATTGCCCCCATAGGCAAGCCGCCTTTCTATGCTCTGCCCATTCACCCGGGCGACATCGGTACCAAGGGCGGACTGCTGACCAACGAGCACGCGCAGGTCATGCGCACTGATGGGCAGGCGATTACGGCCTTGTATGCAACGGGCAACGTGGCGGCGTCCGTTATGGGGCGTCGTTATCTCGGGGCCGGGGCGACATTGGGGCCGGCGATGACATTTGCCTGGGTGGCGGCACGGCATGCGCTGGGCGTGGTTGAGACGGGAGCAGCTGAACATGACACGACGATTTGAGGGCCGGGTTGCAGTCGTAACGGGCGCAAGTTCCGGCATTGGGCTGGCTACGGCCACTGCGCTTGCCTGTGAAGGTGCACACGTGGTGATTTGTGCGCGTCGCGAGGAGCCCCTGCGTGCGGCCGTGGCGGAAATTTCCCGTGCCGGAGGCTCTGCGGCATTCTCGGTGCTTGACCTGGCGGACCTTGACGCGTTCGAGCGGCTGGTGCGTGACACTGCGCAGCAGCATGATCGCCTCGACGTCCTGGTGAATAATGCTGCGGTAACGCGCCACGGGAACATTGGTGATACGGATGTGGAAACCTGGCGGCGAAATTTCAGCGTGACCGTTGACGCCACCTTCGTGGGCACTCGGGCCGCTCTGTCTGTGATGTGTCCGCAGGGCTCAGGGTCGATTGTCAACGTGTCTTCATCGTGTGGCAGCAGGGCGGCACGGGGTGTCTCGGGATATTCCGCGGCAAAGGCCGCAATGAATCAGTTCTCGCAATGTGCCGCAATGGAAGCCGCTGGACACAATGTGCGCGTGAATACGGTCGTGCCCGGTTCTATCGTGACTCCCGCCATGCTTGCGGCGGCAGGTGGTCGTTCCGAGGTGATTGAACGCCTGGAGGCGGCCATCCCGATGCAGAGAAGCGGGCGACCGGAAGAGGTGGCCGCCGCCATCGCGTTCCTTGCCAGTGACGAGGCCAGCTTTATTACGGGTATTGAATTGCCCGTCGATGGAGGGAAGTTGGCGGAGCTGTACGTTCCCGCTTCACTCAAGTAACCCGGGATCCCGGATCAACGCCCGGGTATGGGTTGCCGCGTGTTTTTCCAGGTGCCGCTCGCGGTGGCCAAAAGCCGCTCACCCGCGTGCAGTTGCGCATCGACGAAAACAATATTCTGCCCGCGTCGTCGAACTTTCACGGATGCACAGATGAAATCCCCGATGTGGGTGGCGGCAAGAAAATGCGTGGTCATCGATAGCGTCACGCACATGCGCTGGCAGGTTTCCGATGCCGCACGGCCCATGGCCTCATCAAGAAATGTCATGGTGACGCCACCATGGCCGCGTCCCCGTCCGCCCGTGTGGCGTTCTTCCAGCGTGATGCCGAACTGGAAAAAGTCCTTGTCCCGATGCGCCTTGTCCGGAACATGGATCGGCCCGAGGTGTTCGCTGTAAATCGACTGTCCCTTGACGGGTTTGAAGTGCGGCGGCATTGTGCTTCTTGAGTCAGTCATCATCGCGCTGCAGGCTGAGAAAGGCTGGTGGCTCGCCGCCGCCATGTACTTCAAGTGTCGTGCCGGAGATGTAGGCCGCCTCGGCGGAAGCAAGAAAAAGACAGGCTTTACCGATGTCTTTCGGTGTGGCCATTCTTTTCATGGGCATGCGGCGTTCAATGCGCGTGATGCCCTGTGCGCCGCCGTAGTGTGCTTCCGAATTTTCCGTGCGCGCCAGCCCGGCAATAATGACGTTCACCCGAATGGCCGGAGCCCATTCCTGGGCGAGGGATCGTGTCAGGTTGACCAGCCCCGCTTTTGCAGCGCCGTAGGCCGCTGTTCCGGGTGAGGGGCGAGTGGCCGAAACGCTGGCGATGTTAATGATCGAGCCCGTTCCTGTGGTGCGTTCAATGGCCAGATGAGCCTGTTGTGACAACACCGCCGGTGCCACGAGATTCAGGTCGATGACCGAGCGGGTAAGGCGGGGCGAAGCCGAAGCGGCAGCGACCTCCGGACTGCCCCCGGCGTTGTTGATCAGCACATCGAGGCGACCGGTTTTCTCCAGCGCGAAATCGATCAGGGCCTGGCTTGCTTCGGGGTCTCTGACATCGCATTCGCAACAGTGAGCACGCCTCGAATCCATCTCAACAGGATGGTTGGGCGCGCGCCGCGCCGCCACGATCACTTCGGCACCGGCGGCGAGA